>JAZBOH010000155.1:0-110210 GCA_036351055.1 Lysobacterales bacterium
CATCCAGAGCAACTACATCTGGGTCTGGTTTGTCACGGCGTATGCAGGGTACTGGCTGGGCAGCAGCCTGGCGACACGAAACTTCAGGAAATCCCAAAAAGAAAGTCACTAGCCCGGCGTTTCTCCATTCTGCGCTGGCATCTATTTCGTCTATTATGGACCCATGGGATTCCGTCGGGAGGGATGGGCCGCCGGTCGCAGACACCCGGATTCCCATTTTGTGTATCAATTGAGGGAGAGATTATGTCACTGGCTAAAAAATCCGCTGCTGAGTTCATTGGCACGTTCTGGCTGGTTTTCGGAGGCTGTGGGGCGGCTGTTCTGGCTGCCGGGGTTCCGGATCTGGGAATCGGCTACGTAGGCGTCTCGCTGGCCTTCGGCCTGACCGTGCTGACCATGGCCTTTGCCATCGGTCACATATCAGGTTGCCACCTGAACCCGGCGGTCTCACTGGGCCTCGCGGTTGCCGGCAGGTTCAAGTTTTCAGAATTGCCCGCCTATGTCATTGCACAGTTGCTCGGCGCCATTGTAGCGGCCTATGTGCTGTACGGGATCGCCAGCGGCGCTCCGGGCGGTCATGACCTGGCCAACGGCCTGGCCAACAATGGTTACGGGGAGCATTCGCCTCAAGGCTATTCCATGCAGGCCGGGTTCGCCATCGAGTTCGTGTTGACACTGGGCTTCCTGATCGTGATCCTCGGCGCCACCGACAAGCGCGCCCCGGCTGGGTTCGCTCCGATTGCCATCGGCCTGTGCCTGACCCTGATCCACCTGATCAGCATCCCGGTAACCAATACTTCGGTCAACCCGGCACGCAGCACCGGCCCGGCGCTCCTGGTGGGTGACTGGGCAATGGCGCAACTGTGGTTGTTCTGGCTGGCGCCGCTGATCGGCGCGGCCGTTGCGGGCCTGGTCTATCGCTGGTTCGAGAAAGAGTAGCTTCTTTAGGTGGGAGCGGCTTTAGCCGCGATTCGATTATCTGGTTTTTGACCAAAAACTGATCGCGGCTAAAGCCGCTCCCACATTAATACTCATTTTTTCTTGGCCCGCGGATGCGCCTTGTCGTAGACGCTGGCCAGGTGCTGGAAATCGAGGTGGGTATAAACCTGGGTGGTTGAGATGTCGGCGTGGCCGAGCAGTTCCTGCACGGCGCGCAGGTCACCCGAAGACTCCAGCATATGGCTGGCGAAACTGTGCCGCAGGAGGTGAGGGTAGACCTGCTGGGGAATGCCCTGTATGCGCGCCCAGTGCCGGATACGGGACTGGATGGTCCGCACCGATATGGCTTTGCCTCTCTGGCTGACAAAGATACAGGGCTCTTCGAAGCCGGCGAAGTTACCCCTGACTTTTTGCCATGCATCCAGGGCTTTGGCCGCGTAACTCCCGAGCGGAACCACGCGTGTCTTGTTGCCCTTGCCGGTGACGGTGATCAGGCCCGACGAGGGGTCGATCTGGTCCCAGCGCAGGCTGGCCAGTTCTGAAAGCCGCAGGCCCGAGGAATAAAACAGCTCCATCATGGCCTTGTCGCGCAGCGCCAGCGGCGTGTCTGTCTTGAAGTCCAGCAGGCGGGCGACCGCGTCGGTGTCCAGCGTCTTTGGCAGTTTCTTGGATGCCCTGGGCGCCTTGATGGCGATTGCCGGGTTATGGCGCGCCAGCCCTTCACGCATCAGCCAGCGGTAATAACCGCGCAGCGCCGAGAGAACGCGTTGGATGCTCCTGGCGCCGAGCCCCTGCCGGTGAAGTCGCGCAATGAAGTGTCGCACGCCGTGCTCGCTGACCTGGCCGGGGTCGCTGATCTCCAGGCGCTTCAGTTCAGCGGCAAACAGGTCGAGGTCGCGGCGGTATGCGTCCCGCGTGCGTGGCGACAGCCCGCGCTCGGTGTGCAGGTAGTCCAGGTAGTGTCGTTGGGTTTCCATGCCCGTGCCGTCAGGCCGAGCGTCGCTGTTCTTCCGGTTGGTCCAGTGACAGCTTGGCGGCGATTACATCGGCCAGCAGGTCGAGGAACAGGGTTCCCATGCCCGGGTAGAAGCGGGTCTGGTCGCTGCTGCCGATGGCCATCATGCCCAGGGAACCGCCTTCGCCCAGCGGAATCAGCGCGGTTGACTGAACCCAGCGTGCCTTGCTGCCAAACAGGAACTCCATCTTGGCTTCGCTGAGGCGACCGCAGGTGGTGTCGTTCTTTTCCAGCAGGATCCTGAATGACTGGAACTGCGGGTCGTCTGACTGGATGCCGATCACGTCTTCACCGGCTTCCGCCGCGATGTCTGCATCCAGCAGGCAGATCTGGAGGATGTCAGCGTTGAAATCATTCAACAGGCTGTTGCCCAGGCAGGTGAAAAATTCTCTGCGGGACTCAATGGGCATCAACTCCAGCGTCAGCTTGTGCAAGCGGGAGATCAGTTGTTCATTTTCTGCGGCAAGCTGCACCAGCTTGTTGAGCCTGTTTGTCAACTCTTCGTTGCTGGCCCGGAGTTGTTCCACCTGGCGTTCGATCAGGGAAACGGCCGTACCGCTGCGATGATTGATTTCCAGCGCTTGCAGCACGTCCGGGTACTCTTCGAGGAAACCCGGGTTGTTGCGGAGATAGTCTGCGACAACTTCCTTCAGCGATGTTCTGTCGTCACTCATTCATGGTCCCTCTGAATACGTATTTGGCCGGCCCCTTCATGACCAGGGGTTCGTTGTTTCCGCGCCACTGTATCACAAGACGACCGCCCGGGAGGAAGACGTCCACGCGCTCATCCACCAGGCCACGGCGGCCTAGTATGGCCACGGCGGCGCAGGCCCCGGAACCGCAGGCGAGGGTTTCGCCCGGGCCGCGTTCAACTACCCGCAAACGGATACTCGAGCGGCTCTCGATCTGTGCGAAACCCGCGTTGACCCGGTCGGGGAAGGCATCGTGTTCCCCCATCCAGGTGCCAATTGCGGGGATTCGGTCGTCGTTGATTTCATCAACCACCACGAGCGAGTGCGGATTACCCATCGACACGGCGCCGAACTCGACGGGCCCCCAGGGTGAGTCGAGGTGGTAGAGGCCATTCTCACCAGCCAACTCGAGGGGAATACTTGCCGGATCGAAATCCGCGGTGCCCATGTCCAGTTCGTATTCGCCATCCCCGCAACGCCGAATTCCGACGATGCCGGAAGGACTTTCTGCGCTGTAAGGCTTACCATCAAACTCGCCATTCAGTTCGATAAACAGGGCGACACAACGTGCGCCGTTGCCACATTGCGCGGCCTGGCTGCCGTCAGGGTTCCAGATTTCATAGCGGACGAGATGTTCAGCCGAGCGGGGTTGGCGCAGGATCATGATCTGGTCGCAGCCAATACCAAAACGCCGGTCAGCGATGGCGGTGGCCAGTTCAGGCGTAGGTGAAAAATCCTGCTGCCGTGCATCGATCAAGACAAAATCGTTCCCGGCTCCGTGCATCTTGTGAAATTCGATCGGCACGCTCATCGTCCTTTTTATCCTGGGTGTCGGAAGTTTCTTCGGTGTCATTGGTCTCCGGTCTGTCTTCCGGAAGGTACAGAGGCCCGCGCTGTCCACAGGCGGATACTGCCAGTAGCAGGATACACAGCAAACTGCCTGCAAGAAGCCGTCTTGAACCTGTTCTGTCTGTCAGCATTTCGGTTTTTCACCTGCGGTTGCGCGCGCCTAGGGCTGATACACTATACGCCATGACAAATAGGGAATCAGCCATGGATACGACGACGCCCGCGGCAATGCTGGATGCGGTCGAAATCACAACCGGGACGGACCCGACGGCGGCTGTGGTCTGGTTACACGGCCTCGGCGCGGATGGCCACGATTTTGAACCACTGGTTCCCTGGCTGGATTGGCCGGGCGCACCGGCCGTGCGCTATGTATTTCCGCATGCCCCCACACGGCCGGTAACGGTCAATGGCGGTATGCAGATGCGCGCCTGGTACGACATCATGGGCATCGATATCGACCGTGACCAGGACGAGGCGGGCATCGAAGAAAGTATTCGCCAGGCGACCGCCCTGGTCCGGCGTGAGCAGGAACGCGGTATCGAGCCAGGGCGCATCCTGGTGGCGGGTTTTTCCCAGGGCGGAGCGATCGCGATCCAGTGCGCGCTACGCTACCCGGAGAAACTGGCGGGGCTGATTGCCCTTTCGACCTACATGCTCCAGGCGCACCGGCTGGAAGCGGATCGGCACCCGGCCAACCAGGGGATGCCGGTATTCATGGGCCATGGCGTCGCCGATCCCATTGTGCCGCTGCAGCTTGGCAGCCAGGCGGCAGAGAGCCTGCGCCGGCTTGCCTACCCTGTGGAGTGGCAGCAATACCCGATGCAACACGCAGTATGCCCCGAGGAGATCGAACACATCGCGGGCTGGATGCAGAAACGGTTTTAATGTTGAAGCGTGCAGAAATGGACCTGGAAGGGCATGTGGCGGGCGTCTATCCCCCGACATTCTGCAACTGGCGCCTGTTGCTTGCAGTGGCCGTCATCACCGAGGTATCGGTTATCCTGATCGGGCTCGGTCCGGGCGGCTTCCCGGGTTGGCAGTGGCTGGGCATTGCCAGTATCTATGCCCAGTGGATGGCGTTGTTCTGTGCATCCGGTCTCTGTCTCATCAGCGGTTGGACCGGCCGGTATTCTTCGGATGGCGCCTGGGTGTTCAGCTGGCTGGTCGTGCTTTTCCTGGCGATGGTTTTCAGTTTCGCTGCCTGGCTGGCCGCGGGCATCAGCCTGCCCGACCTGGTGCAGGACGACGTTGGCATGTTCGTATTCAAGAATGTTTTCGCCGTGGGCCTGGTGGCCGTGGTATTTTTCCGCTACCTGGTGATGCGTGCCCGCTGGAAAGCGGAATTACTGGCCCAGTCGGAGGCGCGGGTGCAGGCTCTGCAGGCCCGGATACAGCCGCATTTCCTGTTCAACAGCCTGAACACGATTGCCAGCCTGGTGCACGACGACCCGGATAATGCCGAAGCCGCCACGCTGGATTTGGCCGACATTTTCCGCGGTAGCATGCGGCGCGCCGACCAGCTGATCTCGCTGGAAGAAGAGCTCAGCCTCGCCCGGCAGTACCTCGATATGGAAAAGCGGCGACTGGGAGAGCGGCTCGAGATCGACTGGCGCGTGGATGAACTGCCGCCGGGTGCAGCTGTTTTACCGCTCCTGTTGCAGCCCTTGCTGGAAAATGCCGTGGCGCATGGTATACAGGCGCACGAGGAAGGCGGCAAACTCAGCGTTTACGGCCGTGCCGAGGGTGACGAGGTGGTCATAACCATCGGCAACCCGGTCGCGCCGGAAGGCCATACCTCAGGGGGGAACGGGATGGCCATCGAAAACATCAGGGAGCGGCTGGTCTTTGCATTCGGGGCGCGCGCCCGGCTGATGACCAACCGCGACAAGGAACAATTTTACGCCGTATTGGTGGTGCCTCATGTTGAACATTCTGATCATTGACGACGAAAAACCGGCCCGCGACCGTTTACGCAGGCTGGTCGATGCGATCCCCGACTACAGGGTAGCCGGGGAAGCCGCCAACGGTTCCGCGGCCCTGGAGAAGATCAGGGAGCTTGGCCCGGACGTCCTGCTACTGGATATTTCCATGCCCGGCATGGACGGCATGACCCTGGCCAGGACCCTGCAGGAAAGTGGTGCTTCTCCCGCGGTGATCTTCTGTACGGCTTACCAGGACCAGGCCTTGCGCGCCTTCGAGGTCGAGGCTGTGGATTACGTCGTCAAGCCGGTGCGTACCGAGCGGCTGGAGAAAGCGCTGGAAAAAGCCGCGCGTTACCTTGGCAGCAACGGTGAAAAGGCGGAAGAACAGCACTTTCTGCGATCAACGGTCGGCGGCAAAGTCGTGCTCACCCCCCTTAGCCGGGTGGTTTGCCTGATGGCGGAAGACAAGTACACCACGGTGATTCATGAAAACGGCATGACAGTGGTTGACGAATCCCTGACGGAACTTGAGAATTGCTACCCTTCAAACTTTTTCCGGGTCCACCGCAACGCCCTGGTTTCGCGCAAGCATCTGAGGGGGTTGGAGCGGACACCCGAGGGACACACCCAGGTGCTGCTGAGCGGCACCGACCGTAAACCCGAGGTCAGCCGGAGAAATGTATCGGCGCTGAGGAAGTTGTTAAGCGAGATTTCATGACAAAAATTACCATTGCCACGCGCAAGAGCGAACTGGCCATGTGGCAGGCCGAACATGCTGCTCAATTGCTGCACGAAGCCCACCCCGGGATCGAGGTAGAGCTTCTGCCGATGGTCACCAAGGGTGACATCATCCTGGACCAGCCGTTGGCGAAGATCGGCGGAAAAGGACTGTTTCTTAAAGAACTGGAAAAGGCCCTGTTGAGTGGCGAGGCCGACATCGCGGTACATTCGATGAAGGACGTGCCGGTGGAACAGGTACCGGGCCTCGAGGTGGATGTCATGCTGAAAAGAGCCAATCCGTTTGACGCCCTGCTGGGCCGCGAGGGTCAAACCCTGGCGGAGTTGCCGTCCGGCGCCATCGTCGGCACCAGCAGCCTGCGCCGGCAGTGCCAGCTCAGGGCCCTGCGGCCGGATCTGGAACTGAAAGACCTGCGCGGAAACGTGAACACGCGGATCAGGAAACTGGAGGAAGGCGAGTACGACGCCATCATCCTGGCCTGCGCCGGGCTGGAGCGGCTGGGACTCGACCGTTACATCACTGAAACGCTGGAACCGCCCGTGTGGTTGCCCGCCTCGACCCAGGGCACCATCGGTATTCAGAACCGCATCGGGGATGGGTCCGTGAAGGAACTTCTGAAGCCCCTGGCAGACCATGCGGCCGCATTGCGTACGCGCGCCGAGCGGGCGGTCGCCACGGCGCTGGAAGGTAGTTGCCAGGTTCCCCTGGCCGTCTATGCCGAGCTGGAAGCGGAGTCCCTCAGCCTGGCCGGACTGGTCGGCACACCCGATGGCGCAACCATAATCCGCTCAGAAATACACGGCGCCGCAATTGACGTGGACGAGCTGGCGGCAGGCGTCGCCAACGACCTGATCGAGCAGGGCGCGGCTGATATCATTGCCTCCCTCCGTTAAATGCAGAGTGAAATGAAATTCACCCATGTACTGCTGACCCGGCCGCGAGCCCAGTCGGAAGAACTGGCGCTGATGTTACAACCGCTGGGGCTGAAAGCCGTGGTGCAACCCGCTTTCGTCTACTCCGCCGTGGAAGCCAGGCTGGCGCAGGAAGACGATTTTTCAGCCCTTCTTGCCGCAGGGCCCGGCGACCTGGTTCTGTTTACCAGCCCGCGTGCGGTCATGCATGGCCTGGCGCAGCTGCCGGCAGCCGTGCTTTCCCGCGTTCGGGTAGCGGCGATTGGTCCGGCTACCGCCCGGGCTCTGTCCCTGGCGGGCGTCAGGGTAAATATCCGGGCCGCGCAGGGCTATACCTCCGAGGCCTTGCTGCAGACGCTTGCCGCCGAACCGCTGCAGATCGGACGGCCAGGCGCTTTTATCATTGCGGCCCCCGGCGGGCGCGAAAAACTTGGCGAAGGGTTGGGCAAACTGGGATGGCGGCCGCGGACGATCATGGTCTACCGGTCCGAAGCGGCCGAGCTGGACAAGCAGTCCCTGGCCTTGCTCGGTGAGGCCGATGGTATTCTGTCCGTTTGGACCAGCGCCAACGTCATGAAGGCCCTGTCACAAAGACTCCCGCCTGCAAGCTGGTTCCGCATCTGCCAGGGTGAATGGCTGGTTATTTCCGACCGCCTGAAACGCCTGGCCCGTGCCTACGGTCCGGAGCGAATCCACCTGGCCGCAGGGCCGGGCAACCAGGCAATACACGCTGCAGTCAGGAATCTGTGCTGAATTAGGTGAAGTGTGGGCCTCTTTTGGTTAGGATTTCCCTGTTCCCACAGACATCAACAGGCCGACCCGGGTGAATATCGAAAATACCGAAATTGAAGCCAAAACTTCCGAGAACGATCACGAGGATGATTTCGGTGTAAAAAGCCGCTCCGGGCCTGGCAAACCATCGGAGCCCCCGGTCGATTCCAACGATACCCCCTCGGTAAAACGCGGCGGATCCTTTTTGGCTTTTCTGGCCCTCCTGCTGTCGCTCGCTGCAATTGCGCTGTCCGCCTGGACATGGTGGCAGGGACAGGCGTCTGGCAGCCAGGCTGAATCAGAGGTCTTTGCCGAGATTGCACGTTTAGAAAGCGGCGACAAGGAACTCGAGCTCAAGATCAAGCAGGTTCGCGACGAAGTCGACACGCTGGCTTCCGGCGATGTGGGCGCCGAGTTCCAGGCTCTGCAAAGGCGGATCCATACAGACCGGGAACAATTGGCCGGGATCGAGCAGGGCATGCAGGAACAGATGGCGCTGTCACGTTCTCTGCAGGCGGCCACTTCCTCCATGCAGGGCCGCCTGCGGGCGGCCGAGGCCGCCGTGGCCGGCATGTCGACGCGTGAACTGGACGGCGGAGGTGAACTGGACCTGGCGGAAGTTGACTACCTGCTGCGACTGGCCAATGAGCGGCTGAAACTGTTCAATGATCCCGCTGCCGCGGACGAAGCGCTCGAAGTTGCAGATATGCACCTGGCCGCGCTGGACAATCCGATGTACCTGGGTGTGCGCCAGGATATCGCCGCGGCGCGCCGTGAACTGGCCGCTGTCGGGATTCCCGATTACCTGGAAATCGCCAACCGTGTGGACGCCATCCAGGAAGCTATTCCTGCGCTGGTTTTCCTCGAGGAGGAAACACCGGCCGTGGTCACTGAACGCGAGGACCCGGACGGCTGGTGGGGCAAGATCAGCGGCGCTTTCTCCAGTCTCGTGACCGTCAGGCGCAGTACCGACCAGGAGAATCAGCGTATCAGCCTGGAAGACATGGACTATGTCCGTCAAAGGCTGTGGCTGCAGATGGAAATCTCACACCTGGCCCTGATGCGCCGAGACCAGGACGCATTCCGCAGTTCGCTTGAGCGGACAATGGAAACCATTGACGCCTGGTTCGATCCCGCGGCGGGCAGTTTCGCGGAAGTCAGCGGCGGTATTGATGAACTCCTCGCGCTGGAAATCAAGTTTGAAGTGCCTGACATCACGGCGCCCTGGTCGACGCTGCGTCTGTTACGGAACGCCGCACCTTCAGCAGCGGTACCCGTAGATGCACCACCGGTTGAAGAGGTGGTTGATGATGCAGAGCAAAAGCCGGCCGGAGATAACGAGGGATGAAAACCGCATTCCTGGTCCTGATCGCCATCCTGCTGGCCCTGCTGGCAGCTGCGCTGGCGCCGGTATTCAAGGCAGACCCGGGCATGGTCCAGATCCACTTTCTCGGCTGGACCCTGGAAACCAGCGTGCTGGTTCTGGTGCTCGGCGTCTTGTTGGTCTGGGTACTGGTCTGGGCGGTCATCCGCCTCTGGAAGATGCCGGTAGAGGCCGCTCGCAAGGTGCGTGAGCAACGGTCCCTGGTGCAACTGGAGAAAGGTTTGCTGGCCCTGACGGAAGGGGATTGGCAGACGGCGGAGCGCGCCCTGCAGAAGTCGGCCTCTTCGCATGGCAGGACGACGGCGCGTTACCTGGCCGCGGCCGAGGCCGCAGACGGGCAGGATGCGGGTGACCGGGCCGAGTACTATCTGGAGCAGGCAGATACGCGTAACAAGAAGCAGAAGTTCCTGGTGGAACTGACGAGGGCGCGCATCCTGATGTCGAATGAACAGTTCGAAGAGGCCCGCCCGATCCTTGAAGACCTGCAGGCCAGGCGCCGCAAACACCCCCAGGTGCTGGAAATGTTATCGCGCTGTTACACCGAGATGGGCGAGTGGGAACCGCTGGTCAAGCTGCTGCCGGTAATGCTGAAAGCGAACATGCTGGATACCAAGAAAGCGGCCGCGCTCAAACAGCAGGCCGCCATCATCGAATTGCAGCACAGCAAGACGGCCGATTCACTGCAGGCAGACTGGCGTGCATTACCCAAGAACATGCAGAGAGACGTCGCGGTCGTACATGCATTCGCCGAGCGCGCGATCGAACTGGATGAGCCTGGCATAACCGAGGACGTCATCCGCACGACTTTGAAGCGCGAATGGGATCCGAGCCTGGTGGTGCCTTATGGTGTACCTGGTCTCGACGATACCAGCAAACGCCTGCGCCAATGCGAAAAATGGCTGCAGACACACCCGGAAGACCCGTGGCTTCACCTCACGCTGGGGCGGCTCTGCGCACGCGAGGAATTGTGGGGCAAGGCGCGCGAGCACCTGGTCCGCAGCCTGGAAATCGAGCCCACCGTCGCCGGCTACGATTCGCTTGGTCAGTTGCTGGAACGCAAGGGCGAACTGGAAGTGGCCATGGCCTGCTTCCGCAACGCCCTGCGCATGAACCAGGGCAAAGACCCGGAGCCCCTGCCCGGAGAACTCGCCCGCCTGGAAGCTCCCCTCAAGCAGGAAGAAACAGGCGCGGCATAGACGACACCTGTCTGAATGGCTTTGGCCGCGATTGCTCCTAAAAGGTACCGGATACATTTTTCAACGAAAAATGTATCCGGTACCTTTTTTTAGCGCATGATCATTTTTGCTGTAATACCCCCTGAAAAGCGCGTCATAACAGCATCTTGGGAACTTTGGTCGATGCCGGTGGTGCATTCTTGAAAAAGGGGCCGGATACATTTATTGGCGAAAAATGTATCCGGCCCCTTTTGTTTCCAGGTTCTTCTTACGAAAGAAAGTGCGCTTGCGACTTTGTCCAGAGTCCAGGTCGCGGGGGTGTGCACCACCACGACCGGGTTTAAAGCTCCCAAGCCGCGCAACCCAGCCCTGTATTCAGCTCTTACGCATTTTCTTCAGAGGCACAATCAGGCTGGACGTGTCCCAGCGGTTGCCGCCCAGTGCCTGGACTTCGGAATAGAACTGGTCGACCAGCGCGGTCACGGGCAGGTGGGCGCCGTTTTCGCGGGCTTCGCTCAGTACGTATCCCAGGTCCTTGCGCATCCAGTCCACGGCGAAACCGTAGTCGAATACGCCATCGATCATGGTCCCCGCCCGGTTATCCATTTGCCAGGACTGGGCTGCGCCCTTGGAAATCACATCGACGACGGCTTTTGCATCCAGGCCGGAGCGGTCCGCGAAGTGCAGGGCCTCGGCGAGACCCTGCACGATGCCTGCAATACAGATCTGGTTGACCATCTTGGTCTGTTGGCCTGCTCCGGGGCCGCCGAGGCGGGCCTGCATGCGGGCAAAACAATCGATCAGGGGGGCGGCGCGTGAGACTGCGTCCTCGCTGCCGCCGATCATTACCGTCAACTGCCCATTTTCCGCCCCGGCCTGGCCGCCGGAGACCGGTGCGTCGATAAACTGGAAACCGCGCTTATCCGCTTCGGCGGCCAGTTCACGGGCAACCATCGCCGACGTGGTGGTGTGGTCTACGAAAACAGAACCGGGTTTCATCGATTGGAAGGCGCCGCCTTCGCGAACGGCGACGGAACGAAGGTCGTCGTCGTTGCCCACGCAACAGAAGACAAAGTCGCAATTGGCCGCGGCCGCGGCGGGTGTTGGCGCCATTTGGCCGCCGTATTCCTGTACCCATTTTGCCGCTTTATCGGCGCTGCGGTTGTAAACGGTGATGTCATGCCCGGCACGGGCAAGGTAACCTGCCATGGGGAAACCCATGACGCCGAGGCCGAGGAAACAGATCTTGTGATTCATAGGATTACCAGTTTTTAAGTGGGAAGCTGACCGTGATCGGCGGTGGCCATGATAGCCCGGATTCGCCCAGACGGGCCGCGAAGTCCGGAGCAGCCTCCAGGTCGAAAGGGGCGCCGCAACTGCAGCGGAGAATGGTCATCATCAGCGCCAGGTAACCGCCCGGCCGGCTGTCGATGAGGCGCGCCAGGCGGTTCGCCTCGTTGCGATTGCCGCGCATGGCTTCCAAGGTGAGCGAAACACTGTCGTCCGGCCCGAAGGATTCCAGGTATTTTTTCTGCAGGCCGGTGGCAAGGGCGGCGTCCCCCTGGTTGGCGGCGATGGTTACGCGGTTCAGGATTCTCAGGCTTTCCCGGTCCGCCTTGCTGTTGTTGACCTGCTGTGCTTCTTCCACGCGCCCGGAATCAGCCAGCGCCAGCACCAGCGCGCTGAGTAGCATGCCGTTGTCGGATTCGAATTTTTCGCTTGCTTCGCGTGCGGTTGCTTCGACCCCTTGGTAATCGCCCTGCCACAACTGCGCCCTGGCCATCTGGGCCCAAGCCGACGTTCGGTGTGGATCGCACAGCGTGGCGTTTCGGAACACCGAATAGGCCTCCTCGGCCATTCCCCATGGCGTTGACGTCAGCTGGATCCAGTACGAGGGCATGCAGCCCGAATTCACGAGGGCATGCCGGGTCAGGTCCGCCAGGCCGGACCAGTTCCCCAACGTTATGGCCCGGTCAAGCTGGGTTGAAACTTTCCGGTATTCGTTGCGCGCATAGCGAATGGAGAGGTCAAAATTCCTGCGTAGGGTCGCCGGAGCGTTCTGAACATCCTGTTCCGAGACATTGCCGTCCAGGATGCCGATCGCGTTGTTGATCAGGATGTGTGAATGCAGGTCGTTGATTCCGTTGTAAGCATCGGGAATTTCAGGTGCAAGCGCGATGGCTTTTTCGAAATGCACGTTTGCCTGGCGGAGACCGCCGACCATATTGTCCGTGTCGTGGGCGCGAATGAACCGCTCCCGTCCCTTCTGGTATTCGGTGAATGCCTCCACGTTACCGGTTCCTGCCCGCCGCATGCGCTCCCTTGACGCCTCATCGAGTACGACATTGAGCGCCAGGGCAACCTTTTCCGCGATGTCTTCCTGCACGGCGAAGGTGTCCTCGGTGCGGCGGTCGTAGGTTTCGGACCACAGGTGAAAGCCGTCTCCAGCGCGGATCAACTGGGCCGTGATTCGCAGCTGTTCGCCCGCTCTGCGCACCGAGCCCTCGACCACGCGGTTCACACCCAGCTTTCCGGCGATATCGCTGACGGGCAGGTTCTGGCCCTTGAAGTGGAAGGCGGATGTGCGGGCCGTGACCAACAGGTCAGGCAACTGCGCCAGGGCGTTGATGATCTCTTCGGTCAGGCCGTCCGCGAAATAGTTGTCGTCCGGCCCGTTGCTCATTGCGATAAAAGGTAAAACCGCGACGGATTCACCGCTCACGGGGGTAAATGGAACCCGGCTTTCAAACGGGCTGGATTCCGGCAGGGTGTTGCGGGCCGACCTGGAATCAGGCCCGCCGGGTCCGTCCTGCAATACCAGCTTGTCGAACAGCAGGAACCCCACGGCCAGGGCCAGTACGACCATGATGGCCCGGTCCAGCCTGTGGCCGCTCCTCGCCATGACCGAACCCGCCCGGTCGACATCACTTTCACGCCTGACACCCTCGGGTGTCAGTTCGAAGGCCCAGGCAAACACGACGGCCGGTATGAAACCAACCGCGAGCAAAAACAGCAGGTATCGGGCGATCGTATCCGGCAGCCCCAGGATGGGCCCGATGACGTCAACGATCTGCAACAATAACCAGGCGGCGACTAGGTAGGCCGCAGCTACCCGGAATACGTTGCGGCGCCTGAGTTCGTTGAAGAGGCTCACTGTTTCTCAGGCTCTGGCTTGGGCGCGGCGCTCACCCTGGGCAGGCTTGTTTCCTGGATGATCTGGCCAAAAAACAGGGCATTGACAAGCAGTCTTTCAGTGCCGCGCCAGAAGCCCCGGAACAGGGGGTTGTTGGCAAATCGGACTACCAGCCCATCACCTTGCTTTTCTGCGATAAGGGCGGGTTGCCCACGCATGGCGTCGAGCCGCTCCTCCCCGATGTAACCCGCCATCAGCGGTTCGTTCGTGTATCGGACCGGTGTGGCGTACGCGTTGCTGCTGGGCTTCAGAACCGTGGTTCCTTGCCGGAAAAAAGGCAGCTCGGGCCGTTGCAGGCCGAATGCCATCGGGTGGCTCAGGTCGGCAACGGTCGCGGCTATCGCTCCGCCAATGACCAGCCTGGCCCGGTCGCCGGCAAAGTCACTGTAGGCCCTGGGTTGGGGTGGATTTCCGCCGCTGTCCTCTTCTTCAGATTCAGGACAGGATTGTTCGAAACACAGTTCCTCTGCCCAGGTCGATGCGCGGCCGCTGGTTACCAGGATGCCTCCATCCTCGACCCACTTTATGATGCGGTCCTTGCCGGCGGCGCCCAATTTGTTGAAACGTCCGTCGGCCAGCAGCAGGTGGCTGTATTCGTCCAGGTCTACGGACTCGAAATACTGCTGCTCGACTACCGGCACGGCCATTTCCAGTCTCAGGTCCAGCAAGTGCCATAGCGTACCCGTGTCATAGGACGAAACGCCCATGCCGCCGAGAATTATGGGTTTGACAGGCCGCACGATGGGGAAATGGCTCGCACCGAAATCAGGTCCGGACGGCGTCATGGTGCTTTCGAGGCCGAATATATGGAGCCCGGACAATGCGGCGTTCCCGAGCAGGGCCAGCATGGCCTCCTGCTTGTCTTTGTCCTGGATGCCGGCCTGCAGCACCAGCGTGCCCGGCTGAAAAGCGGTCAGGCCATTCGCGGTCTGGGCAGTAAAAGCTTTTTTCGACGTCCTGATACGAGCCCCGGCATCCAGCAGTTTCTGCAGCAGGACAGGCGCCTCCAGCTGGTTCCAGGGGACCAGCCAGGCCCTGGAAGCCGGGTCCGGTGGCAGGCCGTTGCTGGCCTCCAATGGGACGCTCGTCACGGGGGTTCTGCCCAGGGTGGCGAAGGGCAGGTTATAGGCAAGGGGTAGGGTCCAGGCCGAGACGTCGTAAAAGGTGTTGTCTTCGAAACTCGTGCGCTGTTCCATCATCGCTTCCAACAGGCCGAACTGTTTCTGTTTCACCGGGATGACCCAGGCGCTGCCTGCCTGGAACTCATGGTCGCCTGCGCGCACGGTTTCGCCCAGGGCGCGGTATTCCACCTGGTGCAGTTCAAGCACGTCGAGGAATGCACGGGCGCGCGCAGGATCATCGTCGTCGCCGACGATCCAGGCGGCGAATTTGCGGCTCGCGGCCCGCTCCAGCATGGTCTGGTGAAAGCCCGATTGGTAAGCCTTGAAACGTTCCCGCATTTCCCATGCACCCTTGAGGGAGGACAGTGACATCCGCAGCTGGTTGGCGACGGCCATTTCGAAGGTTTCCATGCCGTTGCTGGTGTCGAGCGCCTGGCCGCGGATGGCGCGCTGCTCGAACAGGATGCCCACGCTGCCGTTGATGTCCGGGTAAGTGGACCCCTTGCCGAAGTAGAAATCATCATAGGCATCTTCGGTGAAATAGGGTTGACCCACGCCATCCATGGCTTGCGCGTGGTAGGCGGCCAGGGCACGGGTCAGTTCGAAGTTTTCATCGGGTGTCAGCGGGTTTTGCCGGGACCTTACGCCCGGCTGGAAGAAATAACCCGGGTTACGACCGCCCTGCTCGTGGTGGTCCGTCAACAAATGCGGAAGCCAGCGATGGAATTCGATGATGCGTGCGCGAGATTCGGGGTGAACCAGGGGCAGCCAGTCGCGATTGAGGTCGAACCAGTAGTGGTTGGTGCGAGCCGACGGCCAGTTCTGGATCCGCTGCCGGGTTACCGGGTCAGTCACGGCCAGCGCACCCGCATTCTGGTTGGCCCAGCTGGCGAAACGGTCGAGCCCGTCGGGGTTGATGCTGGGGTCGAGCAATACGATCGTCCCGTCCAGCAGTTCCCTGACGTATTCAGAGCGTGACGCCGCCAGGTAGTAGGCGGCGAGCATGGAGGCGTTGCTGCCGCTGGGTTCATCACCGTGGACGCTGTAACCCAGCCATACGACCAGTGGGCCGTCGCCGTCCAGGTGCGCCTGGCGCAATGATTCCAGCCTGGCCTGGTTGTCCGAGCTGCTGATGGCGAGCTGCAGGAGAGGGCGTTGCTCATGTGTACGACCGATTTCCTTGATCGACACACGTGGAGATGCGGCCGCGAGCGCCTGCATGTAGTGCACCAGCTTGTCATGGCTGACATGCCAGTCAGCCACGTTCCATCCCAGGACCGATTCCGGTGAAGGTATGGCGGGATCCAGGTCGGCATCGGGTGGAAGGTATTGCTCGGCGTCGCGTGCGAGCAGGTTGCCTGTCAGCAGAAGAAGAACGAGTCCATGTACCAGTTTCATAAAGTTTGCACCCCCGTGAGTTGCTTATTCTATGAGATACTGCGGCCAAATTCTCATGTGTTTACCGAGCCCGAAGCGATGACCCTTATCCAGATCATTGTTCTCGCCCTGATCCAGGGATTGACTGAATTCCTGCCCGTTTCCAGTTCAGCCCACCTGATCCTGGGCAGCAAGTTATTTGGCTGGCCGGACCAGGGGCTGGTTTTTGATGTTGCGACCCACCTGGGCACCTTGTTGGCTGCACTGTTTTACTTCAGGAGAGAATTGACTGAAATGGTGACCTGCTGGTTTCACCCGGTCAGAACCGATGCAGACCGGCAAAGCCGCACCCTGTTTGTCTGCCTGTGCGCGGCCAGCGTGGCAACCTTGTTTATCGGCTTCCTGGCTTTCGACCTGATCGCAGAGCACCTGAGAGATGTGCGGGTCATCGCCCTGGCGACCATCGGATTCGGTATCCTCTTGTGGGTGGCCGATGTCGCAGGCAAGGAACACAAGGGTATCGAGTCGATCGATATCCGGGGGGCGCTGCTGATCGGACTGGCGCAGGCTTGTGCGCTGATTCCTGGCACGTCCCGCTCCGGTGTCACCATTACGGCGGGACGCCTGATCGGGCTGTCCTCCGAGGCCGCGGCCCGTTTTTCCTTCCTGCTGTCCATCCCTGTCGTCGCAGCGGCCGGTGGATATGGCCTGCTGAAAAGCCTGACTGGAGAAGCCGCGATCGATTGGGTGGAGTTTGTCATGGCGACCGTGATTGCGGCCGTGGCGGGTTGGGTATGCATTGCGGCGTTCCTGGCGCTGCTGAACCGGGTGGGCCTGATGCCCTTCATCATCTACCGGCTCATCCTCGGCGTGGGGCTGCTCTGGTTGCTTGTGTAAATGCACCATCTTGGTGCGGCCTCATTTCCACGGCGCACCATAACAGTGCGTTCATGGTATGATCTGTCTTGAACGGGCTCTCGCGTGGCATCGCATTGTGCTTAAATATGTCGAAAAAGGGGGCTTTTGCATTCAAATCGTAGCGAAGTGATCAGAAAAAAACCAGATTGACAAACCGGGTGCTTGGCATGAGTCCTGCATATATATCCTGAACCATTTTGGAACATCCACCATAGGAAGCATAGCTAATGAGTACCGAGAAGATTCTGAAAACGCTCGAAGAGAAAAAATTCAAGTTCGTGGATCTGCGTTTCTGCGACACCATGGGTAAGGAACAGCATGTATCCCTGCCGCTTTCCGCTGTAGACGAAGACCTGTTCGAAGAGGGCAAGATGTTCGACGGTTCGTCGATTTCGGGCTGGAAAGGCATTAACGAGTCCGACATGGTCCTGATGCCGGACCTCAGCACCGCGGTCAAGGACCCTTTCGCCGAGCACAAAACCATGATCATTCGTTGCGACGTGCTCGAACCCAACACAATGGAAGGTTACAACCGTTGCCCCCGGTCTCTGGCCAAGCGCGCGGAAGCCTACCTGAAATCCAGTGGCATTGCCGACACCGCATTTTTTGGTCCGGAGCCTGAATTTTTTGTGTTTGACGACGTTCGTTACGAAACCGATATGCACGGTTGCTCTTACCGCGTTGATTCCGAGGAAGGCGCCTGGAACACCGGTGCCGAGTACGAGGGCGGCAACATCGGTCACCGACCCGGCGTGAAAGGCGGCTACTTCCCGGTTCCGCCGGTCGACTCCCTGCACGACCTGCGTGCCGAAATGTGCCTGATCATGGAAAAAATGGGCGTCGAGGTCGAAGTACATCACCACGAGGTCGGCACTGCGGGCCAGTGCGAGATCGGCACCCGTTTCAATACGCTGGTGGCCAAGGCAGATGAATTACTCATTACCAAGTACGTGGTTCACAACGTCGCCCACATTGCTGGCAAGACAGCAACCTTCATGCCTAAGCCCCTGGTGGGTGACAACGGTTCCGGCATGCATGTGCACCAGTCGATCGCCAAAGACGGCAACAACCTGATGGCCGGCGACGGTTACGGCGGCCTGTCGGAGACCGCATTCCACTACATAGGCGGCATCTTCAAGCACGCCAAGGCATTGAACGCTTTCGCCAACGCCTCCACCAACAGCTACAAGCGCTTGGTGCCCGGTTTTGAAGCCCCGGTCATGCTCGCCTATTCGGCCCGCAACCGTTCCGCTTCCTGCCGCATTCCGTTCGTCGCCAATCCCAAGGGGCGTCGCATTGAAATCCGTTTCCCTGACCCGACGGCCAACGGTTACCTGATGTTTGCCGCCATGTTGATGGCCGGCCTGGACGGCATCAAGAACAAGTTGGATCCGGGTGCGCCGATGGACAAGGATCTGTATGACCTGCCGCCGGAAGAAGAGGCAGCGATACCAACCGTTTGTGCTTCTCTGGACGAGGCCCTGGCCGCGTTGGATGCCGACCGTGAATTCCTGAAAGCCGGCGGAGTATTTGATGATGACCTGATCGACGGTTACATTGCACTGAAGATGCAGGAAGTACAGACTTTCCGGATGAGTACTCACCCGGTCGAGTTCGACATGTACTACTCTCTGTAACGAGTCCGGGATTACCGAAACCATACAGTTACAGGTGCCCCGGCAAATCTGCAAGGCCCCGCACGGAGGCGGGGCCGGCAGTTCAAAGCACTGATAGGAGCACGCTCATGAGAAAAGGATGGATCCCTGTACTTGTTTCGCTGGTTTTCCTGGCCATACCGTTGGTGGCGGTTTCCGAGGGAGATATATACAAGATCGTCAATCCCGACGGGTCGATCACCTTTACCGACCAGAAACCCTCGCCCGGTGCTGAACCCGTTCAGTTAAGACCACTTTCGATTGTCGAAACGGACATCCAGACACCGGGCCAGGCAGCGCCCGAAGACGTCGTGGCAGATCCGCCCGAGCCGACACCACGCGAGCTGAGGCGGCAGTTCCGGGATTTTGCGATCACGCAGCCCAAAAACGAAGAGACGTTCTGGGGCGTTGAGAACCAGGTGACCGTTCTCTGGGGTGCGTCACAGCCAATCCAGCCAGAAATGGTCGTCATCCTTTACGTGAACGGGAAGGCCCAGGATGTCAGTGAATCGGGCAGCGCGATACTCAGCCTGGAGCGTGGGGAGCACCAGGTTTACGCGGAGCTGCGTGATGAGAACAATCGCCGGATCATCACGACGGAAACCGTGAGGTTCTTTGTAAAACAGCATTCGGCCAACTTCAACCGGCCCAGAAACTGACCCTGGCATCGTGTGAATACTGATCTGCCACAGGCCCAACGCGTACTCGACATGCTGGATACAGGCGTGGTGCGAATTGATACGGCGGGTTGCATCGACGCCATGAACAGTGCCGCCGAGCACTGCTTGATGGTTAGCCGGGATCGGGCGGTCGGCCGCAATGTCCGGGAACTGGCTGAAGTGCCACCGGAAATCTGCGATGTCGTCTCACAGCCACCTGACAGTGGTTACAGCCTGCGTCTGCACGAACTGAAGCTGGGACACGACCTGTTCGATTGCACCGTCAAGAAAACCCGGCATGGTGATTTGCTGCTGGAGTTTCACAACCTGGAATGGGAACACATGCGATTGCGCCTGCAACAACGTGAAGTACAGACCGGGATGCTGGACCTGTTGAGCCGCAATCTCGGACACGAGGTGCGCAATCCACTGGGCGGTATCCGCGGTGCGGCCCAAATGCTGGCGGAAGAACTGGAGTCCGGTGAACTGGAAACGCTGGCTCGCCTGATCATGCGGGAATCGGACCGTATTGACGAGCTGATCCAGAAATTCGGCCAGCCGGAACTACAGCAGAAACAGACCGTTTTATACCCCTTGCTTGATGAAGCACTGCAACTCTTGCGTCTCGAATTCGGTGATGGTGTTCAGGTCGATCGTGATTACGACCCCAGCATCCCACCGGTCAAGGCCGACCAAAGCGCCATCAGGCAAGTCATTCTGAACCTGCTGCGCAATGCCTGCCAGGCGGGCGCCACGCGTGTGACGATCAGAACCCGGGTGGAATATGGAAATGCGCTCCTGCAATCGGGCCACTCCAGCGTGATCCGGCTCGATGTGATCGACAACGGGCAGGGCGTGCCGGATTCGCTGCGTTCATTGTTGTTCCTGCCCCTGGTCACGGGGCGCAGGGACGGGACCGGCCTGGGTTTGTCCTTATCTCAGCAGATCGCCTCAGCACACGGGGGGCTGCTGACGTTCGAGCCGCTGGATACAGGCAGTCGGTTTAGCCTTTACCTTCCCTTCGGAAATGGAACGGGTACCGGTTCCAGGAAGCGCGCGGCATGAGCGGCAGAAACGATATCTGGGTTGTCGACGACGACGAAGCGATTCGTTTCGTTTTGCAGCGCGCACTGAGCCGCCGGGGATTTGACGTTGAGTGTTTCGAAAACGTCGCAGATGTCAGGGCGGCGCTGGAGCACAGTCATCCAAGAGCGCTGCTGACGGATATCCGCTTACCGGACGCCGACGGCTTGAGTGTTGTGGACACACTGCAGGAACTGGCGATAGACATTCCGGTCATTGCAATGACCGCTTATGCCGATCTTGACCAGGCGGTGAGTGCATTCCAGAAAGGTGTATTCGAATACCTGCCCAAGCCATTCGACCTGGAACAGGTCATTTCGGTGGTGGAGCGGGCGATCACCAAGGAAGATGTTGAAGTCCGGCGTCCGGAAGAACAGACGGGCAACCGATTGCTGGGTGAATCCCAGGCCATGCAGGAGGTTTTCCGCACCATCGGACGATTGTCACGTTCGGATATCAGCGTGCTGATCACCGGTGAAACCGGAAGCGGCAAAGAGGTCGTGGCGCGGGTCCTGCACGAGCACAGCCCGCGAGCGAAGGGTCCTTTCGTCGCCATCAACACGGCGGCGATCCCGGCTGAGCTGCTTGAATCGGAGTTGTTTGGCCACGAAAAGGGCTCGTTCACCGGGGCGCATTCACGCCGTGTCGGCCGCTTCGAAGAGGCGGCAGGCGGCACCCTGTTCCTGGATGAAATCGGTGACATGCCGCTGCCCCTGCAAACCCGCCTGCTGCGAGTATTGGCTGAAGGTGACTATTACCGCGTGGGGGGCCGGGACCTGCTCAGCGCCGATGCCCGCGTGATCGCGGCGACACACCAGGACCTGGAACAGAAGATTATCGCTGGCAAGTTTCGTGAAGACCTTTATCACCGTTTGAACGTTATCCACATCGGCTTGCCCCCCTTGCGCGAGCGGACGGAGGATATCGCGATTCTGGCTCGCCGTTTCCTGGTCCAGGTGGCATCGGAACTCGGCCTGGAAGAAAAACGCCTGCGGCCTGAAACGATAAAAATGCTCGAAACATACGCCTGGCCCGGCAATGTACGCCAGTTGCTTAACCTGTGCCGCCAACTCTGCGTCATGGCGCCTGGCGACCAGATTTTTCCAGACGACCTGCCGGCAGACATGACCAGCCGCAGCGTTGTGACCGGGGCAAAGGCGGAATGGACGGAAGCGTTGCGCCAGTGGGCGACCACGGAATTGGTCGGCGGTAAAACAGACCTGTTTGGCCGGGCCCAGGATGAGCTTGAACGCGTTCTTATCGACTGTGCGCTTGACCAGACGGCTGGTCAGCGCCAGAAGGCGGCGGAGCTGCTGGGGCTGGGAAGAAATACCCTGACTCGTAAATTGCAGAAATTCGATAGCAACCGCGACGATGCTGAAGTCCCGCTGGATCAGGTGGTTGGCGGCACCTGAAGCCAGAAAGTAACCGGTCCGTCGTTCAGCAGCCGGACTTTCATATCGGCGCCAAACTGTCCCGTTTGCGTGCCTGGCATCACAGACAGTGCCTTTTCCACGAAGTAATCAAACAGGCGCTCACCTTCATCGGGCGGGGCCGCCGAAGTGAAGCTGGGCCGGTTGCCCTTGTTGGTGCTGGCTGCCAGCGTGAATTGGGATACCAGTAAAAGCTCTCCCCCGGCCTGGCGCACATCCAGGTTCATCCGGCCCTGGTCATCCGGAAATACCCGGTAAGCGAGCACTCGCTCAAGCAGGCGGTCCGCTTGTTTTTCCGTATCGCCCTTTTCGACGCCAAGCAGCGCCAGGATGCCGGCGGAAATTTCCCCGACAACATTTCCATTAACATGGACGGTGGCTTCGGATACCCTTTGTATCAGTGCAATCATCAACTTTGATTATATTTGCATGGCTTGGGCCATTCTATCAGGGTAAAGAAGCGCGAAAAGGGCTGCCGGAAACATGGTCTATCTAGCAAAATTCATTCTGTGGCTGCTCAGCCTGATGCCGGCGGGCATGCCTTACTGGTTGGCGAGCAAAGGGGCCGGCCTGTGGATGCGCCTCTCGCCCGTCAAACGGCACACGACCGAGCGAAACCTGGAACGCTGTTATCCGGACATGGCCCCGGCCGAGCGCGAGCAGCTCGTGCATGACAGCTTCGTGCATTACCTCTGCTCCGTGCTGGAGACGGGCCAGAACTGGTATTGGCCGGTAGAAAAGCTACACGCGCTGTGCGATGAATTCGTCAATGAGCACCTGGTCAAGGAGATCCTTGCGAGCGGTCGTGGCGTGGTCGTTCTGGCACCCCATTTCGGGGCCTGGGAGTACCTGGGCATGTATCTGCAGAGGTATCCCGAGATTGCCATTCTGTACAAGGCGCCCTCTCACGCCGGCCTCGAGAAGGCGCTGCTGAGCAGGAGAAATCGCGGCGGCGCCATAATGATTTCGGCAAATGCCTCCGGAATTCGCAAACTCTACGGCCACCTGCGGTCGGGAAAAGGCGCCGGTGTACTGCCCGACCAGCAGCCCTCGTCCGGGCGCGGCCGTTTTGCGCCCTTTTTTGGCAACATGGCCCTGACCGGAGTGTTGGTGCCGCGTATTATCCAGCGCACCGGCTGCCTCGCCCTGGCCTGTGTCTGTGAGCGCCTCGAAGGTGGTCGTTACCGGGTGCACCTGCTGCCGGTCGATGATGAAATCTACTCGGACGATATCGACGTATCTCTCGCTGCCATGAACCGGGCCATCGAAGACTGCGTCGCGGTCGACCCGGCACAATACCTGTGGAGTTATCGCCGCTTCAAAAAACAACCCGAGGGCGAACCCCCGTTCTACGAGATGAAGTGAATCGCTTAGCTGGGGCTGCGGTTTCGGCACTCCGTCAGGACTTCTTTGCCTACGCGCACGGCAGTCCAGTAGCTCCAGGCAGGTACAAAAAAAGGGGCCGGATACATTTTTCGCTGAAAAATGTATCCGGCCCCTTTAGTGAATAAACCGCCCGGGTATCTGCCAAAGTCTATAAATTATTGATGTATTAAGCTTTTATAAAGAACCAAGTCAGGAGCCAGGATGCACAACAAAAGGTACCGGATACAGTTTTGGCCGAATATCGTATCCGGTACCTTTTGTGGGCCACCCCGGAATGGGGGTATATGGCATTTCGGCCGGGTTAATATCGACAGGCGGTTAATCGCGCCAGAAGGCGGGGGTGAGCAGCACCAGCAGGGTGTAGATCTCCAGGCGGCCCAGCAGCATGGCGATGCTGAGGATGATCTTGGCGGGGTTGTTGAGGTTGGCGTAGTTGGGGCCGGCGTCGCCCAGGGCCGGACCCAGGTTGGTGATGCAGGCGCCAACAGCCGAGTAGGCTGTCTCGGCATCCAGACCGGTCGCGGTCAACAGCACGGTCATCACGGCGAAGCTGGCGATATACAGGAAAAAGAATCCCCACACCGCGCTGATCACGGTATCCGACGTGCGCTGACCTCCGACCTTGACCGGTATCACGGCGTGCGGATGGATCAGTCGCCGCACTTCACGGATCGACTGCTTGTACAGCAGGATGACGCGGATCACCTTCATGCCGCCAGCGGTGCTGCCTGCGCAACCGCCGATAAAGGCGACAAGAATCAGTAAAACGGGCAGGAAACCGGTCCATTGGTAAAACGGGGCGGTGGTAAAGCCGGTGGTCGTCATGGCCGATACGACCTGGAAAAAACCGTAACGAAATGAGGTGACCAGCGAATCATAAGTGTTGGTGAAAAACAGCACAAAGCTGACCAGCACGGAAAAAACGAGCAACAGCACCGCGTAAACCTTGAGCTCGGGATCAAAGAAATAGGGCTGGGCGCTGGCCCTGCGCCAGGCCGAAAAGTGCAGGGCGAAATTGATGCCTGCAATCGCCATGAAGACCATGGCGATGACTTCGATGGTCGGGTTGTTCCAGAACGCCAGGCTTTCGTTGTGCGTGGAGAAACCCCCGATGGCCACGGTGCTAAACGCGTGGCCCACGGCGTCGAACAATTGCATACCGGCCAGCCAGTAGGCAAAAACGCAGGTGACCGTGATGCCGAAGTAGATCAGCCAGAGCGCTTTGGCCGTCTCGGTGATGCGCGGTGTCAGTTTGGCGTCTTTCATTGGACCCGGCGTTTCGGCGCGGTATAACTGCATGCCGCCGACACGCAGCATCGGCAGGATGGCAACGGCCAGCACGATAATGCCCATACCACCCAGCCACTGCAGTTGTTGGCGGTAGTACAACACCGCGCGTGGCAGCACGTCGATATTGGTAATGATGGTGGCGCCGGTGGTGGTCAGCCCGGACATCGACTCAAACACCGCATCGGTGTAGCTCAGGTGCGGTTCGGTGAGTAAAACAAAGGGCAGGGCGCCAACCAGCACCCAGGCGAGCCAGGCGCAGACCACGATCAGGAAACCGTGCCGTATGCGCAGGTCCCGTTTCGCGTTGCGGACCGGAAAATAGATCAACAGTCCGGCCACCAGCAGAATGCCGGCACAGGCGAGGAATACCTCGGCGGTCCCGTCCTGGTACCAGGCTGAAACCAGGACTGGTGGCAGCATCATCAGGCTGGACGCGGCAATGAGGAATCCGACGATCCGCTGGACTGCAGAAAATCCCATCGCGGCGCTCAAATGAATATGGCTCCTACCTGGAATAGCCGCTCTACCGCAGCAATCTGACGCTTGTCAGGCACGAACAGGATGACATGATCACCGGCAAATATGATGGTGTCATGGTGGGCGATGATGACCTGCTCGCCGCGGACGATGGCGGGAATCGTGGTGCCCGGAGGCAGGTCAATGTCCTCGATGGCCCTGCCGACGACCCTGGAACTGCGCTTGTCGCCCAGGGCGACGGCCTCGATAGCCTCCGCCGCTCCACGCCTGAGCGAGTGGATACGCACCATATTGCCACGTCGAATATGGGTCAGCAGGGCGCCGATGGTGATCTGCTGGGGTGAAACCGCGATGTCGATGGAGCCGGACTCAACCAGGTCGACGTAAGCCGGCCGGTTGATGATGGCGATGACTTTTTCAGCCCCCAGTTTCTTGGCCAGCATGGACGAGAGGATGTTGGCCTCGTCGTCATTGGTCAGCACGCAATACACGTCGGTGTTGTCGACGGCCTCTTCACGCAGCAGTTCCTCGTCTGCGCAGTCACCCACCAGCACGATGGCGCGCTCCAGGTGTTCGGCAATTTCTTCGGCCCGGTTGGCGTCACGTTCGATGATTTTGACGTGGTGGTCACGCTCCAGGTGGCGCGCCAGGTTGGCGCCGATGTGACCGCCACCGGCCAGGATGACGCGCCGGATCGGGTTATCCAGCGGGCGCAGTTCCCGCATCATCATGCGGATGTTTTTTTGCGCGGCAAGGAAAAACACCGTGTCGTTCTCTTCGATCACGGTGTTGCCGTCGGGAATGATGGTTTTGTCCTGGCGGTATATCGCCGCGACTCGGGCATCGGCATCGGCCGGCATGTGTTCGCGAAGCGTTTGCAACCGGTGTCCAACCAGGGGGCCGCCGGCGTATGCCTGGGTGGCGACCAACTGGGCCCGGCCGTCCGCAAAATCGAGCACCTGGAGCGCGCCCGGGTACTCGATCAGGCGGGCGATGTACTGCGTGACGAGGGTCTCCGGGCTGATCAGCACATCGACAGGACAATGTTCGCGTTCGAACAGACGTGGATTCTCGATGTACTCCGAAGAACGGATACGCGCGATTCGTGTCGGCGTATTGTAGAGCGTGTAGGCGACCTGGCAGGCCGTCATGTTGACCTCGTCGCTGCTGGTCAGTGCAATCACCATGTCCGCGTCCTCGATACCGGCGCGCACCAGAACGGTCGGGTGCGAGGCGTGCCCGAGCACACCGCGGATATCCAGCCGGTCCTGCAATTCCTTGAGGTGCGTCGCGTTGACGTCAACAACGGTAATGTCGTTTTCTTCACTGGACAGGCTATAGGCAACAGTGGACCCGACTTGGCCGGCACCGAGTATGACTATTTTCATTTTCTATTCCTGGCGGCCGTCTTGGGGTCAACACCCAGCGTGCGGAGCTTGCGGTAAAGATGGGTCCGTTCCATGCCGACCGCGTCAGCCAGTCGGCCTACGCTGCCACCCGCCTGTTTCAGCTGGTAGACCAGGTATTCGCGTTCGAACTGTTCCCGTGCCTCGCGCAGGGGCAGGTCGAAATACCCGGGGTGGTCCGATGCAGCAGGCGCGGCGGCCGTGGGGCTTTGCTTGAGCGCTTCATCCACTTCGTTCACCGTGACTTCGCCGTCTCCGCCCAGTACCAGCAACCTTTGCACCAGGTTACGCAGTTCCCGCACATTTCCTGGCCAACTGTGGTTGCGAAGGCGGTTCTGTGCAGCCACGGAAAAGGACCGGTAAGGCAGGTTCTCACTGTTCGGGAACCACTCCGCGTAGAACCGGACCAATTCCGGTACGTCGTCCGGCCTGTCCCGCAGCGGTGGCAGGTCCAGCGGTAACACGTTCAACCTATAGTAGAGCTGTTGCAGGGTTTCGTCGCGTCCGGCCAGTTCGAGCAATTCGTCACTGGCGCTGACGATCAGGCGGCAGTCCAGGTTGCGGACCCCGCTGCTGCCCTCGTGTACGTAATGTCCCGATTCGAGCACCTGGTGAATGATTTTCAGGGTGTCGGTCGGAATGTCTTGCAGATCCGGAATAAATAGCGTGCCGCCGCGTGCCCGGTCGAACAGGCCTTCCTGCTCCGATCCGGCGGAATCTCTGCCAAGCAGGTAACTGCGACTGTTCTCCGCGGCCAGTTCACAGTGATCCATGCAAATCATTTGTCCCTCGCGGACGCTCTGGCCATGGATGAAGCGGGCCAGGTTTTCACGCCCGCTGCCTTTTTCGCCGGTGATCAGCACGGGCAGGTCATGTTGGGCCGCCTGCTCGGCCTTGTTCCGCAACAGCTGCATCAGGGCGCTGCTGCCGACAGGTTGGCTGGCAACCGGTATGGGGGACTGGCTGTGTTTCTGCTTTTTTCGGCCGCTTTCCAGTGCCTGGCTTACGATGGACAGCAATTTCGCCAGCGAGATGGGCTTCTGTACAAAATCGTGGGCGCCGAGGCGGGTGGCCTCGACCGCCGTTTCCAGGTTGCCGTGGCCCGACATGACCACGACCGGGCAGTCGGGCGTGCCGCCGGAAGACCATTCTCTCAACAAGGTGATGCCATCGATATCGGGCATCCAGATATCGAGCAGCACGAGATCGGGCGTGCGGCGGGCGAAGGCATTACGTGCCGCTTCGCCGTTTTCGGCTACTTCGACTTCGTAGGCCTCATCCTCGAGGATGTCCTTGACGAGTTCGCGGATGTCCGGTTCGTCGTCTACGACAAGTATGTATGCTTGGCTCATTGATCCGGGGTGTTGTTGTATTTATGCAACATTTTACCCTGTTGTCTGGTGCCTGCCTAGCATTAAGCCAGGGGCAGCTGGATCCGCACACAGGCGCCGCCTTCGGCACGGTTGGCGAGGCTGATTTTACCGTCGTGTTCGGAAACGATCTTGCGGCAGATGGCCAGGCCCAGGCCGCTGCCCTTGCTTTTGTCCGTGACGTAAGGTTCGAAAGGTTGCTCAAGCACCATGGCCGGGAAACCGGGTCCGTCGTCCAGTAATTCCAGCGCCAGCCAGGACTTACCCTTTTCTTCGAGAAGGCGAGACCGGATATGCAATGTGACGTCCTCTTCCGCCCGTGCTTCGCCCGCGTTGCGGATCAGGTTGTGCAGCAGTTGGCGTAGCCGGCCGCTATCGGCCGCCAGGCCATCCGGCCCGGGCGCCAGGTCCAGTTCGAACCGGACTTTCGAATCTCCCTGTTGATACAGGGCGACAACTTCGCCGATGAGTTCGTCCAGGCGGATCGTCGTGCGGTTCAGTTCCGGTTCGCGGGCGTAATCGCCGAAGGCATCGACCAGTTTTCTCAGGGCCTCGACCTGGGCGACGATGGTGCGTGAGGTCTTGTCCAGGATTTCACTGTCACGGCCCTCCAGTTTGTCGGCCAGGCGCAGGTGCAGGCGTTCCGTGGCGAGCCGGATAGGGGTCAGCGGATTTTTGACCTCATGTGCCAGGCGCCGTGCCGCCTCTGCCCAGGCGGCCTCTCTTTGCGCCCGGTTGAGCACGGTGACATCGTCGAAAACCACCACGTGCCCGTAGCCAGGGTCTTCCCCGGGCAGGGACAGAACCGGCAGGCGCGACCCGCGCATCAGCAATACCAGCGGTGCCCCGGTGCGCTCGATCTTGATTTCCTGTTGCCACTCTTCCCGGCCCCGGCCCAGTTGGTGACGAACCGCCTCGGTAAACGGTTGCATGGCCGGGTCGAATTCCGCCAGGCTGTCCAGGCTGCGAAAATCAACCTTGCCGCCGGCCGATCCGGCGCCAAACGTTTCCGGCAGGTGAAGGATTTGCTTGCAGGACTCGTTCGTCGTGATGATGTGTCCTTCGCCGTCCAGCGTCAGGACGCCCGAAGACAGGTTGCCGAGCACGGTTTCCAGGTACTCGCCCTGTGCCTGTAGTTCCGCGCGGCTGGCTTCCGCCTCCTGGCTTGCTGATCTCAGTGCCTGGGTCATCTGGTTGAAGGACGAAACCAGGAATCCGATTTCGTCGCGTTGGCCGGCGGCAACTTCCTGCTCGAGGTCGCCCTCCGCCACCTCGCGGGTAGCGCGTGACAATTTCGACAGCGGCGTCACCATGCGCCTGGCCGAGTACAGCGCGGCGAGAATGGCCAGCAGCACGGTCAACAGCAATACCAGTGACAGGATCAGCAGAAAGCTCTGCTTTAGCGACTGGCGCAGGTAACCGACTTTCTGGTAGCGGAAATACTCGTCCTCGATAGAAGCGGTCAGGTCCGTGATGTCCGGTGGCAGGGGAAAGATCGCCTGCAGGAAGCGCGGCGAGTCGCCTGGATAGAGAGCCGGCATCAGTTGGATAACCCGTATCTGGAGCCGTCCATCCACGGTCGGTTCAGCGGCGGAGTACTCGCCTTGTTGCGACGCCTGCATGATGGCAAAGTCGCCCGGCCGTTCCGGCATGCTGCTCAGCGCGTTGATATTGGCCGTGGCCAGCAGGGTGCCGTCTGTTTCCATCACGGTCAGTTCGGTGGGGCCGGCCGTGCGGACCCTGCCGAGCAGGGCGCGGCGCAATTCCTCGCCGTCTTCCTGCAAATAGGAAAGCCCGCTGGCGGTTTCCCGCAACTGGTTGCGTACCTCGAGCGTTCGCGTATCGAGAAACTGCTGGCCCAGTTGCAGAGAATCTTCCAGTGCAGATTCGACCTGGACGTCAAACCAGCTGTCGATGGTGCTGGTCAGGAAGTAGGCCGAAAAGAAAAACACGATCAGGGCCGGCGGCAGCGAAAGGAGGAGGAAATTGCGCACCCAACGCGCCGAGAGCAGCGCACCGGGAACGCCGGAACGTACATTCCGGACCAGGGTCACGATACGGTCGAATATGGCCCAGAGCAGGATGATCAGGGCGAACACGGTTACGATCAGCACCCAGATATAGCCATCGTCCAGCAGCGCATCGCCGGATTCTTTCTGCACGCCACTGATCAGGAACAGTGAAACCAGCAGCGCCGACAGCAGCGCCAGCATGGGCAGTATCCGGAACAGGACCCGGTTCAGCCGGGTTTTTTGTCGTGTTTCCGTGTTCATGGCTGCATTATGCGCCCGGTTCTATGTCGAGCGGCCACGAAGTCCATGCGGACTCGTGATTCCAGCGCGGTGAAAAAAGCACCGGCAGGCGCATCGGCGGCGGCATTTTCTGCTTGTCCAGAAAGCTGCGGGCGAGCAACTCGTATTCGCCGCGAGGCAAAGCGCCGGTTTCCAGGTTCAACTGCAGGTTGCCCAGTTCCGCCAGCGCGTGGCGCAGGCGCGGAAACGTCCGCACGCTGCTGTCTGCCGGTCCCGAAAGCTGGTAATGCTCGCTCAGCGGAAGGTAACGGATCTCGTAGTGCACGGTTTTCTTTTTCACTCGTGTCTGGGTCCGGGCATCGCGCAGCACCAGTTCAATGCCGACGGTCAGGGGCACGCCGTGCACCAGGGCATTGCGCGCCTCGGGACTGAGACTGAGGTGCTGTTCGAAGCGAACGTCCATGTGGCCGTTTGACCAGGTTGCAGTGACCTGGCTGATTTCAAACTGCCCGCCCTCGGGCCGGCTGTCGCAGGCAGCGAGCAGGCAACAAAATGCCAGGAGAAGAAGATTTCCCTGGTTAGGCCTGTTTGCGCAAACTGGCATAGTAAAAACCGTCCATCTCCATTTCACCCGGCAGGATTTGCCGGCCCGGCGTACATGCTCTGCCCCACGCCGTTTCCGGGAATTCCGCCACCGCGTCGGGGTGCTGGTCCAGGAAGGCCGCGACCTGGCCGCTGTTTTCACTTTTGAGCACAGAGCAGGTTGCGTAGACCAGGATACCGCCCGGCTTGAGCAGTGGCCAGAGAGTGGCGAGCAATGCCGATTGCACGGCCACGGCCTCGTTGACCTGGCCGGGATTTCGCAACCACTTGATCTCGGGGTGGCGGCGGATAACCCCCGTGGCGCTGCAGGGGGCGTCCAGCAGGATTCGGTCAAATTCATCGCCGTCCCACCAGTCATCGGGTTTCACTGCATCGGCGCAAAGCAGCTGGGCCCGGCCACTGAGGCCCAGGCGCTGTATGTTCTCCTCGATTTGCCGCAAGCGCGCCGTGCTGCGGTCCAGAGCCAGCAAGTCGATATCAGGATGACATTCGAGCAGGTGGCAGGTTTTTCCGCCGGGGGCTGCGCAGGCGTCGAGCACACGCTGCCCCGGTTCGCAACGCATTAGCCCGGCGGTGAGTTGCGCGGCCGGGTCCTGCACGGAAAATTTTCCCTGTGAAAAACCGGGCAACTCTCTCACCGCGCGCGCAGGCTCGACTTTGAAGGCCGAACCGACAACCCCGTGGCTCGTGACCACCAGCCCGTCATCTTGCAGCGCCGCAGTCACGACCGGCCCGTCAAAGGCCTGGTTCAGGCGCAACCACAGGGGCGCTGCCTGGTTATTGGCCCGCACCAGCGTCTGCCAGTCTTCCGGCCAGTCCTCTTTCAGCGCCTGCAGGAGCCATTGCGGGTGCGCAAAACGATCGTCGACCTGGTCCAGTTGGGTCAGCAGGGCCTCCTGTTCACGCTGAAAACGCCGCAAGACGGCGTTGATCAGCCCGGTTGCCCAGGGCTTGCGCAATTTCCTGGCGCATTCGGCTGTCTCATGTACGGCGGCGTGCCCGGCGGTGTCGTCTTTCCAAAGCTGGAACAGCCCGAGCAGCACCAGGCGTTGCACATCCCTGTCTTTTTGCTTGAGGGGCTTCTTCAGCAGTTGCGAAGCCAGCCACTCGAGCGCGGAGAGCCAGCGCAATACGCCGTAAGCCAGGTGACGGGCATAGGCCCGGTTGCGCGGATCGCCGGCCGTGTTTTCCGGGGCCTCGGCAAGCGCGGCACCGTCATCCAGCACGGCGCCCAGCAGGCGCAACGCCATCAGGCGGGCGTCATCGCTGCGGGATTTCTTCACAATCTACTCCAATAGCGCCGGTGGTGTTCCGGCATTCAGATAGTCGTTTGCCGCCATGCGACGTTTGCCGGGCCGCTGGAGTTCCAGCAGGCGCAGAATACCCTGGCCGGTGGCAACATCGATACCTTTTCTGCCGGCGGCAATGAGGGTGCCGGGCGCCACGCCAGGGTCGCCGGCGAGGCTCTGTGCCATCCAGATGCGTGTCCGTTCCGACCCTGCCATGCACCAGGTCACGGGCCAGGGATTGAAAGCGCGCACCTTGCGTTCTATGGTGATGGCGGGTTCTGCCCAGTTGATAGCCGCCTCATTCTTTTCCAGTTTGCGTGCGTAGCTGGCGCCATCGGTGGCCTGCGGCAGCGCCAGCGGCGCAGAGCCTCCTGCCAGCTCCTGCACGCAGCCCAGCAGGGCTTCAGCGCCTGCCAGCGACAGCCTGTCATGCAGACTGCCGCCGGTCTCACGCTCTGCGATTTTCAGCCGGACCGTTTTCATGACGGGCCCGGTATCCAGTCCCGCGTCCATTTGCATGATGCAAACGCCGGTCTCTTCATCACCCGCCTCGATAGCTCTCTGGATGGGGGCGGCGCCGCGCCAGCGCGGCAGTAAAGAGGCGTGGATGTTCCAACAGCCCTGTCGTGGTATTTCGAGAATGTCCGCCGGCAGGATCAGGCCATAGGCGACCACCACCACCAGGTCGGGTTTCAGGCCTTTCAGCTGATCCCGGGCTTCAGCTGTTTTCAGAGTCAGGGGCTGGTATACCCGGATCCCGGCATCCAGGGCGGCCTGTTTGACCGGGCTGGCCTGGAGTTTTCGCCCCCTGCCGGCGGGACGATCTGGTTGGGTATAAACCGCGACGGGACCGAAGCCTGCATCCAGGAGAGATTGCAATGGCGAAACGGCGAAGTCGGGCGTTCCGGCAAACACGATGCGCAGTCTACTGCTTTGCCTCATGGATTTAAAACCGGGCCTTTTTGTCGTTCTGTTCAGCCTGTTTTCGTGCTTTCTCCAGCTTCTTTACGACCATTCGTCTTTTAAGCGGAGACAGGTAATCGACAAAAAGTTTGCCATCAAGGTGGTCTATTTCATGCTGAATGCAGACCGCGTGCATGCCATCCAGGGTCTCTTCGAACGCTTTTCCCTGGCGGTCGTATGCAGCTATGCGGACCGTTTCTGCGCGGCTTACATCGGCATATATGCCGGGTACCGACAGGCATCCTTCCTCGCAGGTTTCGCTGCCCTCGCTGCCCAGGATCCGGGGGTTGATGTACTCCCTCGGCGTGTCCTGCGCCTCGCTGACATCAAGCACCAGTAAGCGTTTGTGGACATTGACCTGGGTTGCAGCGAGGCCGATGCCACGGGCGTCGTACATGGTTTCGATCATATCGTCGACCAATTGCGACAACTCGCTGCCGAAGGTTTCGACCGGTTTCGCCACCGTTCGGAGACGGGGATCCGGCATTTCAAGAATTTCTAGTTTCGCCATAGGGTTACACGTGCATAAAATAATTTAGATGAACTTTGTCTCTGGTTTTATTATGATAGCTAATGGCGGGCTTGGTCCGCCAGAGTAAATACTGACCGCATCTGACAGATGGCTGGATGCCTACTAGAGAGGAAGGAACGTGATCAGAAGATTCATTTACTCCACCCTTGCGGCTCTTTTCTTTATCGGAGTTGCCGTGGCACAGGACGTGTCGGTGCGATCCGATCATCCTGGTGAATACGTCGTAGTCAAAGGCGATACGCTGTGGGATATCTCCGGGCGGTTCCTGGATAAACCGTGGCAATGGCCTGCGATCTGGCAAGCAAATCCCCAGATTGAGAACCCCCACCTGATTTATCCGGGTGACGTCGTGTCGCTCGTCTACATCGACGGGGTGCCCCAACTGCGGGTCAACCGGGGCGGTACGAAGAAGCTGAGTCCCGCCGTGCGCGTGACCGACCGTGACGATGCGATCTATGCGATACCGTTTGAAAAGATCGAACCGTTCATTCGCAATGTGCAGGTGTTATCACCCGATGCGTTTGCGGGGCTGCCTTATATCGTCGCCAACGAAGAGCAGCGCCTGACCGCAACCTACAGCGATGTCACCTACGCCCGCGGCCTGGACGCACAGGTTGGACAGGAATTCGTGGTGGTCAACCTGAACAGCATCTACGACGACGTGGGCGATGGCGAGATTCGTCGCGTCTTGCCCAGGGAGAGCTGGCAGCAGGTGCCCTATATCTGGGATCGCCAGGAATCCACGTACAACACGGTACACCCGTGGAATCGCCGGCCGAAAAATCCAATCGGCTACGAGATGGTTGAGGTCAGCCGGGTTCGCGTAAAGCAGGCCGGGGAGATTTCCGTCCTCGACATCATCCGGGATCGTACAGAGGTCAAGCCGGGAGACTTTATACTTCCAGCCAATGACCAGGGATACGAGAAGGTGTTCTTTCCCAGGGCCATGGATGTCGTTCCCGAGGGCCTGAGGGTGTTGGCCACCTCCGGACAGAGGTCAGGCGTCGGGCAGTGGCAGATCGTTTCCATCAACGGCGGCGCCAATGATGGCATCGTGCCGGGTCACGTGTTTTCGGCGTTCCGCAAGGGTGATGTTATCGATGACCGTGTCGGCTACCGGCATGGCAGCTTCTCCAAGGAATCTGAAGTTCGCCTCCCGGACGCTTATGATGGGCTGGTCATGGTGTTCCGCACCTTTGACGACATCAGTTACGGTATTTCCGTGAGCGGTGCCAAGGCGATCAAAGAATACGACGTTCTTCGTCACCCGGACGAGCGAGACTGACAGCCATCAGCGCGATAGCAGCGCCTGGCTCGAAGCGGGGGTTGTTATCACGAAACTCGAACATTGGCTAATTGCGCTTCGCGCCCCCCAACTGGGGGGCGCGCGGCTTATTGCCCTGGTTGAAAAATTTGGCGGTGCCGATGGCCTGGTCCAGGCTTCGGCCGCCGATCTGCGCCGTGCCGGTCTGAAAGAGGATTCGATAGACGCCATCCGCGGTCACGACCGCGAAGCTCTCGACAACGACCTCGAATGGTTTTCCTGCGGGAACCGGCACCTGTTGACCTGGCAGGACCAGCGCTATCCCGCGCTTCTCCGGACACTGTCGTCACCACCGGCGGCGCTGTACGTTGAAGGTGATCCCGATGTGTTATGGCAACCGCAACTCGCCGTGATCGGCAGCCGCAACCCGACGGCAGGAGGGCGTGACAATACGCGTGATTTCGCCGGGGAACTGAGCCGCCAGGGCCTGACCATCACCAGCGGCATGGCTGCGGGAATCGATTCAGAAGCGCACGAGGCGGCGCTGGCCGCGGGCGGCTACACGGTGGCCGTGACCGGAACCGGGCTTGACCGGGTTTACCCCGAGTCCGGGCGTGAACTGGCGGGGCGAATCGCCCGGCAGGGAGCGCTGGTTTCGGAATTCCCGCTCGGAACCGGGGCGAAACGCAGTCATTTTCCTTCCAGGAACCGCATCATTTCCGGCTTGAGCATGGGGGTGCTGGTCATCGAAGCGGGCCTGAGGAGCGGAACCCTGATCACAGCCCGGCTGGCTGGTGAGCAGGGCAGGGAGATTTTTGCGCTTCCCGGTTCCATCCATAACCCGATGGCCAAGGGCTGTCACCGCCTTATCAGGGATGGTGCCAAACTGGTCGAAAACGTATCTGAGATCATGCAGGAACTGGGCGCCATGGCCGGACAACTTGCCGGTGACCTGAAAGAAGAGCTTAGCCGCGAAGCAGCCTCTGCCGGTCAGGAAGAACTTGAGTTAACACGGCAAAAACCCAATCTGTTAGAGTACCCCGCTGGCCCTGCCGGGGCCGTGCAACTAAGGCCCTGGGACGAAGACCCCGAATACCGAAAGCTGTGGGATTGTCTCGGATACGATCCCAGTCCGGTGGACTCAATAATCGAAAGAAGTGGATTGACGGCGAGGGCCGTGTCGGCCATGCTGCTAATGCTGGAGCTGAGAGGAATGGTTGAAGGACATCCCGGAGGTGCCTACAGCCGTAAAAAATAAGAGGTAAATAATGAAAGAGAATGTACTCGACGTCCTGATGTACCTGTTCGAGAACTATTTCTACGAAGAAACGGAAGACCAGCCCGACCGCGCTTCACTGGAGCAGAACCTGCACGAAGCCGGCTTTACCAACGGGGAAATCGAAAAAGCATTCAAGTGGCTTGATGGTCTGGCGGAACAGCGTTTTCAGCCCGAATTCAAGATGCATACCGATGAACCGGTTCGTATCTTTGTGGATTCCGAGGTCAACCGGCTCGATACCGACTGCCGTGATTTCCTCATGTACCTGTCCAATTGCGGTGTGCTGGACGCGCAGCGCCGCGAGCTCGTTCTCGATCGCCTGATGGCGCTCGAAGCCGACGAGATTTACCTGGAAGATGTCAAGTGGGTTGTCCTCATGGTCCTGTTCAATCAACCCGGCCAGGAAGCAAATTTCGCCTGGATGGAAGATTTGATGTTTGACAGCGAGCAAGACTATCGCCATTAATAAATAACGATAAGAACGAAAGGGACCTGTCATCAAACTGCTGATCGTAGAATCGCCGGCCAAGGCGACCACCATTAATCGCTACCTTGGAAAGGACTTCAAGGTGCTGGCTTCCTATGGGCACGTCAGGGACCTGCCGTCGAAGGATGGCGCGGTGGACCCGGACAATGATTTCGCCATGACCTATGAACTGAACGAGGGCAGTGAACGCCACGTTCGCGCCATCGTGGCGGCCGCAAAAAAGGCGGATGCGGTTTACCTCGCGACGGATTTGGATCGTGAAGGCGAGGCCATTTCCTGGCACATCTACGAAATTCTGCGTGAAAAAGGACTGGCTGAAAAAATCCCCTTTTACCGCATCGAATTCTCTGAAATCACCAAGAAAGCCATCCAGGACGCCGTGGATAAACCGCGTGACTTGTCGATGGACCTGGTCAATGCGCAGCAGGCGCGCCGGGCGCTGGACCACCTGGTTGGCTTCAACCTGTCACCGCTGTTGTGGAAGAAGATCAAGACCGGTCTGTCCGCCGGGCGGGTGCAAAGCCCCGCTCTGCGCATGATCGTGGAGCGCGAGCGCGAAATCGAAGCGTTTGATGCACAGGAATACTGGACCATCGAGGCCGATATGGCCCACGAGGGCCAGGCCTTCCTGTCGCGGCTGGTACGACTGGAAAACGAGCGTCTGAAGCAATTCGACATCACCACCGCGGAACACGCCACCAAGGTGCGGGATCGCCTGCTGAATGCCGCGGGTGGAAAACTGAAAGTTGACCGCGTCACGCGCAGCCAGCGCAAGCGCCGTCCAGCACCCCCATTCATCACCTCGACACTGCAGCAGGACGCCGCCCGGAAACTGCGCTTCACCGCGCAAAAAACCATGCGTACCGCGCAGAACCTGTACGAAGCCGGCTTCATCACTTACATGCGAACGGACTCTGTGCACCTGTCGAACGATGCCCTGGGCGATCTGCGGGGCTGCATCAAGCGCAAGTACGGCCCCGAATACGTGCCGGACAAGCCGAATTTTTACAAGACCAAGTCGAAAAACGCCCAGGAAGCCCACGAGGCGATACGGCCGACCTCGGCTTGCGAGGCGCCCGCTGAACTGAAAAAGAGACTGAGCGATGACCAGTTCCGTCTTTACGAGCTGGTCTGGAAACGTGCAATGGCCTCGCAAATGGTGCCGGCCCTGGTCGATACAGTCGCCGTTGAGTTCGATTGCGACAATGACGCCGTGTTTCGGGCCAATGGGTCCGTGATTGCTTTCCCGGGCTTTCTGCGTGCTTACGAGGAGTCCCGGCCGCTTGGCAAGGAAGAAAAAGAGAACCGCCTGCCGGACATGAGTGAAGGCGATGTTGTGGTTCTGGAAGAGATCCGGACCGAGCAGCATTTTACCGAGCCGCCGCCGCGGTACTCGGAGGCCAGCCTGGTCAAGGCGCTGGAAGATTTTGGCATCGGCCGGCCATCGACCTATGCAAGCATCATCCAGACTCTGGTGCGCCGCAATTACGTTGAACTGGACCGCCGCCGCTTCATCCCGACGGATACCGGCCGGGTGGTGGCGCGTTTTCTTGAATTACATTTCGAGCCTTATGTTGATTACGAGTTCACGGCGCGAATGGAGGACATTCTCGACGAAGTTTCGCGTGGCGAGATGCATTGGATTCCCCCGTTGATGCAGTTCTGGAAGCCTTTTATCCGGCGGGTCGAGGAAAAACAGAAAACGGTCAGCCGCCAGGAAGCCAAGGCCACCCGTGTGCTGGGCACAGATCCGAAAACCGGCAAGGAGGTCTCGGTGCGCCTGGGGCGTTTCGGGCCCCATGCGCAGATCGGCAGCGTGGATGACGAGGAAAAACCCCAGTTCTCAGGCTTGCGCAACGGCCAGCGGCTGGAGACCATCACGCTGGAAGAAGCGCTGGAACTGTTCAAGCTGCCGCGCAAGCTGGGCGAAACGGATGACGGGGAAACGGTTGCAGCAGGTATCGGACGCTTTGGCCCCTACATCCGTTATGGCAGCAAGTTCGTATCACTGAAAGAAGACGATCCGCACGAGGTGAGCCTGGACAAGGCGCTGGAACTGATCGCCGCCAAGAAACAGGCCGACCTGGACCGCATCATCCGTACTTTTGAGGGCACGGAAGTGCAGATCGTCAAAGGCCGTTGGGGGCCGTTTATCACGGACGGCAACAAGAACGCCCGTATGCCCAAGGAGCGCGAACCTGAATCCATGACGCTCGAAGAGTGCCTGGCACTGCTGGAAGCGGCGCCGGACAAACGCAGTCGCAAGAAAGCAGCCAAGAAAAAGGCGACCAAGAAGAAAGCAGCCAGGAAAAAGGCGACCAAGAAGAAGGCGACCAAGAAAAAAGCCGCTAAGAAGAAAGCCAGCAAGAAAAAGACTTCGAAAAAGCGTGCGGCCAAGAAAAAGGCCAGCACGGGGTAATTCCCGGTGAACGATTCTGCATTACTGACGGTTCGGCAGGGCGCCCAGTGCCTGCTTGACGGCGGTGTCATAGCCTATCCCACGGAGGCAGTCTACGGCCTCGGGTGCGACCCCGACAATGAGTCCGCGGTGCGCAAAATACTCGAACTGAAGAGCCGGCCCGCTTCTGCGGGCCTGATCCTCGTGGCGGACCGCCTGGAACGTTTCGCGCCGTATATCAAAGCGGTCAGCCCGGAACTGAAAGAACGGGCCCTTTCCGCCTGGCCGGGGCCGGTAACCTGGCTGTTCCCCCGCGCCGCGGGCGTGCCGGACTGGCTGGCGGGCACGCACGATACCGTCGCCCTGCGTATCAGCGCTCATGCCGGTTGCCGCGCGCTCTGTGATGCTTTTGGCGGCCCCATCGTGTCGACCAGCGCCAACCCCAGCACGCAGGAACCGGCCCGCAGCGCGGCCCGTGTTGAGTCCTATTTCCCCGGCCAGTTGTGCGGCATCGTGGAAGGTGAACTTGGCGGCAGTGACTTGCCCAGCGAGATCCGCGACCTGGCCACGGGCCGCGTGATCAGGGCCGGCTGAACTATGCCTGCTCCGGATATTTCAACCTCAGAGGTCAAAACCTACCTGCTGGGCTTGCAGGACCGAATCTGCTCGGCGCTGGAAAACCTGGACGGCCGGGCCATTTTTGCTGAAGACGCCTGGACGCGCGGGCGCGGCAACGAAAACAAGCCGGCGCTGGGTGGCGGTGGCCGCACCCGGGTACTGGAGAACGGGGCCGTATTCGAGCAGGCCGGGGTCAATTTTTCACACGTGACAGGTGCCAGCCTGCCACCCTCGGCCACGGCAGCCCGGCCGGAACTGGAGGGCCGCTCTTTCGAGGCGCTCGGCGTCTCGCTGGTCATTCATCCCGAAAACCCCCATGTGCCCACCAGCCACGCCAACGTGCGCTTTTTCATCGCCGAGAAAGAGGGTGAACAGCCCGTGTGGTGGTTTGGTGGCGGCTACGACCTGACGCCCTACTACCCGGTGATAAAGGATATTGTCAGCTGGCACGAAGCAGCGCGGGCGGCTTGTTTGCCGTTCGGAGACGAAGTCTATCCGCGCTACAAGGAATGGTGCGACCGCTATTTTTTCCTGAAACACCGCGCCGAAGCCCGCGGTGTCGGCGGCCTGTTTTTTGATGACCTCAATGAGTGGGGCTTTGAGCGCAGTTTCGATTTCCTGAAGGCCATCGGCGACAGCTACCTCGATGCATACCTGCCGATCGTACGGCGACGCAAGGACGATCCCTGGACTGAACAGCAGCGTGCGTTCCAGTTGTACCGCCGCGGGCGTTACGTCGAATTCAACCTGGTTTATGATCGCGGCACCCTGTTTGGCCTGCAGTCCGGCGGCCGCACGGAATCCATCCTGATGTCCCTGCCGCCGCTGGTGTCATGGCGTTACAACTGGCAGCCGGAACCCGGTTCCGAGGAGGCCGTCCTGTACGACTGCCTGGAGCCCCTCGACTGGTTGGCGGAACAGGGGTAGAACACCGGGGAACAGGCTGGACAACAAAGAACCAACACCAGAAGCGAGGCAAGCAAGAACCATCATGAAGAGACCTTTTTCCCTGGCCGGGATCTCATTCCTGGCCCTCACCCTGTTTTTCGCCGCTAACTGCTTTGCCGAACCGTATCTGGATGAAGGCACGCTGAAAAAATACCTCGAACCGAGGGACTACTGGAACGTGCGCCTCTCGCCCGATGGCCGCCACGTCAGCGTGCTGACCAAGAAGGATGACCGCAACACCCTGGTCGTACTTGACCTGGAAACCATGAAGCCGACCGCCTCGGTACGTTACGAGGAAAGCAGAGACATCGAGGTCAATGGCGCAGAGTGGGTTAACTCCGACCTGCTTTACTACTCCGTCAGCCGCAAGGTGGCCAGCCTGGAAACACCGCTGCAGTATCCCGAACTGTTTCTGCTGGCGGCCGATGGAAGCAGGAATGACCGGGTCTGGAGCACCCATGGCAACTATGAGAACAACGCTCGCCGCAAGGGCGAATTGACCCGGGGCCATCCCCGGGTCGTCAATGTGTTGCCCGGCGACAGGCACCGCATCCTGATGCTGGTACTGTCATTTGAACGCCGGGACGGAGCAGGCCTGGGCAAACTGGTGAAAATGGACGTGCGGAACGGCGATACGCGCCAACTCGATAACGTACCCGAATATACCGAGCGTGTGCTGTCGAGCAAAGATGCCCGTACCCTGCTCGCGTCCACGCTGGATCGTGACTACCGGCGCGGGCTGTTGCTGTCCGTGAACGGTGGTAAATCATGGACCCCGCTACCCTTCGATATGGCCGGGTACGTCGATGGCCCGGATCCCCTGGCTGTCGAGGACGATTCTGTTTACCTGCTCGCCCAGCGTAGCGGTGCCATCGATGCGCCGAGCCACGTGCTGCGCTACCGGATCGGTGCTGGTCGCTGGGAAGTGGCCTACGATATCGGTTTTTCCAGCCTGGGCGGTATCGACGTCAACAGCGAAGGAGAACTGACGCGCGTCCAATGGGTGGATGACCGGCCGCGTATCGAGGTACTCGACCCGGACGACCGGGTCTCCCGCGTGCTGCAGTCCTTTGCAAAATCCTATGCGGGCTTCGCGGTGGAAGCGGTCAGCCAGACCGAGGACAAGAACATGTTGCTGGTCTACGTGGGCTCGGGTGCTTACATGGGCGAGTATTTCCTGTACGACGCGCAGACCCGCAAGGCGCGATTCCTGGTGTCGATGGACGAGGACCTGGACGGTGCGCAACTGGCTGACCTGCAGGATGCGCGTTTTACCGCCTCCGACGGCGTGGTCATTCCGGGCTGGTTTCAACCGCCACCCGGTGTCGGCAAGCCGCCACTGGTCGTGGACATCCACGGCGGCCCGCACGGTCCCTACCATGCGTTTGGCTTCAATGCTTCCTGGCACCTCCTGAACGCCATGGGCTACGCGGTTTATGCGCCCAATTTCCGGGGCAGCGGGGGCTACGGGAGAGGGTTTGAGCGGGCAGGCTTCGGGAAGTGGGGCACGCGGATGCTGGACGACGTCGCCGAGGGCGCCCGTCACCTGGTTGATCGGGGGCTGGTGGACGGCGGGCGTGTCTGTGTCTACGGCGGTAGCTACGGCGGTTACGGCAGCGCACAGAGCCTGGTTCGCCACAATGACCTGTACCGCTGTGGCGTGATCATCGCCGGCGTGTTCGACCTGGAAAAACAGAAAGCCCGCACCGATACCCGGGGTTGGTATGCCGGCGGCGACTACATGGACATGGCGATCGGTGACGACGAAGAGCAACTCAGGGAAATGTCGCCGATTTATCATGTCGACGAGATCAGGGCGCCCATGTTGATCCTGCATGGCGAAGAGGACGAGCGCACCCCGTTCAAGGGCGCCGAGGAATTTGTCGAGGTGCTGGAAAAGGCCGGCAAGGACATGGACTACCGCTGGTACCCGGACGAAGGCCACGGCAACGCCCTGTTGGAAAACCGGATCGATGAATGGCAGAGGATCGAACGGTTCCTGCGGCAAGAAAACGGGCCGGTATCAGAATGAACCGGCCCGGGGGGTTGGGTGATTCAGCCGCTTACCACAGGTAAGGTGTAAACTCTCCGGGCAAGGGGTTCTGACGGGTTTCGTTGTCCCACATCACGTTCACGATCCACCAGCGGTCTTCGCGGTGCAGCAGTTGCATCGCGCGGATCCCGCGCACCTTTTTTTCTGCATCCGGCGATTCGCCGGCCTGGTAGGTGCTGAACACCTGGATCATGTCGCCAAAACGATCGGCGTGACGCTGGATTTCCTCGATGAAAAAGGCGTTCTCTTCGAAGTATCCCGCTATGTCATCAATCCACTCGTTCACGGACATGACATGGGTATTACCTTCGGCGTGGATCCGGTGGCCGATCGGGATCAGCCGGGCTCCCTCGAAGTAAAGGCTGCGCAGGCGCTGAAAATTGCGCTTGCCGGCGGGTCCGGAAAGGGCTTCGTACAGCGCTTTAATGATCGCGTCTGGTGATTCAACATCGCCCGGACGAGGCTTCAGTGAGCCTTTAGCGGTGGTTTCGGTCATCTCGGTTCTCTCCTTGGTTCTTCAATGCCGGGCGACCCGGACAATATAGAGTGTAGCAAAGCAGCGGCCGATGGAAGAGTTGCGTACCACCCGGTCGGGCGGTTTCTCAATGCGCCGTGTCCCAGTCTGCCCCGTAACCCGTGTCCACCACCAGGGGAACATCCAGTTCGGCCGCGCCTGACATGCGTTGCTCGACTTCTGATTTCAGGTTCCCGATCTCGTCTTTCGCCACTTCGAAAACCAGTTCATCGTGAACCTGCATGACCAGGCGCGCCCCCGGTTTTTCACTTTGCAGCCACTCGTCGACGCTGATCATGGCCCGCTTGATGATATCGGCCGCGCTACCTTGCATCGGCGCGTTGATGGCGGCGCGCTCGGCGCCCTGGCGCCGCTGCATGTTCGAGGCCTTGATTTCGGGCAGGTAGAGCCGGCGCCCAAAAAGGGTTTCAACGTAGCCCCGCTCGCGGGCATTTTCGCGCGTGTACTCCATGAACTGTTGCACGCCGGGGTAACGCTCGAAGTAAGTGTCCATGTACCGCTGGGCTTCCGCACGGCCGATGCCCAGTTGTTTGGCCAGTCCAAAAGCGGACATGCCGTACATCAGGCCGAAATTGATCGCCTTGGCCGCGCGGCGCTGCTCGTCGTTGACCTCGCCGTAGGGCACGCTGAACACCTCTCCGGCGGTTGACCTGTGTACGTCGACACCATCGTGGAAAGCCTGTAACAGGCCCTTGTCGCCGGACAGGTGGGCCATGATACGTAGTTCGATCTGCGAGTAATCGCAGGCCATGACGAGGTAACCCGGCGGTGCAATGAAGGCTTTGCGAATACGCCGTCCCTGCGGGGTCCGGATCGGGATATTCTGCAGGTTCGGGTTCGAAGACGACAGTCGGCCGGTTGCCGCCACGGCCTGGTGATACGAAGTATGGACACGACCAGTTCTCGGGTTGATCTCCTGGGGCAGTTTGTCGGTATAAGTGGACTTCAGCTTGGACAAGGAGCGGTACTCCAGTATCAGGCCGGGCAGTTCGTAATCGGAGGCCAGTTCCACCAATACGTCTTCCGCCGTCGAGGGCTGACCCTTCGGGGTCTTGCGAATGATCGGCAAGCCGAGTTTTTCGAACAGGATCTGCTGCAGTTGCTTGGGTGAGCCCAGGTTGAAAGGCTGGCCGGCTGCCTCGTGAGCGTCTGCTTCAAGTTGCCGGATCTGCCTGGCCATTTCCCCGCTGTATGCGGTGAGCTGTGCGCCGTCGATCAGGACGCCCCTCTGCTCCATGCGCGCCAGCACCGGGACCAGGGGCATCTCGATGTCTTCGAGCACCCTGGCCAGCTTCGGTTCCTGCTGCAGTTCGGGCCACAGGCGCCGGTGCAGGCGCAGCGTAATGTCAGCGTCCTCAGCCGCGTAATGGCTCGCGGTTGGGATTTCGACCTGGCTGAAACTGATCTGCTTCGCACCCTTGCCGCAGATATCCTCGAACTTGGTTGTCTTCACCCCGAGGTACTTCAGCGCCAGGGAGTCCATGTCGTGGCGGCTGCCGGTGCTGTTGAGCACGTAGGATTCGAGCATGGTGTCGAAGGCCACGCCCCGTACCCTGACTCCGTAGAGGGAGAGTACGTTCATGTCGTACTTGATGTGCTGGCCGACCTTGCGGATGCCGGAGTCTTCCAGCACGGGTTTCAAGCGCGCCAGGACCTCGTCCCGGTCGAGTTGGTCCGCAATCCCGGGATAATCGTGGCCAAGCGGGATGTAGCAGGCCCGGCCGGGCTCGGTGCAGAAACTCAGGCCGACCAGTTCCGTTTGCATGGAGTCGAGGCTGGTTGTCTCGGTATCGAAAGCAACCAGGTCGGCCGCCTCGAGTTCCGCAAGCAAGGCATCGAGCTGTTCCGGGCGGGTCACGGTGCTGTAATCAGCCAGGGTGTCTTCCGCCGGGCTCCCTTCCGTATCCGCCAGTTCATTCAGCCAGCTGTTGAATTCGTAACGCCTCAGGGTATTGGCCAGCGCCTGCTGGTCGATGGCTCCCCGTTTCAGATCCTCGGGCCGGTACTCGAGATCGAGGTCCCGGCGGATCGTTGCCAGCTCACGTGACAATGGCAGCTGCTCCAGGGCGTCGCGCAGGTACTCTCCGATCTTGCCACCGACCTGGTCCGCGTGTTCAACCACGCCGTCGAGGCTGTCCCAGCTGTTCAGCCACTTGGCCGCGGTCTTGGGGCCACACTTTTCGACGCCCGGAATGTTGTCGGACTTGTCCCCGGTCAACGCCAGGAAATCGATAAATTGCTCTGGCCTGATGCCGTATTTCTCGATCACCCCGTCCTGGTCCGTGTGGGTGTCGGTCATCGTATTGGTCAGGGTCGTTTTGTCGCTGACCAGTTGGGCCATGTCCTTGTCGCCAGTGGAAATGACGCAGTCCAGGCCCGCCTCTTCGGCTTCGCGCGCCAGCGTGCCGATCACGTCGTCGGCTTCCACGCCCTCGACCTGCAGTAACGGCAGGCCCAGCAGGCGGGTAAAGTCGAGAATCGCTTCCACCTGCTTGCGCAATTCACCCGGCATGGGTGGGCGGTTGGCCTTGTATTGCGGGTAGAGTTCATGCCGGAAAGTCGGACCCTTGGCGTCGAAAACCACGGCGATGTATTCCGGCTGTTCCTCGTTGAGCAGCCGCTTGAGCATATTGGCCACACCGAGCAGCGCCCCGGTGGGTTCGCCGGCGCTGTTGCTCAGGTTGGGTAGGGCGTGGAAAGCCCGGTAGAGGTAGGATGATCCGTCGATCAGGTACAGCGTGGGTTTGTTGCTCATAAATGACCTGGAATAATTTTCTTGAACGGGTGTCTGATATCATGGGAGCGCGGTGACGGGCCTTGCCCGCACCACGTTCCGGCTGTCGATAAGTCTAACCCAGAGGGAAACGCGGCGATGAGAAACCTTCGATGTATTCACGCAACCCCGGGCGCAGGGAAGGCGCTGAATTTTGCCCTGGCCGGACTGCTTGCGGTATTCCTGCCGGGTGCCGTTACCGCCCAGGATGACCTGGCCAGGCCACCGCCGATCCCTGAAGCGTCCGAGGACTATATTCCGCTCGCCCCGGTTGCCGAAGGCGACCTGCCCATCCCGCCGAAAATCCAGCAAGAACAGGTCGATCCGACGGTCAGGATTATCGATGAAGAGGACCGGATGATCGAAGAATACAGTGTCAACGGAAAGGTCTACATGGTGAAGGTCACGCCGAAAAAGGGCCTGCCTTATTACTACATCGACACGGATGGCGACGGCAAACTCGAGCTGGACCCGGACCAGCGGGCGCTGAACCCGGTGCAGCCGGTTTACTGGAAAATCGCCGAGTGGGATTGAGCCTGACAAGCATATTTTCGCCGGACTCCGCGGCTCGCCTGGTCAGCCGCGTGGGCCGGTCGGTGGCCTGGCTGACCCTGCTGATGACGCTGATGACCTTCCTGGTCGTGGTGCTGCGTTACGGTTTCAACGAGGGCTGGATCTGGATGCAGGAGAGCGTGACCTACCTGCACGCCACCGTGTTCATGGCGGCTGCCGCCTGGGCTTTCCAGACGGGCGACCATGTGCGCGTGGATATCTTCTATCGGGAGGCATCCCCGGCGTACCGACACCGGGTCGATATCGCCGGCACACTGCTGTTCCTGCTGCCGTTCAGCCTGTTTCTGCTCTACACCGGATGGGATTATGTCGCATCTTCCTGGGCAGTCAGGGAGACATCAGCCGAACCGGGCGGCCTGCCGCTGGTCTGGCTTTTGAAGACCCTCGTCCTGGTGCTTCCGGTGTTGTTGCTGTTGCAATCCGGGGTGACCGTGGCGCAAAGCCTGGCGGGGCTTCGGGAAATCCGGGCACGAGCGCATGACGGATAAAAGGCGTGCCACCGTGGACGCCGTGCTGGCCCGCCGCCAGCCCGATCTCACCGTGCTGGCCGAGCGCCTGCACAAGCCACGCAACTTCTCGGCGATCGTACGCACCTGCGATGCCGTGGGCGTCAACGAGGTGCACGCGGTTCCCGGCGAGGAGGGCTTGGCGATCCACTGGAACACGTCGCAGGGCGCTGAAAAGTGGATGAACGTGCGCCCTCATGAAGACCTGGCGTCTGCCTGCCGGCACCTGCGCAAACGGGGCTTCCAACTGGTCGCTGCACACCTGTCGGACCAGGCCCGCGACTACCGTGAAATCGACTACACCACGCCCACGGCCCTGGTCGTGGGAACCGAGTTGTTTGGCGTCAGCGAAGAGGCACTGGCCGAGTCGGACTGCCAGGTGATGATTCCGATGAAAGGCATGACCCAATCGCTCAATGTATCCGTGGCTTGCGCCATCGTGTTGTACGAGGCGATGCGCCAGCGGGATGAGAAAGGCCTTTATGCCGAGAGCCGCCTGGATGGGGAAACCTGCCGTATCCAGCGCTTCGAATGGCTGCACCCGGTTGTGGCCCGGTTTTGCCGCGAACGAGGTCTGGAGTACCCGGAGATCGACGAGGCCGGTAACGTTACCGGCTCATTCCCCCGCAGCGCGTAAGGCCTCCAACACCGTTACCGTATCGGCTTTTCTGCCTGTCCAGCTGCGAAAGGAGAGCGCGGCCTGCGCAACCAGCATGCCGAGACCGTCCGAGTAAACGATTCCCCGATGCCTGCACTGTTCCCTGAGCGGCTGCGAAGCGGCCCCGTAGTTCATGTCATAACACAGCCCCCCCGGCGCAAACAGGCTGGCGGGAATGTCCGGCGCTGCTCCGCCGTGGCCCTGGGAGGTTGCATTGACCAGCAGGTCGAAGGGGCCCGCTTCGCTCATTGCATCCAGGCCGGCGCCGGTGACCGGCCCGAGGTCGGCATGGCGTTTGGCCAGTAGCTGAGCTCTTTCCACGCTGCGGTTAGCGACCAGGATGCTCTTGGGTTGCCGCTTCAACAAGGCGGCCAGCACGCCGCCAGCAGCACCGCCGGCACCCAGCAGGCAGACCCGCCGCTCTCGGATTCGAATGCCGTTACCGTTTTCCAGGTCATCGACCAGGCCGCCGCCGTCCGTGTTGTCGGCGTACCATTCCCCGGTATCGAACACCAGGGTATTGGCGGCTTCCGCCCGTCTGGCGTTTTCGCTGCCGCGGGTGGCTAGTTTCCAGGCATCGTATTTGAACGGTACCGTGATATTGCAGCCCCTCGCGCCGCTGTCCGCCAATTCCCGTACCTGGGCGGCAAAATTCTCCCGCGTGGCTTCGATGGCAGTGTATTCAACCGGCAGCGCGAATTGCCCGGCGAACATCCGGTGAATACGCGGCGAAAGCGATTTCGATACGTACTGACCGAAAACCGCCAGGTGGATCAACGGCGTTCCCGGATCCATTCCGCCGCCTGGATCGCGAAGTACGTCAGGATGCCATCCGACCCGGCGCGCTTGAGGCAGCTCAGCGCTTCCAAAACCACTGATTCCTCGTCCAGCCAGCCATTCAGCGCGGCCGCCTTGAGCATCGCGTATTCGCCGGATACCTGGTAGGCGTAGGTGGGTACCTCGAAGGTTTCCTTGACCCGCCGGATGATGTCCAGGTAGGGCAGGCCGGGCTTGACCATCACCATGTCGGCGCCCTCCTCGAGATCCAGCTCGACTTCACGCAGGGCCTCGTTGCTGTTGGCAGGGTCCATCTGGTAGGAGTACTTGTTGCCGCCGCCCAGGTTGCCGGAAGAGCCGACCGCGTCGCGGAAGGGGCCATAGAAACTGGACGCATACTTGGCGGAGTAGGCCAGGATGAGCTTGTTTGGAAAACCCTCGGTTTCGAGTGCCTGGCGAATGGCGCCGATGCGGCCGTCCATCATGTCCGAAGGGGCGACCACGTCGGCGCCCGCCTCCACGTGGGACAGCGCCTGCTTGACCAGGACATCCACGGTTTCGTCGTTGACCACGTAGCCGGTTTCGTCGATCAGCCCATCCTGTCCGTGGGACGTGAAGGGGTCCAGCGCCACGTCGGTGATCACGCCCAGTTCGGGGAACCGCGTTTTCAGGGCTGCTGTGGCCCGCTGCGCCAGGCCCTCCGGGTTCCATGCCTCGCGTGCATCGTCCGACTTACAGTCGGCGCCCACAACCGGGAACAGCGCGATGGCTGGAACCCCGAGTTCCAGGCAATGTTCCGCGGCCGGCAGCAGCCTGTCGATGGTCATGCGCTCCACTCCGGGCAGTGACGAAACTTCTTCCGTTGCATCATCGCCCTCAAGCACGAAAACAGGCCAGATCAGGTCGTCGGCGGTCAGGGTGTTCTCGCGCATCATGCGGCGGGAGAATTCGTATGCGCGCATGCGTCGCATGCGGGTTGCTGGAAATGTCATATTTTGTATCCTGTGAAAATCTGTGTGAATTCTATCCTGCTACGGGGAAGTCGTACCATCGGTTCAGCTGCTCGATCAGCCGTTCCATTCCTTCGCGGCTCTTGGCGGAAAACACCTGGGCCGTGCTGCCCGGGGGCAGCGAATTACGGAGTTTGTGCAGGGCGGCCTGGGCCGGCCCGCGTTTCAATTTGTCGGCCTTGGTCAGCAATACGTGGCAGGGAATCCCGGAGGCGGAACACCAGGCCAGCATCTGCTCGTCAAACGGCTTCATCGGGTGACGGGCGTCCATGACCAGCACCACGCCGCGCAGGCACTGGCGGCTGTCGAAATATTGCTGCATGACCTGCTTCCAGTGGGTCCTGAGCTTTTCCGGCACCTTGGCGTAGCCGTATCCGGGCAGGTCCGCGATGCGCCGTTGCTCGTCGAGGTCGAAGATCACGATCTGCTGTGTGCGGCCGGGTGTTTTGCTCGTCCTCGCCAATGCTTTCTGGTCGGTCAGTGTGTTGATGGCGCTGGACTTTCCGGCATTCGAGCGGCCCGCAAAAGCGACTTCGTAACCGGTGTCCGCGGGCAGTTGTCTCAACTGGTGCGCGCTGACGGCGTAAGTTGCCGAGCGGTAAGGGTTGTGTTTTCTGCCAGTAGATGTCATCTCATTGCCTGTATATGCTGGAACGCGGCCGTCGAAACCGCGATAATACCTCGTTTATTCTAGCTTGATTACCATAACGATCAGTTTCTGGGAGATTGGAAAATGAGTTTAATGCTCCGGGCCGCCGTCGGTTTACTGTTGCTCGTCAGCCTGCCGCTTTTCGCCAAGGGCGATCCCGTGGCGGGCCAGGCCAAGTCGGCCATATGTGCTGCCTGTCATGGAATGGATGGAAACAGCACGGTGCCTACCTGGCCCAAGCTGGCTGGCCAGCATGAAAAATACATGGTGCGACAAGTCACCTTGATCAAGGCTGGCGCCCGCATGGTTCCCGAGATGGCAGGCATCGTTCCGGGTCTCAGCGAGCAGGATATCGAGGATATTTCCGCCTTTTTCGCATCCCAGGTCAATAACGGCGGCGTGGCTGACGAATCGATGATTGAAGTCGGCGAGCGTATCTACCGTGCCGGAAATGCCGAGTCCGGCGTTCCTGCCTGCATGGCGTGCCACGGCCCTGCCGGCGAGGGCAATCCCCTGGCCGGCTACCCGGCGCTGGCAGGTCAGCACTCGGTCTACACCAGCAAGGCGCTGACCCAGTTTCGCGCAGGTGAAAACTGGGGAGAGAAAGATGCACCGAGCCAGGTCATGAACGGATCAGCCGCAGAGCTGACCGACGAAGAAATCGCGGCCGTTGCGAGCTACATCCAGGGCCTGCACCTGGCCACGGAATGAACTGTAGGTTCCAAACAGGGTCACTAAAAAGACCCCATAACGAGACTGGATTACCGGAGAGTAAATTATGACGGGAAGAAAAATCCTGCTGGCGCCCATGCTGGGCGCGTTCCTGCTGCTGTTTACAGGCGCTGCGCTGGCACAGGGCAAGGGCCTGGTTCCATACCAGGAAGGGCTGCACTATTTCAAGATTGAACAGGCTTCTGCGCTCAAGGGCGACAAGGTCGAGGTGCTTGAACTGTTCAGTTACCTGTGCAACCACTGCAATACGTTTGAGCCCTACGTGAACAGCTGGGTTGAGCGCAAACCGGACTATGTTGATTTCCGCAGGGTGCCGGTCGTGTTCGGGCGCGGTTCCTGGGAGCTTTACGCACGCGCTTACGCCACCGCGGAAATCATGAACTTGCCGGAAGAGGTACATATGGCGATGATGGACCGCTTGTGGAAAGATCGGAAGATCATGCGCAGCCTGGACGAGATCGCCGATTTTTATGTCCAGTTTGGCGCGGACAAAGAAAAATTTCTTTCGACCGCCCAGTCGTTTGCTGTAGACGGTAAAATTCGCAAGGATCAGCAGTTGGTCCGGGAATACGGAATTACCGGTACGCCATCGATTGTCGTTAACGGCAAGTACCGCGTCACCGGTTCATCGGCGCTGCCGAGCTTCGACGCCATGCTCGACCTGGTTGATTACCTGGTGGGCATCGAGAAGGCCGCCCTGTTGAGCAACAGTGTCGCAGCCGAGTGAAGTTTCCCAGCCCCAGAAAATTCGCCTGCTGAGCTTCAACATACAGGCGGGCACTTCGACGGCCCGCTACCATCACTACGTAACGCATAGCTGGCGGCAGGTCCTGCCGCACAGCCAGCGCGTGGAAAACCTGGATGCGATCGCCGATTTCGCTGCGCCATTCGACATGATCGCCTTGCAGGAAGTGGATTCCGGCAGTCTGCGTTCCGGTTTCATCAACCAATCCAAGTACCTGGCGACCCACGCCGCCATGCCGTTCTGGTGCCACCAGTCCAACCGCAAGGTCGGCACCGTGGCCTATGCCGGAAATGGTTTTCTCAGTCGTTTCGAGCCTGATGCGGTCGAGGAACACCGCCTGCCGGGCGTGATACCCGGGCGCGGGACCCTGCTGGTGCGTTATGGCCAGGGGCTCGAAGGGCTAGATATTGCGGTCGTTCACCTGGCGCTGGGTAAACGGGCAAGAGCGCAGCAGTTGAAATTCCTTTCACGGAAACTCGACAGCGGGCGCAATCTCGTCGTGATGGGCGATTTCAATACGGCGGCCGATTCACCCTCGGTGCGGGATTTTTGCGAAACCATGGCGTTATGCGCACCGACGCACGGCATGGCCAGTTTTCCCTCATGGCAACCGCAGCGCGCCATCGATCATATCCTGGTCAGTGAATCTTTGAAGGTTGGAACGGCCGAGGTCTTTGACCTTGCCTTCTCGGACCATTGCCCGGTAGCCGTGGAAATCGAACTTCCCGAGCACTTGCAACTGGCGGAAGCCACCAAGCCGATCGTCACCGTGGAGAGCGGTGGCTGGATCTAGAAGCCGGCCAGCATCCTCAGTCCCACCAGAACCAGGAAGCCACCGAAAAAGCGCCGTACGGTCAGGGCGGGCAGACGGTGCACCGTTGCCGCCCCCAGCGGGGCGGAAAGGGCACTGGCCACCGCGATACCTGCGAAAGCCGGCAGGTGGATATATCCCAGTGCGCCCTGCGGCGTTTCACCGCCCAGGCCGAGCAACAGGAAGGAAAAGGTGCCGGCAATCGCGATGGGGTAGCCGCAGGCCGCCGATGTGGCCACGGCGTTCTGTGCGTTCACACCGTGCCATAGTTGCCACGGCCCCATCAGGGCGCCGCCGCCGATACCAATCAGGCTGGAAACCGATCCGATCACCAGGCCGACCGCGCTGACAGCAGGTTGGCCCGGAAGCGGCTTTTCGCCCTCGGGTTTGCGGCCCAGCAGGAGTTGCAAGCCGGCCAGCATGGCAAACACACCGACGACCCGCACCAGGGCTTCCGGTTCCAGGCAGTCCGCAACCAAGGCGCCCAGCACGGCCCCGATCAGCAACCCCGGGGCCAGCGAGCGCACCAGGGGCCACCGGATGGCCTGTTTTCTGTGGTGGGCCGTGATGGAGCTGAGCGAGGTGATGAGCATGGTTGCCAGCGAAGTGCCGACCGCCATGTGGATGGCCCAGGGCGAGGTAGCCGGGTCCTGGAGAAAAATGAACGTCAGTGCGGGTACGACAACAAAACCACCGCCTATGCCGAGGAAACCAGCCAGGTACCCGGCCAGTAATCCAATAGCCAGGAATTCAATCAATAACATATCTGTCCGGTCGCCCCTTGCCGATGCCGGGTCATTTTCTTATTCTGTTGTGGTGTCTCTTCCATTTTCCCATCTGGCGACCGTTCCGCTTGCAACGTGCGGTGGATTCAGCGAGTTTACCTTTCAGCGCTGCCTGCTGACAGCCCTGTTGGCGCTCTGCTGCCTGTTTTCACCCCCGGTGCGGGCGGCTGACGATCCCCTCGTAGCTGAGCGCGGGGCCTTTACAGAAGCATGGAGGGCGGCAGGCCAGGGCGACCGGGATACCTTTGAAAAGGCCATGTCCGGTCTGCAGGACTACCTGTTGTATCCCTACCTGCAGTATGAGGACCTGCGTCACCGGCGCACCCAGGTCAGCGCCATTGAGATGTCGGCCTTTCTCGAAAAGCATGCTGACTGGGCGTTCACCGCGGGACTGGAAAAAGCCTGGTTGCGAAGCCTTGGCAGGCAGGGCCGGTGGGATGCCCTGCTGCAGTACGGAGCGCTGTCGAAAGATACCGAGGTACGTTGCTACCTCGCGCAGGCAAGAATCAGGCTCGGACAGGCGGACGGATTGTTGCCCGTCGCGCAGCAACTCTGGACCGCTGGAAAATCCCAGCCCGACGCCTGTGACCCGGTGTTTGCCTGGTTGAAAACAGAGGGCGGAATCACCAGCGGACTTGCCTGGGAACGGGTGCGCCTGGCGATGGCGGCCCGGGAACGGAACCTGGCGCGTTATGTGGCCCGCTACCTGGACCAGGACGGGCAGGTGTGGGCGGACCGCTGGCAAAAGCAGGATCGCGGGGGCTACCGGCAATTGCAGCAGGCGCACCAGTGGCCGGACACGGAAAAAGCCTGGCAGATCTCGGAATACGGCCTGCGCAGGCTGGCCCGCAACGATCCGGACCGGGCCTGGGAAATTTTCAGGATTCTTGACGAAAAGCTGTCCTGGCCCAGCGACAACCGGGGTGGAATCCTGGTGGAACTGGCTTTGTGGTCGGCAGTGAACCGTTCTGTTCTTACCACTGAACGAATGCAGGCTGTTCCCGACGAGTACCGCGACGACCGCCTGTTCGAGTGGTGGGTGCGAACCGGGCTGGCGCAGGCCGACTGGGCTGCCGTGGTCGAAACGATTGGCAACATGTCACCGCAAGCCAGGGATGATTCACGATGGCGTTACTGGGATGCGCGGGCGCGCCTGGAGGCGGGCCAGACAGAAGAAGCACAGGCGCGGCTGGCAAGCCTGGCGCTGAGGGCTAATTATTATGGTTTTCTCGCGGCGGACCTGCTGGGCCTGGATTACACCATTTGCCCTGAGCAGCCACGTCTTTCAGACGGAGCGGTCGCGGCAGTCGAAGCACAAGAGGGTTTCGATCGCGCACTGGAACTGCGGCGGGTGGGGCTCAGCAACTGGGCGCGCAGTGAATGGAAGCTCGCCATGCGCGGATTTGAAAATGCCGAACTACGCGCTGTCGCGGCACTGGCGACCCGGGAAAACTGGCCTGACATGGCCATTGTTGCGCTGGGAAACAGCGGAGACCTGCGTTGGTACGAGTGGCGCTTCCCCCTGGGGTACGCGCCGCTGGTGCAGGCCAACACGGGGCCGAAGAACCTCGACCCCTCCTGGGTCATGGGCTTGATGCGTTCTGAAAGCGCCCTGGCGGCTGACGCCATATCGCATGCCGGGGCACGCGGCCTGATGCAAATCACCCCGCATACGGCTACCCAGTTGGCGCGGCGCCACTCCCTTGCCTACAGCGGTCGTGCGCAATTGTTCGATGCGGAAACGAACGTTTTGTTCGGAACGACCTACCTGAGGGACCTGATGGACCGGTTCGGCGGGAACCCGGTATTGGTTTCAGCGGCCTACAATGCGGGTCCAAATGCTGTCGACCGCTGGATCAGCGATGGGTACACTGGTGATCCGGCCGTCTGGATCGACACATTACCGTACTTCGAAACCCGTGATTACATTCCGCGGGTGCTCGCCTTTTCCACGATCTACGAATGGCGGTTCGGGCAGGGGATGAAACGGATCTCGCAGCGCATGCTGCCCATTGGCCCGGACCCCGCCGGAGTGCGCGGCGTGCCGAGGCAAGACGTCGACGTGGTCTGTGCACTGGCCGCGCCCTAGCGGAGTATCCAAATGAGCAAGCTGAAGGAGTAAACCATGCGAATCGTGTTAGTGGGAGCAAGCGGCTTTCTCGGACATCATGTTTTGCCACAACTTTCTGCAGCAGGCCATGACTGCCTGGTTCTCTCGCGGTACCGTCCGGGTTGCCGCGACCTGACCGTGTTGCCGGGGGTGACCGTGCGGCAGCTCAGGAACTGGAGTCCGGACTCCATCGCAAGGCAACTGTCCGGTGCAAACGCCGTGATCAGCATGGCGGGCATTCTTAACGAAAAAGGCCGCAAGGGCGATGGCTTCCGCAAGGTCCACGTAGAACTGGTCGAGAACATCGTGGCCGCCTGCAGGGAGACGGGCACCAGGCGCTTTCTGCATATCAGCGCGCTGGGTGCGGGCAAGGGGACGAGCCATTACCTGCAAAGCAAGGGCGCGGCCGAAACTTTTCTGCGCTCAAGCACAGATATCGATGAAACCATCATCCAGCCCTCGGTCATATTCGGCCAGGGCGATGCATTTTTTAACCGCTTCGCCTCGTTGCTGAAGGTCATGCCTTTCATGCCGCTGGCCTGCGCAGATGCCCGCATGCAGCCCGTGTGGGCCGGTGACGTGGCCGCGGTGATCGTGGCCTCGCTGGCCGACCCGGCGACCGTGGGGCAAACCCTGGTGACGGTTGGTCCGCACGAGTACAGTCTCCAGGAGTTGGTCGAATTCACCGCGGATGTGGCCGGGTTGAAGAGGCGTGTCGTTGCTCTTCCCGATTGGCTGGCGCGGATCCAGGCGGGCGTAATGGACTTTGTTCCCGGCAAACCCTTCTCCAGCGACAACTACCGCTCCCTGCAGACACCAAACACCAGTGAAGAAAACTGCCTGTGGCGCTTCGGCATCCAGCCACGTTCGATCGAGAGCGTGGTGCCCGATTACCTCGGCCATGGGAAACACCAGAAGCGGCTGGATCAATGCCGTCGCTGGGTGAACCGCTGACATGGAATACCGGGTTTACCTGGTCGGTGGAGCCGTTCGTGACGAATTGCTGGGACTGGTTCCCCGGGAAAAAGACTGGGTGGTCGTGGGCGGCCGGGCGGAAGACCTGCTGGACCAGGGCTACCGCCAGGTAGGCGCCTCCTTCCCGGTTTTTCTGCACCCGGAAACGTCCGAGGAATATGCGTTGGCACGACGGGAACGCAAGGATGGACACGGCTACCACGGCTTCACGGTTGAGTTTCACCCCGGGGTCTCGCTGGAAGAAGACCTGCTGCGGCGTGACCTGACCATGAACGCCATGGCCCGGGACGAAAGTGGTCTTATCATCGATCCCTACGGCGGCCGTAAGGACCTGGAAAACCGCGTCCTGCGGCACGTCTCTCCGGCCTTTCGCGAGGACCCCTTAAGAGTGCTGCGGGTCGCGCGTTTCGCAGCACGCCTGGCGCCACTGGGCTTTACGGTGCACCCGTCGACCATGCAGTTGATGCGGGAAATGACCGCATCGGGCGAACTCGGGCACCTGGTGCCGGAACGTGTCTGGACTGAGATCGCGGGCGCCATGGCTTCCGCCCGACCCGGTGCATTCGTCGACGTATTGCATGAATGCGGAGCGCTCCAGGTATTGATGCCTGAAGTCGATGCCTTGTTTGGCGTTCCCCAGCCGGAGAAATACCATCCGGAAATCGATACCGGCCTTCACGTCACCATGGCGATGAACCTGGCCGCGCGATCCGGTTGGGCGCCGGAGGTCGTGTTTGCCCTGCTGGTCCATGATGTGGGCAAGGGCCTCACGCCACGCGAGGAATGGCCATCCCATATCCGCCACGAGCAACGGGGGGTGCCGCTGGCGCGGCGGATCTGTGAACGGTTCCGGGCTCCTCTCGCCTGGTCTGGGCTGGCCCTGAAAGTGACCGGTCTGCACTTGCGCTGCCACCGCGTCGGTGAGATGAAGCCGGCCAGGAAACTGAAACTGATTGAGGACGCAGACCTGCTGCGCCGGCCGGAGCAACTGGGCAACTTCCTGCATGCCTGCGAAGGCGACTACCGTGGGCGTGGTGGTTTTGAAGACCGCGATTATCCGCAGGCAGAAATCCTGGAAGCTGCGCTACGGGCGGCCCAGGCGGTGCGTGCAGCCGACCTCGACACGGAGGGCCTCAAAGGCAGCCAGATCGGCAACAGGCTCCGGCAGGCCCGAATTGATGCTATAGCCGGTAGCGCAGGTCGCGCAGGCTGAAACCGGCGGGTTCCCGGTCCAGTTCACGCCCCAGCCCCATGACCTGGAAGCGTTCACCCATCATGCCCGGCATGGTCAGTTGCCGGACCTCGTTGTTCAGGGCCAGACCGCCGTCGCTGCTTTTGTCCACTTTGTCCTGCAGGATTCTTTCGAGACCACAAGCCAGCAGGAACATCGACTGGCTGGTATAACCTTCCACTTCCAGGCCGCAGGCATCGGCTGCCTCGGCCAGGGCGGTGAAATCGACCCAGGACGTGATGTCCTGCAGGCCGGGCCAGAAAAACGGGTCGTCGTGCGCCTGGTGGCGGTAGTGGCACATCAGGGTGCCGTTACAACGTTCTGGCAGGTAGAACTCGCTGCGCGGGTATCCGTAGTCAATAAAAAGTGCCAGGCCCTGAACGAGGTTGTCCGTCAAGGCATGCAGCCAGGCCGGCAACTGAGCCTGTATTTCCGAGCAATAGGCATCCGCGAACACCTTGCCTGTATCGGATTCCAAGTGCCGGACAGCGGCCTCCAGTTCCGGTGCCGCGGGAGTCGTTGTCCAGTCGAAACCGGTTTCAGAATCCGAGACACAAACTTGTTCGACACGCCCCTTGGAAACCCGGAAGCGTTCGGCCGCGAGCGCGTCGATGACCTCGTTGGCGATCAGTAAGCCCCGCCATTGCTCCACCGGCGGCTCGTCCAGCCAGGTGACGCGGTCAAGCCAGGCGGGCGCCTGCTCTGCAATCATTTCCCGCTGCACCTGCCGGAGGTCGGCACTTCGCTCCAGGATCAGGTAGCGGTCCGGCGCTTTTTCCGGCTTGACCTGGCGCAGGAAATCCGCAGCCAGGCGCCCGCTTCCGGCGCCTACCTCGAGGACCGCGTAGCGGCCCAATCGGCTTCCGGTTTCTTCAGCCTGCGCGGCGAGGCAGGCGGCAAACAGTGAGCCCAGTTCGGGCGAGGTGACAAAATCGCCGGACCGGCCCAGCTTGTGCAGCCCGGCGGAGTAATAACCCAGGCCGGGTTCGTACAGCGCCATTTCCATGTAGCGCGAAAACGGAATCGAGCCGGTTTCACGGATCGCCTCACGGATACGGGTGCTCAATTTCTTGCTGTGCTGCTTGAGCTCGCCGGGGGGTTCGGGCAGGATGTTGCGGGACATGGCCACAAGTTTGTTGGAGCCTTCATAACATGTCCAGTAGAAAAACCGCATTGGTTACCGGGGCCGCCGCCCGCATTGGCGCCTGTATCGCCGAGACCCTGCATCGCCGGGGCTGTGATGTCCTGTTGCACTGCAATTCCAGTCTCGCCCGGGCCAAGGGCCTGGCGGAAAAACTCAATGACAGCCGTGCCGGCAGCGCGGTCGTTGCATCTGCGGACCTGTCCTCCCCGCAGGGCATCGAATCGCTTTCCGCTGCCTTCCGATCCTCGTTCAGCCGCCTCGATGTCTTGGTCAATAATGCGTCCCGCTTTTACCCGACCCGGGTAGGTGAAACCCTGGCCTGGCAATGGGACGACCTGGTCAACAGCAACCTGCGCGGGCCGTACTTCCTGGTGCAGGCGCTGCTGCCGGAATTGAAAACAGCCGGTGCCTCGATCGTCAATATCATCGACATCCACGCGGACCGGCCCATGCCGAACCACGGGGTGTACTGCATTACCAAGGCAGGCCTGGCGATGATGACCCGCTCCATGGCTTCCGAACTGGGCCCCGCGATACGTGTCAACGGGGTTTCTCCCGGCGCGATCCTGTGGCCCGAGCACGAAATGAACGACGCGGAACGCCAGTCGATCCTGGACCGCACGGTCATGGGCCGGGCGGGTGAAGCCCTCGACATCGCCTCCGCCGTGGCCTACCTGTCCCTCGATGCCCCCTACGTCACCGGCCAGATCCTCGCCGTGGACGGCGGCCGCTCCCTCAACATCTAAGACCAAACAAAAGGGGCCAAACAAAAGGGGCCGGATACATTTTTCGCCAATAAATGTATCCGGCCCCTTTTTCAAAAATGCACCAGCTGCATCAGCCAGAGTTCACCTGGCGCTGTTGTGGCGGGCGTTTCAGCGTGTATCACGGCAAATAGCGATCAGCACCAATAAAAGGTACCGGATACCTTTTTCGCCAATAAATGTATCCGGTACCATTTACGTGGGGCTGCGGACTTGGGGCAATGGTCGCGGCTGGAGTCGCTCTTACAAAGTAATCGGCTTCAGGGTGGCTTGTGAGTCCGGGAAACGGGTCCAGAGTTCGCTCATGGTGATGCATTCTGTGGGGTGGAGCAGGTCCGGGGCCAGGTCGGCCAGGGGTTTGAGGACGTGGGCGCAGTCCAGGATTTCCTTGCGGGGGATCTCCAGTTGCGGGCTCAGCAGGTACAGATCGTCGTACAACAGGATGTCCACGTCCAGGGTACGGCTGGACCAGCGGGGGGCGTTGCGGTTGCGTCCGTGCTCGTTTTCGAGTTTGAACAGGTGGTGCTTGAGTTCAATGGGCTGCATGGAAGTACCCACTCGGGCAACCAGGTTGAGAAAGTCACCGCCTTCGAAACCAACGGCCGGGCACTCGTAGACAGTCGAGAAGGCCGCGTCGTCGAACGTTTCCGTGAGGGAGCGCATGGCCGAGAGGATATTTGCCCGGGCATCGATATTGCTGCCCAGGCCGAGGTAGGCCCTATGCACCCCGGCTGGCCTCACCACGCTCGATAATCACCCCGACTGCGCTGGAACCACGCACCGCGCCGGGTTTGCTGAGTTTCAGTCTCAGGTGATCGACCGGGAACTCGGCCAACACGATTTCCGCGCACTTTTCGGCCAGGGTTTCGACCAACTGGAATTCGCTGCGTTCGACAAACCGGATCAGGCGTTTCGCAACCGCCTTGTAGTCCAGGGTGTCATCGATGGAGTCCGTTGCCGCGGCCTTGCGGATATCAAAATCCATCTCCAGGTCCAGGCTCACAGCCTGGCGGATATCTCGCTCCCAGTCGAAAATGCCGATAACGGTTTCAATCGTCAGGTTTTCGATGAATACGCGGTCCATTGCCGTCCGCTCAGTGCAGCCCGGCCAGTTCTTTCATCGGCCAGCGCGGTTTTGCGCGGATGATCTCAGGCTCGACCTGGCCTGCCATCAGCCGGTGGTAACCCGCGTAAGCGATCATCGCACCGTTGACGGTGCAAAACTCGATTCTCGGGTAAGAAACGCCCCAGCCGTATTTTTTGCCCGCCGCGGAGAGTGACTCACGCAACATCCGGTTGGCGCCCACGCCACCGGCGATGACCAGTTGCTTGCAGCGTGTCTGCTGCATCGCGCGCCGGCACTTGATGACCAGGGTTTCGACCACGGCTTTCTGAAAACCGGCCGCGATGTCCTCGCGTGCCCCGGGCTCTTCCCTGTGTGTGTTGTACAGGTTCCGGGTATGGGTCTTGAGCCCGCTGAAACTGAACTCCAGGCCGGGACGGTCGGTCATTGGCCGGGGGAAGCGGTACTTGTCAGGGTCGCCTTTCTCGGCTGCCCTGGCCAGCACGGGGCCACCGGGGTAGCCCAGCCCGAGCAGCTTGGCGGTTTTGTCGAAGGCTTCACCCGCGGCGTCGTCGAGGGTTTCGCCCAGCACCTTGTAGGAGCCGATCTCGGCGACTTCCACCAGCATGGAGTGCCCGCCGGAGACCAGCAGGGCCACAAATGGAAATTCTGGCGGGTCCGCTTCCAGCAAGGGGGCCAGCAAGTGCCCTTCCATGTGGTGTACAGCGATGGCAGGTACGCCCAGGGACAAGGCCATGGCGCGCCCGGCCGCGGCGCCGACCAGCAGGGCGCCGACCAACCCCGGCCCCACGGTGTAGGCCACCGCATCGATATCGCAGCGTTGACAATCGGCTTTCTTGAGGCATTCGTCCAGCAGTGGGACCAGCTTCCGCACGTGGTCACGCGATGCGATTTCCGGAACCACTCCGCCGTACTCGGCGTGCACATGCGCCTGTGAATACAGCGCATGCGCCAACAGACCCTTGTCGCCGTCGTACACGGCAACGCCGGTTTCATCGCATGATGTTTCGATTCCCAGTACTCGCATAGCGTCCTTTATAGGTGCACGGAGGCCGTACTGCAATACTTGCGGTGCAATCCGCTTGTGTTATCTTTCCGGCATCGGGTCCTGAGGCATGGTTTTGGCTAAACAAATTGGCGTTGCCGCGTCCGGCAGCGCGGAAGTCACACAGACAGCGATCGACATCCTGCAAGCCGGGGGCAATGCCTTCGACGCGGTCCTGGGTGCCCTATGCACGGCCTCGATTGCCGAACCCCTGCTGGCCAGTCTTGGCGGCGGCGGTTTCCTGTTGGCGTTGCCGGATGGCCACAAGCCCCGGGTTTATGATTTCTTTTGCCAGACGCCGATGAAACACCGGCCATTGGAGGAAATCAGTTTCTTCCCCATCGTGGCTGATTTCGGAACGGCCGAGCAGGAATTTCACGTTGGACTGGGATCCAGCGCGGTGCCTGGTGTGGTTGCGGGCATTTTTGAAGCGCACTCGGAACTGGGCCGGATGCCGGTTGCCGAGATCATGGCCCCCGCCATGGAACTGGCTCGAAACGGCGTGGAAGTCGATGATTTTCACGCCTATGTGATCCGCATCCTGCGGTCCATCATGTGCGCCACCCCCGAGTCCTTTGCCCTGTTCGAATCACCGGCAAAACCGGGTCAGTTGATTGGCAAGGGCGAAAGGCTGCGTAACCTGGATGCCGCTACCGCCTTCGAGGCCCTGGTCAGCGAAGGACCGGACCTGTTTTACCGCGGTGAGTGGGCCAGCCGACTGGCTGCCGACTGCAGGGAAAAGGGCGGATTGATCACGCTTGAAGACCTGGCCGCCTACCGCGTGCAGCGCCGCGAACCGGTGGTCTTCAATTACCGCGGCGCCAGGGTGGCGATCAATCCCCCGCCCTCTCCGGGAGGGTGCCTGGTTGCCTTCGCGCTGGGCGTCATGCATGACTGGGAATCCACCAGGGCCGAGTGGGGCAGCGAGGAGCACATGATGAACCTGCTGCGCGGCATGCGTGCGGCCAGCGTGGCCCGGCACACGTTCTCGATGGAAGACGGCTTGGACCGCGAGGTCATGGGCAGCCTGCTGGATGACAAAACCATTGGGGAATGGCAGCGTTCGCTTGACCTCCATTCCCTGTTCAGTCGCGGCACCACCCATATCAGCGTGGCGGATGCGGACGGCAATATCGCCAGCCTGACAGCCTCCAATGGTGAAGGTTGTTCCTACGTTTTGCCCGGCACCGGCATCATGCTGAACAACATGTTGGGCGAAGAAGACCTGCACCCGGCGGGGTTCAATTGCTGGAAAGAGGGTGTGCGGCTGGCGTCAATGATGTCGCCGGCCGTGGCGGAAAAGCCGGACGGCACACGTTTTGCGCTGGGGACGGGCGGCTCTAACCGTATCCGCAGCGCAATGACGCAGGTGCTGGTCAACCTGTTCGATTTCGGCATGAGCCCCCGTGAGGCCGTTGCCGCCCCGCGTATCCACCTCGAGGGTAAGCTGTTGAGCACGGAACCCGGCATCCCCGGGGCATCACTGGCGGCGCTGGACCATGCCGTGCCCTCCAGCCATCACTGGCCGGAACAGAACCTGTTTTTTGGCGGCGTGCATACGGTTTCCGTCGCCCATGGCGGGGTTTTTGACGGCGCCGGCGACCCCCGTCGTGGCGGTGTCATGGCCTTTGCCCGCAGCCAGGCGTCCTAGCTTGTAAAACGAAATCCAATTTCTTTGCACTTACATCATGACTCGGGGTAAAATACACGGCTACTTACATCAACGCCGCTTTTGCGGCAAAAGGAAGAGTGATTTTTAATGCCGAGTGTCAAAGTTCGCGATAATGAGCCTTTTGAGTACGCACTGCGCCGCTTCAAGCGGTCATGCGAAAAAGCCGGTGTGCTGGCCGAAACGCGCCGCCGTGAGTACTACGAAAAGCCCACGCAGGAGCGTAAGCGTAAAGCGGCAGCAGCCGTGAAGCGCAACATGCGCCGCCTGTCACGGGAAGTGGTTCGTCGCACCCGCCTTTATTAATGTCCCTGAAAGTCCGTATCCAGGAAGATGTCAAGAATGCCATGCGCGCGCGGCAGCGCGAGCAACTGGCTGTCTTGCGCCTGGTAACGGCAGCGATCAAGCAAAAAGAGGTTGACGAACGTGTCGACCTCGATGACGAACAGGTGCTGGCTATCCTCGACAAGATGGTCAAGCAGCGCCGCGAGTCGCTCGAGCAGTTCCAGAAAGCCTGTCGTGATGACCTGGCGAAACAGGAAGTGTTTGAACTTGAATTGATCCAGGGTTATCTGCCCGAGCCGCTGGGGGAGGCGGAACTGGCTGCATTGATCAGTGCCACCGTATCTGAACTCGGCGCAAGCAGCATCCGGGACATGGGCCCCGTAATGAACGCTTTGCGTGGCCAGGTGCAGGGCCGGGCCGACATGAAAGCCGTCAGCCAGGCTGTCAAAACACAACTCATGTCTTGAGCACGTGACGGGACACTAGTCCACGATGGGCGGCCTGATACCCGATTCTTTCATCGAAGAACTGCTGGGCCGCGTCGATATCGTGGAGATTATCGAGCGACGTGTTCCGCTGAAGAAAGCCGGCCGAGAATTCCAGGCCTGTTGCCCTTTTCACGACGAGAAAACCCCTTCTTTCACGGTCAGTCCGCAAAAGCAGTTTTACCACTGTTTTGGTTGCGGCGCGCACGGTTCCGCCATCGGCTTCATGATGAACTACGAGGGCCTGGAGTTCGTTGACGCGGTCGAGGAACTGGCCCGGCACGCCGGTTTACAGGTCCCGCGCGAAGCATCGGCCAAGCCCCGGCCATCCAGCGGTTTGTATGACACGCTGGAATCAGCGGCCGCTTTTTACCAACAGCAATTGAAAGACAGCCCGGAAGCGGTTGAATACCTCAAAAAACGGGGGGTCTCGGGGGAAGTTGCACGGGATTTCGGCATCGGTTTCGCACCTGCCGGCTGGGACCGTTTGATCAACCACCTGGGTGGTGATGAGAAACGCCTGGCCCAGCTGAGAAAAACGGGTATGTTGAGCCAGGGCAAAAGTGGTGAATACGACAAGTTTCGCCATCGCATCATGTTCCCGATCCACGATCGCCGCGGCCGTGTGATCGCGTTTGGCGGCCGCGCCCTGGACGACGATGGCCCCAAATACCTGAATTCGCCTGAAACCGACTTGTTTCACAAGGGACGCGAACTGTACGGCCTCTACCTCGCCCGGCGCAGCCAGGCCAAGCTGGACCGGCTGTTGGTGGTCGAGGGCTACATGGATGTCGTGGCCCTGGCCCAGTACGGTTTCCGCAATTGCGTGGCGACCCTGGGAACGGCAACCACTGGCGACCACGCCGAATTACTGTTCCGTGCAGCCGACGAAGTGATTTATTGTTTTGACGGCGACAGGGCAGGGCGCAAGGCGGCCTGGCGTGCGCTGGAAGCTACTCTGCCGCGCTTGCGCGATGGGCGCCAGGCGCGATTCCTGTTCCTGCCCGAGGGCGAAGACCCGGACAGCATGGTGCGCAAGGAAGGCACGGAGTCGTTCAGTGCATTGCTGGATGCGGCGATGCCGTTGTCAGAGTTCTTCTTTGACCACTTCACTGGTGAAGTCGATATGAGCGCGATCGACGGACGCGCCCGTTTGGTGGGAATGGCGCGGCCTGCGCTGGAAACACTGCCGGAGGGCGTTTTCCGGGACATGATGTTCAGCCGCCTGGAATCATTGGCGCAGCACCGCCTGGAAGACCGGAGAAAAGAGCGTTTCAGGGCGCCCAGGCCCGAGCGGAAAACTGGCAGGCCGGTCCAGCAGCGGACACCCATGCGGGTGGCCATGGCACACCTGGTCCAGAACCCCTCAATGGTTGCCCAGGTAAAGAGCCTGGAAGCGTTTAAAGGTTGTGACCTGCCCGGCTTTGAAATATGGCGTGAACTGGTTGACTTCTGTTCCAGAAGCCCCAATATGACAACCGCTCAGCTACTGGAACTCTGGCACGAACATCCGGCGCGATCTCACCTGGATAAGTTGGCGACATGGCAACTTGAGGGTGAGGAGTCGCAGTTGGTCCAGGAGTTCCAAGACGCGATTGTTGGGCTTGAATTGCAATGGACAGCCGCGCGTATCAGTCGAATGGAAAGTCAGTATGCCGGGTTGGGGCTCGAAGAGCGTAAAAAGTTGGTTTTATTACAACAACATAAACAGAAATTGATAGAGAGCCTGCAGGGCGAAAAATCGTAGCAACGGGGTGGCGCGTGCAAGCATGTCGCCGAGTTCGTGGTCTTGGACTATAGTTAGTTGGCGTTGAAAATTTTATGAACGAGAATCAGCAATCCCAATTGAAAGAACTCATCACCAAGGGTAAAGAGCAGGGTTTCCTGACCTATGCCCAGGTGAATGATCACCTGCCTGATGACATCGTCGATCCGGAGCAGATCGAAGACATCATCAATATGATCAACGATATGGGAATCTCTGTGCACGAAGTGGCGCCCGACGCCGATACCCTGTTGCTCAATGACGCAGCCACCACGGACACCGAGGACGATACCGCCGCAGAGGAAGCCGCCGCCGCGCTGGCCGCCGTGGAAACGGAGATCGGCCGCACGACCGACCCGGTGCGCATGTATATGCGCGAAATGGGCACGGTGGAGTTGTTGACGCGTGAAGGGGAAATTGCCATCGCCAAGCGCATCGAGGACGGATTGCTGCAGGTGCACCATGCCCTGTCGCGTTTTCCCGGCACCTATGCTTCCTTGCTGGTCCAGTTCGCCAACTTCAAGGACGGCAAGCAGAGGCTGACCGAGTTGATGATTGACTTCATCGACCCGGTCGAACTGGCCAAGCAGGAGATTCCCAAACCACCGAAACCGGCCAAGGCCAAGGCAGCCAAGAACGACGACGACAAGTCAGACAAAGACGACTCGGACGACGAGGAAGAGGAAGAAGAAGAGGACCAGGGTCCCACCGGTCCCGATCCGGATGAGGTTGACGCCAAGTTCGAAGAAATGGCCGCGCTGTACAAGAAATACCTCGCACTCAATGACAAGCATGGCCCCGGGCACAAGGATGCCGCCAAGCTGCAGGAGCAGATGGCCCATATTTTCCTGCGCATCAAGTATCCCGCCAAGATGGTGGACCACCTGGTTGACCGCCTGCGTTACGTGGTCTCGCAAACCCGTGACCTCGAGCGGATGATTCTGCAGATGGCCGTGGTCCAGGCCAAGATGCCGAAGTCCATATTCCTCAAGTCCTTTACCGAGAACGAGGCCAACCCCGAGTGGTTGACGCCGATCCTGAAGGGCAAACAGAAGTGGGTGCCGGCGTTGGCCGAGTACAAAGACGAAATTCGCGCCGTGCAGGAAAAACTGGGCCGGCTGGAAAAAGAAGCGCGTGTCACCATCGCCGATCTCAAGGACATCAACCGTACGATGTCCATCGGCGAGGCCAAGGCACGTCGCGCCAAGAAGGAAATGGTCGAGGCCAACCTGCGCCTGGTCATCTCCATCGCCAAGAAATACACCAACCGCGGCCTGCAATTCCTGGACCTGATCCAGGAGGGCAATATCGGCCTGATGAAAGCCGTCGACAAGTTCGAATACCGCCGCGGTTACAAGTTCTCGACCTATGCCACCTGGTGGATCCGGCAGGCCATCACGCGTTCGATCGCGGACCAGGCCCGCACCATCCGTATCCCGGTGCACATGATCGAGACGATCAACAAGCTCAACCGCATATCGCGCCAGATGCTGCAGGAGATGGGCCGCGAGCCGGTGCCCGAGGAACTGGCCGAGCGCATGGAAATGCCCGAAGACAAGGTGCGCAAGGTACTGAAAATCGCCAAGGAACCCATCTCGATGGAAACCCCGATTGGCGACGACGAAGACTCACACCTGGGCGATTTCATCGAGGATGCGAACATTTCTTCCCCGGTGGATTCCGCTACCGGTTCCGGCCTGACCGGCACCGTGCAGGGCGTGCTCGCCGGCCTGACGCCGCGCGAAGCCAAGGTGCTGCGCATGCGCTTCGGCATCGACATGAATACCGATCACACGCTGGAAGAAGTGGGTAAGCAGTTTGACGTGACCCGCGAGCGAATCCGCCAGATCGAGGCCAAGGCACTGCGCAAGCTTCGCCACCCGACCCGCTCGGAACAGCTGCGGAGCTTCCTCGACCTGGATTAGGCCTGCGGGGGAACGGGACTTGCCATTTGTTTGTACACTATCGGTATAATCGCGTTTGCATATCGCAAGGGCCCTTAGCTCAGCTGGTTAGAGCACTCGACTCATAATCGATTGGTCGTAGGTTCAAGTCCTACAGGGCCCACCATTTTTCAACCCGGTAAACCTCGGTTGCAATAGATCATGCTCTATCGATTCACACTCGTTCTTGCACTCTGCACGCTCATTGCCTCTTGTTCCAGGTCCCAGGACCAGGAAGGCACAGAAGACACCGTTGAGACAGCTGAAACGGTGGCCGGGACGATCATGGTCGAAGCGCCCGATGGCGTCGAGATCGCCGCCACGGTTCACAGCACCGGTCAACCGGTCGTTGTGCTGGTCCACGGGTGGATGTGTGACCAGACCTACTGGGAAGCCCAGGTTCCGGCCCTCTCCGAGCACTTCGCAGTGGTTACGGTTGACCTGGCAGGACATGGGCTTTCCGGAACTGATCGGCAAGCCTGGACCATTGCCGCCCTCGGGGGCGATGTCGCCGCTGTTATTTCACAATTGCAATTGAACCAGGTCACCGTCATTGGCCATTCCATGGGTGGCCGGGTCGGACTCGAGGTTGCACGACTGCTCCCGGGAGTTGTCACGGCTGTCATTGGCGTCGATACACTTCAGGATGCTGACCTGGAATGGAACCCGGAAGAAGTTGGCGGCTTGCTGAACGGATTCGAGACAGACTTCGTGGGGACCTGCGGAGGGTTTGTTCGCTCGATGTTCGGGGATCAGGCTACAGAGGTCCTGGTTGAAGAGGTAGTCACCGATATGTGCGGCGGCCCCCCGGAAATCGGCACCGCGCTCATCCGTGACTATGTTGCATACGACCTGGCCTCGGCCTTTCAAGCAGCCAACGTTCCCGTTCGCTGCGTCAATGCCGACAAATGGCCGACCAATGTCTCCGCCAACCAACAATACGCCGATTTCGATGCCGTTATTTTGGATGGCTACGGACATTTCCTGATGCAGGAGGCGCCGGAAGAGTTGAATGATGCACTGATTGAGGCGGTTACGGTTCTTGCAAATGTGCGGTCAGAGTAAAGTGCCAGGGTAGACTCAGAGAAAAACGCGGGCTTACCCTGACCCCAATATTTTAGTGCTTCCAGCGAAAGACTACCTGGAGCACTTCTGCAAGGCTGATCAATCGACCTTTTTCCGTCCACAAAACAATGATTTTGACAAAGACTCTGGGGTAACGGTGCCGCCTGCAACGGAAGCGTGCCGTAGTAACCCGTTTGAGGTCTTACCAGGGCACTCTCCAGCAATCCCAGGTCGCGCACGCCCTCTGAGCCGCCAAAACGCAATATCAGCTGATTGTCCGCGGTTTCTTGCCGGCCCGGGCCGGCTTGGCGCCATCTTCGCGCGGTGGCAGACCCGTGTGCTGGGTCAGGATCTTTTTGCCGGTGCGTCGCTGGTGCGCCTGTTCGGTATTTTTTCTTCGTGATACCCGGTATCCGTGATCGGCATCAGGCTGGTTTGCGGGAATCAGCTTCGATGGGCCATCACCGATCAAATCGCCTCTGCCCATTTTTCTGAGGGCGCCACGCAACATTTCCCAGTTGCCCGGGTCGTGGTACCGGAGCAAAGCCTTGTGAAGTTTTCGCTGTCCGGGATCTTTTACCGGCAGTACTTCACCGGACTTGTACGTCACCTTGCGCAGTGGGTTTTTCCCGGAATGGTACATGGCGGTCGCCGTGGCCATGGGTGAGGGATAAAAGGCCTGCACCTGGTCCGCGGTGAAGCCGTTGCGTTTCAACCAGAGCGCCAGGTTGATCATGTCTTCATCGGTGGTGCCCGGGTGGGCGGCTATAAAATAGGGGATCAGGTACTGCTCCTTGCCTGCTTCCCTGGAATATTTATCGAATAGTTTTTTGAAGCGGTCATAGCTGCCGATACCCGGCTTCATCATTTTTGACAGCGGACCATCCTCGGTGTGCTCGGGGGCAATTTTCAACTGGCCGCCGACGTGGTGGGTGACCAGTTCCCTGACGTATTCGGGGTCCTCCACCGCCAGGTCGTAACGCAGGCCCGAGGCGATCAACACTTTTTTCACCCCCGGCAGTTCACGCGTCTTGCGGTACAGCCGGGTCAGGGACGAGTGGTCGGTATCCAGGTTGGAACAGATGCCCGGGTAGACGCAGCTGGGTCTGCGGCAGGCTGCCTCGATCTTTCGGCTCTTGCAGGCGATGCGGTACATATTGGCTGTTGGCCCGCCCAGGTCGGAAATCACCCCGGTAAAGCCGGGAACCTTGTCCCGGATTTGCTCCACCTCGTTGAGGATTGATTCCTCCGAGCGGCTCTGGATGATCCTGCCCTCGTGTTCGGTGATCGAACAGAACGTGCAGCCGCCGAAGCAGCCGCGCATGATATTCACCGAAAAACGAATCATCTCGTAGGCGGGGATTTTTGCACCTTTATACGACGGGTGCGGCACCCGGGCGAATGGCATGCCGAATACGTAATCCATTTCGGGGGTGGACAGGGGGAAGGGCGGGGCGTTCAACCACAGGTCGACCTTGCCGTGCTTTTGCACCAGGGCCCTGGCGTTACCCGGGTTGGTCTCCAGGTGCAATACCCGGTTGGCATGGGCATAGAGCACGGCATCGTTGCGAACTTTCTCGAACGAAGGCAAGCGAATGACCGTGCGGTCACGGTCACGACCCGGGTGGGGCTTGAACTGGACAACGAGTTTATCCGCTTCCGGGTCTGCGACCTCGTACACGGCGGCTTCCCGGCGCTGTTTCTCGGCCTCGTCCATCTCGCGCACGTTGAGGTAGGGGTTCACCACGCTGTCGATCTTTCCGGGCCGGTCTATGCGGGTGGAATCGATTTCCCACCAACCTTCCGGGCTATCCTTGCGCACAAACGCCGTGCCCCTGACATCGTTGATTCGGGCAATATCTTCGCCGCGGCCCAGCCGGTGGGCGACTTCGACCAGGGCTCTCTCGGCGTTGCCGTACAGGAGCAGGTCAGCCGTGGCGTCCAGCAAGATCGAGCGGCGCACGCTGTCCTGCCAGTAATCGTAGTGGGCTATGCGCCGCAGCGAGGCTTCGATTCCCCCCAGGATGACCGGCACATCCGGCCAGGCCTCCTTGCAGCGCTGTCCGTACACCAGCGAACAGCGGTCCGGGCGTTTGCCGCCCATGCCGCCCGGCGTATAAGCGTCATCGGAGCGCATCCTGCGTTCCGCGGTGTAGCGATTGATCATGGAATCCATGTTGCCGGCCGCTACCCCAAAGAACAGGTTTGGCTTGCCCAGCGCCTTGAATGCATCGGCCGATTGCCAGTCCGGTTGCGCAATGATACCCACGCGATAACCCTGGGCTTCCAGCAAGCGTCCGATAATGGCCATGCCAAACGAAGGGTGATCCACGTAGGCATCGCCGGTGACGATGATGACATCGCAGGAATCCCAGCCCAGCGAATCCATTTCCGCCCGGCTCATGGGCAAAAACGGCGCCACGCCATAACACTCGGCCCAGTACTTTGGGTAACCGAACAGTTCGGTGGATGGGGCAGGGATGGCGTTGCCGGACATATCATGCGTCCACAAAGGGACATTCATCATATCAGGCGTGATTCACCGCGAATACCGAAGCGCTGGAAAAACCGGGGTCAGAGTAAGTTCCTTACTCTGACCCCGGTCTTTTCTGCTGATCCACAAAACCAGCCCAGCCAGACATGTAGTTCACGAAAGCTTCGCTCAGCCCCTGCGAATGCAGGTAATCCCGGCTCACCGGGGGCTTCACCGGTTCAAAATCGGGATTCGCAAGCACCTGCTGCGGGAAATCATGGTGCAGGATCGCCGCGCGCCCCAGCAGGACAAAATCGGCACCGTCTTCGAGACACTTCCTGGCGTCACCCGGGGTATATATTTTGCCGGCGATTCCCAGCCGCACCGCTCCCCGGTCCAGTTCCGCGAAATAGCTGAACAGGGACCGGCCCTGGAACCGCTCCTCGGCCGGTTCCTTGAATACGTCCCACAGAGAGATATCGAGAAAGTCGATGTCGCCAGCTTCCATCAAGCGCCGGGATACTTCGATCATCTCGCCCAGTTGCAGATCGAACTGCTCCGGCGACAGCCTGATACCCAGCAAGAATCCGGGCCGGCAACGATCGCGGATCCCTTTGATGATTTCAAAGACAAGACGCGCACGATTCTCCAGTGAACCGCCGTACTGGTCTGTTCGCTGGTTGATGACGGGGCTCAGGAACTGGCTGAGGATATAGCCGTGCGCGCCGTGAATTTCCACCCCGTCGAAACCTGCCTTTTCGGCCCGCCAGGCGGCGGTCACAAAATCTTCCCTGAGTTGCCGGACCTCTTCCCGGGTAAGGCCGCGCGCCCCGTTTTCTTCATTATCGCAAGGGCACACCGGGCGGCCGTCGACCAGTTCCTGCGGGGACCGCATGCCCGCGTGGTGTAACTGGATCACGGCAAGGCTCTCTTCCGCCCTGATCGCCGTGGCCAAGCGCGAGAGCCCCGCTAGGTGGTCATCGGAAAAACAGCCCAACTGCCCCGGAAACCCTTTGCCGGCTGCCTGCACATGTGAGGCACAGGTCATGGTCAGGCCGAAACCGCCTCGAGCCCGCATGGTTAGCCAGCGGAATTCCTCATCGGAAAGCCGCCCATCTTCAAAACTTTGCACATTGGTCATCGGCGCCAGCATGAAGCGGTTCTTCATCACGGCCCCGTTCTTGAACGTCAATGGCTGAAACAGTTTTGTCATGATCTTGTCAAGCCAGGATCTGGGGGTTGAGCTGCCACAGGGCAAAGTTGAGAGCTGCTGCGAAGCTGACCCACAGCAGGTAAGGGGCCAGGAGCACGCCGGCCAGCGGGCGAACCCGCCAGAAGGACAGCAGGGTGGCCAGGATGAGGACCCAAAGCAGCATGATGTCGGCGAATGCCAATGCGCCATTGTGCCAGGCAAAGAAAAGCCAGCTCCACAAGGCATTGAGTACGAGTTGCACCAGGAATAGTGACAACGCCAGGCGGTGGCTGCGCAAGCCCCCGCTGCGCCACACCAACCAGGCGGCGATGGCCATCAAGGCGAACAGTACGGTCCATACCGGCCCGAACACCCAGGGCGGCGGGGCCCATGCAGGTTGAACCAGTTGGCCATAGAATGACTGTGCCTGAATGGATGCGGCGGCGCCGACAGCGGATGCCGCGAAGCTCAAAAACAGCCAGGCGCCAAGCCCGAGAAATTGTTTCTGCCTTGACATTGAAACCATGTGGTTTTCCTTGATAGTCCGCAAACACCGCATTGTAATGCAGGCGACGATTCTGTACCCGGCTCATCCATGATCTTCATCCATGATCTGTACGGGTCGAGAAGTCCTATGCGACACATAGCCCTAAAAGTGCAGGAAACATCGGTATTACCGTCGTAATCGAACCATAAGACCGAACCAATGCTGCCGCCCTTCGGGATAAACTGGTACACACTGGAAGGGTAAATCATTTCGAAACGACTGGCCTTGACGCTTTTGAGTGTCGGCCTGGTTTTTCTGTGGAAGAGGCCATGAGTACACAGCAGTGCAGGGGCTCTAGGTCACCCGAAACATATGGACGTCCCTGCCAGGCAAACGGCCCCTGTGCGATAGATGATGGTTGAATGGAAAGGAGAGTTTCCGCATGAAGCGTTTTTCCAATATTCTGGCAGTTGTTAACACCAATAGAAGTGGCATATCCGCCCTGAAGCAGGCCGCCTCCATTGCGAGGAAGAACGGCGCCAGCCTGACCGTGGCTTCGGTGCTGGAGGAATTGCCGGGCGAGCGTTGGATGGGCGTTCTTGCGTCCAGCGCATCGGACATTGAGACCATTGCAAAAGAGCAGGAACTCAACCGGCTGACTGAATATGTTTCGGCAGCCGAGGGCGACACGGGGTCTATCGACAAGCAGGTGCTGGTCGGGCGGGCGTCGTCGGAAATCATCCGGCAGGTACTGGGCGGTCAGCATGATCTGCTGGTAAAAGACGCCGAGATATCGGATGGTTTGCTGGACGTGTTTCTGGGCAGTACGGACATGCACCTGATGCGGAAGTGTCCATGCCCGGTCCTGATTTCCTGGCCAGGCCGCAAAAGCTATCGTCGCATTCTGGCCTGTATCGATTATGATCCTGGAAACGCCCAGAACGAGGCGTTGAATCGCCAGATTGTTGAGATTGCGTCATCAATTGCCCAGCGGGAGTCTGGCGAGCTGCACGTATTGCATGCCATTGAGCCGATTGGTGAAAAATTCCTGCGAGCTGCCAACATCGCCAACAAGGGCATGGACCTCGAAAAGCTGGGTGAGCGTGAACGGGCGACCCGCAACGACTGGATCGCGAACCTCCTCGACGCCGCCATTGCAAAACTCGGGGTCGACGCCAACGAGCATCCCGCTTCCAGGCTACACCTGATCAAGGGACTTGCAAAGGAAGTCGTGCCGATGAAGGCGCGTGAGCTGGAGTCGGACTTGATCGTCATGGGCACCCTGTCTCGTACCGGCGTGCCGGGTTACTTTATCGGCAACACGTCCGAGAATATACTGAACCAGGTCAGATGTTCGGTGCTGACCCTGAAACCGGACGGCTTCGTATGCCCTGTGGAGCCTTGAGCCGGAAAGGCAGAAGGTGAAATGCAGCGCTTCAAAAATATTCTCTGTGTAGTCAACGAGGTTAAATCCAGCAAGGAAGCGTTGAAAAGAGCAGCAAGGCTGGCATTGAACAACCAGGCCAGGTTGACGGTGACCGGTGTGGCGCCGCATGTTTCGGTTGGAATGGGGATACCCGAAAACGGCCAGATATCCAAAGAATTACAGGCGGCGGTCGTCAAGACCTGTGCCACCGAACTGGCCGCTGCCGTGAGCACTCTCGACAATCACCGTCAAATTGAAACCCGGGTCCTGGTGGGTATCGGGTTCCTGGAAATCATTCGCGAGATACTCCGGCACGACTTCGATCTGGTCATCAAGGCGACCGAAAACACGGAGTGGCTTCAGCGCATGTTTGGCAGTGAGGACATGCATTTACTGCGTAAGTGCCCCTGTCCGGTATGGCTGGTCAAGCCGTCTTCCCCTTCCGGTTTCCGGCGAGTCATCGCAGCGGTTGACGTGGACAATGCATACCCCCCCGGAGAACTCCAGGTGCGGCGCGCGCTTAACCACCTGGTTCTCGAACTCGCGAGTTCCCAGGCATTGGCCGACAGCGCGGAATTGCATATCGTTCATGCCTGGCAGGCCGTTGGGGAAAGCGCCATGCGAGGATCGTTCATGCGCTCCAGCGAGGAAAAAGTGTCTGCATACATCGATTCGACGCGGCAATTGCGTGAAGCCGAGATGGACCGGCTCATTGCACACCTTGCTGAACGAATCGGTGAACAGGGAATGCAATTCCTGGCCCCCTTAACACACCTGGAAAAGGGGCGTGTACGAAAAGTGATTCCATCACTTGCCAGCCGCCTGGAAGCCGACCTGGTCGTGATGGGCACCGTGGCGCGAACCGGTGTGCCGGGGTTCATTACGGGCAACTCGGCCGAGTCGATTTTGCAGCAGATTGACTGCTCGGTTCTGGCCGTTAAGCCGCCCGGCTTTGAAACACCGGTCACTTTGGAGTGAGTGCCTGGACGCCTCAGCCTGGTTCACGCGGGTGCTTGCTGTCGGAGAATGGACTATCTTGATTACTCGGCAGATTCAAACCCAGCGTGCCGGGTCGTTGGATCATGTTTTGACCGTTTGTTGCATAGGTAGCCGCCTCACCACCAGGATTCGAACTGCACGCCCATTGAGAACCCATCGGTGTCATCGGCGTACGTTTTGCCGCCGATCAAGCCCTGGAACTCGTCAGACCACGTGGCGTAGGTCAGGAAAAAGCGCAACGCCGGGCGTGAAAAGAAATTCATATCAGGTGTAATCTCGGCGGCGGCAGTGAGTTTCAACAAGCCGCCTTCTTCCCCGTTTTCCAGTTCGGTGTAGTCATAGCCGGCTTCAATCGCCAGGTTGTATAACTCGTTGAAGCTGTAGATTGGCCGAAAACCGACTGAGTACCATTTCACGTCTGTATTTTCTTCCAGCCCGAGATCGTCGTGCTGGTAAATGGCGACAGCCTGCGCCGACCAGCGTTCGCCGAACCTGAAGTTGAGGACATCGAAAAGGCGCAAGCGCCGCTGGTCTTCAACGATGGTTCCTTCCGGAAAATCTCCCTCAATACTGGTTCTGAGCGACGGGCTGAAGCTGTTGAAATTTGCCGCGACACTGGTTCCATACTGAATGGCGGCCGTATTGTTCGTATCATCATTGAGGTCGCTGACCAGCCAGAAGCCGCCCGACCAGCCATCTGCGTCTCGCAGGGCTATCTCGGTACTGGAGAATCGATATCGCGAATAGTTGAGCCAGACATTACCTTTGCCGATGCCCAGGTCGATATCGTTGAAGCGCAGGTCGAAATTGTTCTTGTCGGTATCTTCCAGGTCACCGATGTAATCGTTGCGTCCGCTGAACTTGTCTGTCGTGCCGCCAATCCATGCCAGCGAGACCTTGGCAAAGCCGGCGTCGTAATTTTCGAAGCCGCCGCCGAAACCGCTCATGTCCAGCCAGAAGAAATCGTTGATATGGATATCATGCCGGCGGTAGTAACGTTGTCCCGCCCAAAACATGGCCTGAGGTTGTTCCTTGTCGAGGTTTCGGACAGAAGCATACGCTTCGCGCAAGGATACGGCGCCAGAATCACCCTCGAGCGCCACCCCGGTATTTTTCTCCAGCGTGGAGTAGGCGAGCATGAAGTGTGTTCCGAAAATCGGGCTGTCTTCTTTTTCCCTGTTGACGTTGTACCAGGAGAAGCCGGTTTCCATGTAGGTGTCGTTTTCGTTGCCCAGGCGGTATGCAGCCCCTGCACCGGGCGCCTTGAAGCGGGACTGGGAGGTGCCGTCCTTATCAACACCGTAGCCGGCGCGCATGTAGCCATAGTAGTTGAAGCGGCGCGGGTCAAAACCGGTGGTAAATGCTGGATCCGATTCCGGCCTGGCGCCACGCGGTATTTCATCTGTCGCGCTGCCCGAGGCCAACTGCTCGACAGCAGAGGGACCGGGGACGGCTGTTGATGGTTCGGCCTGTTTCTCGATGGCAATCAGCCGTCTTTCCATTGCCTCTATCCGGGATTCGTACAGGGCGCTGAGCTGGCGCATTTCTTCCAGTTCTTTTTTCAACTGGTCGATTTCGGATTCCTGTGCACCGAGGCACATGGGTAAGCTGAGAAAAACGAGGAAGAGGATACGTTTCATGCTGGCTACCTATCGCGGTACTGGACAGTTCTCGCCATCATAAAACACCAGCCCGGCAAATTCGCCAGGCTGGTGGAAGAGTGGGGTTGAACGAAATACTCTTTCGCGGTGATCCTGGTTACAGCAGCCAGATGATCCCGGTATTTTTGAAGAGCTTGTACAGGCCACGCTGGTTCTTGGTTGAACTGCCCTTGATACCTCCTTTTTCCATCACCGCTGCACGCAACTGCAGCCATTCCGGGGAGCCCCAGAGATAGGAAATGGATACCAGTTCGTCGAATCCATCGTGTACATCCGCTGCCAGTTCAGGATCGTGAAAGAAGAACCCCATCTCGTTGTTGTACAACCTTGAGCGGTAGTCAAAATTTGTTGTGCCGATAAAACCAACGTCTTCCGACAGGAAAAATTTGGCGTGCAGCTTTCCATAACTTTTATCGCCTGTGCCCAGCAGTACCGAATCGATCCGGCCGGTCTCGTACACCTTCAAGCGGGGATGGTTGACCAGTTTTGCCCACTGCCCGCTGTTGACCAGCTCGGAAGCCAGTTCGTCCTCGCCCTTTAACGAGAGCCATTGTTCCCGCAGCTCGGGGGGCAAGATGAGGCGTGGAGCCGTTTCCATGTCGATGATCGACTGTGCCGGGAAGTTGTCGGAGGTCAGCACCGAGTTGGTGACGATTTCCAGGCTCTTATCCGGGTTGTCGTCCAGCCACTTGCGGAAGTCGGCCGCCTCGTCCTTGTCCACGACACCGTCCTTCGATTTGAATTCCGCAAGGAACAGGTAGGGTGAAACGATCCTGACCGAATTGAGGTCAGGCGCTTCTTCATCGATTCTGGCCAGCACCTGCATGATGGAATTCGGGTTTTCTGTCTGGTTCCGCTCCGCCTCGGTAACCACACTCTTGTCGGTAAGATTTCCCATTTCATGGGCCAGTCGAACCTGGGAATCGTGGAATCCGCTATTCATGTAGTCCTGCATTTCTGCCATGTGCGGGCTGAAAGAGGCAAAACCTTTGAGCTTTTCCAGCGCTTCCTCTGCTTTCTTGTTTTCACGCTGATACTGCGGGGTAGATGCGCCGGACGAGCCCACCTGAAGGCGCTTGTTGAAGTCCATGAGAAACAACAGGGTGGAATAAGATTCGCTCAGCTCCCCCACCGTAATCTCTTCCTCGACGACACCCTGCTGGGATCGAATCAGAATTTCGGCATCGCGGAAGGGATCCGGGTCCTCGCTGCCATCCCCGCGGATGCCGTAGTAGTCTTCGGAAATATTCCTGCCACCCGTAATAACCACGGATTTCTCTTCGAAACTGCCATCCTTGACCAACAACTTGTCATGCGAACGGCGATTCGGGTTACCCAGCTTGGTCAAGGCGTTGAAAATGACCACTTGGATCCGGGCCTTCTTCGTTGTCTTTTCACCTGCGCTGTTACGCATGAAGCCGGCGTTTTCAGCACAGCTCTCCAAGGCTCTCAAAGAGGGGTGTCCTCCGCCACCGACCGAACCGGCGGAATCAACGGTTACGCGGATGTCCACGCCGCGTCGAACCGCGTTGCACATGGCGCCGATCATGGCGTATCCGACCAGGTCGGTTTTGAAGATGTAATAGGTGAAGTCGATGGTATGTTCGGCGTTTTCGATCATCCACAACTTGGCCGCGAGCGAATCGATGGCCGCGTGCCGGGTTGGCCCCAAAAACTTGGTCCGGGCATGCTGGACCGGGATTTCCGCCTGTTTTCCAAGGTCGATCAGGTCAACTGGCAGTTCTGTCGCCGGGCGCCACGTCCTTCGCTCATATATTTCATTAATCTCCGGGTCGTTGACCGCGCCGATCGGCGGGCACCCCGGCAGTTTCTGGGTTCCGGCCGGGCATCTTTCCTGGCGCGGCGCCGTGGCACAGGAAGCCAACAATACGAGCGTCGCCGCTACGGCTAATAATCTTATGGGTAGATCAGTGTTCTTCATGGTGTCTTATCCAGTTCTAATTCAGCTGCGACTGCGTAATGATCCGAAACGATATCAGGAAAAACCGCATAGTGGTGAAAATTGAGGCTCGGGGAAATCAAAATCCAGTCAAGCCTGGCGCCCTTGTCACCATAGGTGGAGAGCCCCTCTGCGTGAGGCTCGAACACCTCCAGGTCCAGGTTTTCCGCGAGGTATTTCAAAGACGAATCCTCGCTTTGCCAATCCGTGTTGAAATCACCCATCACGACCAGTGGCCCTTCCAGGTTTCCGAGAATGTGCGTCATTTCGTCAATTTGTGACCTGCGGACAGAGCGCCTTGAGAAGTCCAGGTGCACGGAGACAAACTTGATGCGCAGCGGTTCTTTCAACTCGTTTCCCGGATTCCAGTTCAGTGCCGCCACGGTGAATCCCTTGGTGGTGGTTGGTTTTGAAGGTTTGAAACTGTGTATGAATCCGCCCTGCAGGGGATGCTTCGACACGAGGGCAGTGCCGAAGTCGTAAATCCGGTTGGATGCATGCACGCCATGCAGCGAGCAGTGATAGATCGTGTTCTCGGCGACAAAGCCGACGTGATCGAAATTTCCACTCCACCAGGATGCGCCGTCGGCTTCCTGCAGGGCGATAATGTCGGCATCGGCGCGGTCCAGCAGTGCGCCCAGTTCCAGCAGGTTTTCACGAATGGCATCGTTACTCAGCAGCATCTGGTTCCTGGCGTCTTTACGACCATGGGCCATATTGAGTGTCGCGACGGTCAGGTTTCGGCTGCTTACAACAGCAGACGTGTCCTGGCATGCGTCTGCAAAAAGAGGTGTGGCGGCGAGGAATGAAAGCAGTGCCGCCAGAAAAATTACGCCATACATCCAGCCGGTTCCAATTCGAGCCCGCTGGCGGCCAGGCCTTCGATAAGAGCCGACTCAATATCCGCAAACTTCACATCCTGGCGAATGAGAGTCCGGCCCCGTTCGTGGAAATCGGGTTTCAGTTCCAGCAGCCTGCGCACGGCATGCCGTCCTTCCGTGCCGCGGCCAAGCTGACCCAGCGTCGCGGCACGAGCCACGGGAGCCCAGAAGTGACCGACGCCGGCCAGCCACTGCGTTTCCTCCAGCGCACCCTCGTAGTCACCGCGCCGAAAACAGTCGAGCCATGTTCCGTAGCGTGTGAACATGCGGTAGTGAGGATTTGCCTGGATGGCCTGGCGGACCAGGCTGGCACCTCGCTTCCATTCGCCCAGCAGCACCAGCAGGTAACCGATCACGTCCAGGAACAGCAGCGAATCGGGATGCAGCGCGTACGCCGCCTCCACCTCTTCCAGCCCTGCTTCGATGTCATCGTTAAGCACGTGTGCCCGTGCCAGCACGAGGCGACAGAGTTGGAGGTTCGGTTCACGCCGCACGCCCTCGCGCGCCAGGCGCAGCGCTTCGGCAAGCGGTGTGCGGTTGCTGTCAACAAACTCCAGGGCGATGTTGTCCACATGTATCGAGGCCAGCATGGTGCAGACGAGACCACAGTCGGGCCCCTGCACGTACGCCTCGCGCAAGGCTTCGTACGCAATCATGTACGAGGCCTTATCGATTTTCTGATGATAGGCATAGCCCTTGAGAATGGCGGCGTAGTTGCCGCGGCAGGCAGCCGGTTTGTCGCTGGATGGGCCGGAGACCGCCCTGTAGACCGCGCCATGCTGACCGGCGATTTGCGAGGCGATAGCTGCCGCCGTGTGTTCCTGGAAATCGATCAGTTCGCCCTCTTCCAGCCTGGATTTCAAGGCATCGGCCCACAACTGCTCGCCGGTGGCGGTCTTGGTGAGTTGAACCAGGACCTTGATGGTGGCGCCCTCTGCGCGAATATTGCCCTGCACCGTGAAGTCGGCCGGCGGCGGATCGAGCAGATCCGGCGATGCCGCCGTGCCCCCGGAAAGCATGACACGCAGATCACCGCTGTTCGCCAATTCAATACTCAAATCGGTCGCGAGACCCGCAGGCAGGTAGGAAAGGTCATCACGGCCGGTCAGGTCGTCGAAAGACTGTACAACGATCGAGGGCCAGGCTTCCCCCTGGCCAGGCTTGAGCCCGGACGGTTCTTTACACCGCTTCGCGCCGGCAACGGACCCTTCGCTGAACACCGGTACGTAACCGCCCTTGGGGATGTCGACGTAGATGGGGTCCTCACCACCGGCAATGAGATAGTAACGTTCAAGGGCACGGCGCAAGCGCCCGGCCTGGATGCGTACGACCGGATCGTGGGCGGCGTCGAAATCTTTGCCGCGCCCGAACACCTCCATAGCGATGGTGAAGCCTTTCAACTGCCGTTCATTGCCGGCCAGGGTTTCTTCGACGACGAAGCGAAGAAACTCCCGCATTTTTTCTGTCGCCCGGAAGTCCGGATGGCCCAGGATCCGGTTGATTTGAGATCGGATTTCCTGGGCAGTCCACTGGCAAGACTGGGTTGAATTATCCATTTGGTCGTTGCGTTTTCCAGAGCACTAAACACGTCCGGCGCATGGGATGCGCGGCCATGTGTAACCTACAGCAAATATACAGTATACCTCTTAATCCCCGATCCCAAACTGAACTAACCTGATCTGACCTCAATGGCACTGTCCGTTGCCGTTGCTGCGATAAGGTGGAATGCCAATGCCAACAGAAGACTTTCTCGATTTTGTCGTGAACCGGGCGCCCGATCGAGCCCGGGAGATTCACCGGGAGTATGCACGCAGCGACTCGTTTCGGACGCTGTGTGGAGATTTTCGAACCTGCGCCGAGGCCCTGGCGCGATGGAAAAGCAGCGATGCGCCAGGCGCACCTGAGCGAGTCGTCGAATACACGCAAAGCCTTCGCGAGCTAGAATTGGAGATTGAGGAATGGTTGCGATAATCGGAAACGTGTAAATGCGAAGCACGACCAAAAAATGGCAGGCGCGACAGGATTCTATTTTCGTTTTTAATACAACATTTATCCCGGACTGAATTTCCACGGAGGAAACCATGCAACAACGACTGATCGCAGGGCTCGCCCTGTTTCTTATGCTAACGACCAGCACGGCAGCCACGGCCGCTTCCCGGAGCAGTTGCAATGAGGCAATCACCAAATTCCGCGAACTCGGCAATGTCTCCGGGATGATGGCGGAATCCTACGGGTACGCCGTGCTGCCCACGATCGGCAAGGGCGGCATGGGCGTCGGCGGTGCCGGCGGCTCCGGTTGCGTATTCGTGGGCGGTGATCATACCGGCGACGTCACCATGGCACAGGTCACGGTCGGCTGGCAGCTCGGTGGTCAGGCCTACAGCCAGCTGATCCTGTTCAAGAGCGCCGATGCCTACCAGGATTTCACGCAGGGCAACTTCGAGTTTGGCGCCGACGCGACCGCCGTCGCGCTGACCTACGGCGCGGCCGCGAGCGCCACGACCCAGGGCGCCTCCGCCAGTGCCGGTGACGCCAAGGCCGCTGGTGGCTGGAAGCGCGGCATGGCGATCTTCACCCTGGCCAAGGGCGGGCTGATGTACGAGGCGTCCATCGGCGGACAGAAGTACAAGTTCAAGCCGCTGTCAGAATGATGACCGACTCGTAATGCCGGCACGCGACCGTGTCGGCGAGATTCCGCTTCTGAATCGTATGGGCACACAGAGCAGACATGTTATGAAATATCTAACCCTTTCCTTTTTCATCGTCCTGCTTCCCCTGCAGTGCCTGCTCAGCGCGCCCGTTCTCGCACAAGTGGAGGTCACCGTCGGTGGCGTCGAGATGGAATCGGAGGTCGGCGTGCCCGGCGTACTCGGCGATGTCGACGATGGCCTCGAAGAAAAGGTCGATGACGACAAGGACGAGAAGCAGCGGAACTGGGAGCCGGTCATCGCGCCGATGCCGTCGCGTAACCCGGCGTTCGGCTGGATGGTCAGCGTGCCGGCGATGCTGATGTACCGGCCTTCGTTCTCGCAGCCTGATGATCGCGTCTGGATTTCCGGACTGTTCGGTTTCTACGCAGAAAACGAGAGCTGGGGCGCCGGTCTTTTGCAGCGCATGAGTTTCGGCGGGGACCGGTGGCGCGTACTGGGCGCCCTGTTCCATGCCGAGATGAACTACCGGTACTTCGGCATCGGCGGCGGCGGCGACTTGTCGATCGTCCTGGACCAGGACATGGACCTGTTCCTGGCCGAGGGCCTGCGCCGGATCACCCCCAATTTCTACCTCGGGCTGCGTGGCGTCTACACGGAAACGGCGGTCGGCCCGAGGCTGCCGGACATCACGCTGCCGCCGGGACTCGATCCCGATCGCCTGAAAGTCGACCTGACGCTGGCGACGATCGCGCCGCGCTTGCAGTACGACACGCGTGACAGCGAGTTCTATCCGCGATCCGGGCTTCTGGTCGACGTGACCGCCTCGGTAAGCCGCGACTCGTTTGGCGCCGATCTAGACTACGAGCGCTACGACGCCTCGGTGAACCACTACCTGCCGCTGGGTGAAAGCGGCGTGCTCGCCAGCCGGATTACCACCCAGTACACCGCCGGAAATACGCCGTTCTTCCTGTATCCCGCCTTCGGCCAGGGCGCCGACCTGCGCGGCTACGAAATGGGCTCATATCGCGACCGGTTCCTGCTGGCGGCGCAGACCGAGTATCGCCATCGTTTCACCCCGCGGATCGGCGCGGTCGCCTTCGGCGGCGTGGGCAGTGTTGCACCGGATTTGGGCGGCTGGGAGAAAACCCTGTGGTCGGCCGGCGCGGGATTCCGCTGGGTCCTGGCGCCTAAAAATAACATCAGCCTGCGCGTGGACATCGCCCGCGGGCGCGATGAGACGGTTTACTACGTCGGTATCGGGGAAGCTTTCTGAACCGGTGTAGCCTACACCCGGTTACTGTAACCCTCTTCTAAGCCGCATGGTGATCATCTAGTGTCAAGGCTGGGTTCGCTGACGCGGACCCGTCGACATGTGGAGGTATTAAGATGTTCTCTCGCTTTAAGCACTTCATCAACAGTCCGGCAGGCGCTGCGTTCCTGGCATCCCTTCTGATGCTCATGGCCACGCCGGCCTTCAGCGAAACCATCGACAGCCGATTGGGGGCGCTTGAATACGAGGCGGGTTATCCCACAACAGGCACCGTCAATACGCTTTACGACGAACTGGACTTCCAGCGGGCCGTTCAGGCCTATCTCTGGGCGCTGCCGATGGCGTCGTACGGGGCCATGGCGGAGGCCCAGTGGGCACTGGGCGCCGACAGCCACACGGTGATCGTTGCCGACAAGCTGGCCGAGCCACGGCAGCTGGCCCTGACGGCCAACCAGGACACCGTCTACATGGGCGGCGTTCTTGACCTGCGTGAAGGGCCGATTGTGATGGAGCTTCCGCCGGGTCTGCTCGGTACGATGAACAACATCTGGCAGCAACCCCTTGTCGACCTCGGCGGCCCCTTCTCGCCCGAGCAGAACCGCGGGGGAAAGTTCCTCATACTGCCGCCCGGCTATGACGGTCCGTTGCCGGAAATGCACCACCATACTGCACAGTCCGACACCAATATCGTGGTGTTTTACCTGCGGGCGATTCCGCAGACCCGGGAAGACATTCCGAAACTGGTCGAGCTGATCCATACCTATCGCCAGTACAAGCTCGAGGATGCCGCCAACCCGCCCGAAACACGGTTCGTTTCGCTGGCAGGCAAGGACACCAACTATCTGACCAACGAGGGTTTCGCCTACTTCGAGACCCTGGCCCGCTACATCAATGAGAATCCGCCCCGCCCGCAGGACATGGCGATGCTCGGCGTGCTGGAAACGCTCGGTATTGTTCACGGCCAGCCCTTCGAGCCGGATGAGCGTATGAAAGTCATTCTCACCGAGGCGGCCACCGTTGGGCGGGCGATGGCGGAAGCCCTCGCGTTTGCACCAAGGGTGCCCCAGGAGATCGTGTACGCCTATCCGGGAGAACGTCATTGGAAGAAAATCTTTTTCGCGGACCCGACCTTCCATGAACCGGAATACCTGGCCATCGATCTGCGCACCAAGTACGCCTTCGAGGCAATCGGCACGGCGAAGTCGATGGTGGTCTCCGTGCCCGGCCAGGGCTCGCAGTACATCGGCGCCTACCAGGATGCTGACGGCAACTGGCTGACCGGGGACAACAGTTACCGCATTCACCTGCCCAAGGGCGTTCCGGCCAACATGTTCTGGTCGCTGACGGTCTACGACAACGACACCCGTTCAATGATCCGGAACCAGCACGGGCGGCCGCTGGTCGGCTCGGTGCATGGTGCGGTTCCCAACAAGGATGGCTCGTTCGATCTCTACTTCGGGCCCAGCCAGCCAGCGGATGTGCCGGAAGACAACTGGGTTCAGACCATGCCGGGCAAGGGTTGGTTTGTGTACCTGCGGTTGTACGGACCCGAACAATCGTACTTCGACCAGACCTGGGTGCCGGGTGACGCAGAGAAACTGGACTGAGCAGATCTGAAATGACCGCCCGCACAGGAAGACTATCGATGACCCCACTGTACAAACAACCTGCACGATTGCTGTCCCTGTTGTGGGCCACTTGCCTTTTGGCGCTTGGCATTGCGCCGTTACAGGCGCAGGAAAGTGACGCCGACCTGGCCCAGGACCTGACCAACCCGGTGGCCGACCTGGTCACCCTGCCGGTCCAGCTGAATTACGACCGTGGCATCGGCCCGCTGGACGACGGGGAGAAGTGGCAGGTCAATGTGCAGCCCGTGGTGCCGTTTGAAATCAGCGAAGACTGGAACCTGATCACGCGCACCATCATGCCGGTGATCTGGCAGGACGACGTATTTCCCGGCACCGGCTCCCAGTTTGGTCTGGGTGACATCAACCTGACCCTGTTCCTGTCGCCTAAGCAACCCACCGCCGGCGGCCTGACCTGGGGCGTGGGCCCGGTGTTCGTTCTGCCCACGGCCACCGACTCGAAGCTGGGCGGCAAGAAATGGGGTGCCGGACCCGCGGCGATCGCGCTGAAGATGCAGGGCGCCTGGACCTACGGTGTCCTGGCCAACCACGTCTGGTCCTACGCCGGTAGCGACAATCGCCCGGACATCAACAATACGTTCATGCAGCCGTTCGTTGCCTACACCTGGCCTTCGGCCTGGACGCTGTCGGTCCAGTCCGAAACCAGTTATAACTGGGAATCGGAGAATTGGACCGTGCCGGTCAACGTCGCCTTTGCCAAGCTGAAAATGTTCGGCAAGCTGCCGGTCAGCCTGCAGGCGGGCGTCGGGTACTGGTTTGAATCACCCGCCGGGGCGGCTGATGACTGGCGGCTGCGCTTCCAGGCGAATTTCGTATTGCCGAGGTAATACTCAGGAGAAAATGATGAAGACGATGATCAAGACAATAAACCGCACTGGCGGTTTCCTGGGCGTCATCGCCGTGTGCCTGCAGCTTGCAGCGTGTGGAAACGGCTCCGAACCGCCGGTACCGGCGGCGAATGAACCGGAGCAGGGCCTTCCCGGCATCGAAGTGACGCAGGCCATCGCGAAAGAAGCCTACGTTTACGGTTTCCCGATGGTCATGAACTACAAGACCATGTACGAGTACACGGTCAACACGAACAGCCCGGATTACAAGGGGCCGTTCAACGAGGTGTCCTGCGAAGCGAGGCTGTTCACCCCGGAAGACAAGGCGGTCGTGACCCCCAACGCGGACACGCCCTACTGCATGTTCTGGATGGACCTGCGGGCGGAACCGCTCGTCCTCTCGGTTCCCGAGATGGAAGCGGAACGCTACTACAGCTTCCAGTTGATCGACCTCTACACCCACAACTTCGCCTATATCGGCAACCTCACCACCGGCAGCCAGGCCGGTCGCTACCTGCTGGCCGGACCGGGCTGGGAGGGGGAGAAGCCGGACGGCATTGACGATGTCATCCGGGCCGAAACCAACGCGATTTTCAATGTCACCCGGACGCAGTTGTTCGGCTCGGACGACCTGGAGAAGGTCAAGGACATCCAGGGACAGTACGAGCTTGAGCCGTTGAGCGCATTTCTGGGGGAAAAAGCCCCGGCCCCGTCGGCCGTGCCCGACTTCCCGGCATGGGACGAGGGTTCACAGTTCGACGAGCGGTTTTTCGGCTACCTGGATTTCGTGATGGATCTGCTCGGAAAACCGGGCCCCGGTGAGGAGGCGCTGTGGCAGGACCTGGCGAAGCTTGGCATCGGGCCGGGCATGGACTTCCGCCTGGATGCGCTCCCGCAGGAACAGGCAGCGGAACTGAGGGCCGGCGTGAAAGAAGGGTTCGCCGAGATCGAGGCCTTCATAGCCAGCAATGCCAACGATCCGCTGGCCAGCGGGAAATGGTTCGGCACCCGGAGCTTCCTGGACGAGAGCGCCATAGAAAACTACGGGCTGGACAAGCCGGACATGCTTCGCTCCGCGGGCGCCCATGCCGGACTGTACGGCAACTCGGCGAAGGAGGCGATCTACCCGGCCTATTTCACCGACGCCGATCACGCGCCGCTGGATGCCTCGAAACACAGCTACACCATGACCTTCCAGGAAGACGTTCTCCCCCCGGTCAAGGCCTTCTGGTCTTTGACCATGTACGACGGCAAGACCCAGCTCTTCATCGAGAACCCGCTCGACCGCTATCTCCTGAGTTCGGAGATGATGGAGCAGTTCAAGCGGGAGGAAGATGGCTCCCTGGTTCTGCACATCGGCAAGGACTCACCGGGTCCGGACCTGGAGTCAAACTGGCTGCCCGCGCCCGATGGGCCCTTCTACATGATCATGCGGCTCTACGGACCGGAGCAGGCCGCTCTTGAGGGTCTCTGGACGCCGCCAGCCGTAAATATGGGGTCAGAGTAAAGGGACAGGGTAAAGAGGGGGCCTGGGTTCGGAGTTTGCCGTCCTGATCCCTGAATGATTTCGTCGCCAACACGAGTCCGGTACTGGAACAGTGCCGGACTTTTTGCCGACACCTGGAAGCCGGACCGTCTGGAACGTTCATTGGCACAACGACATGGTTGCCGGCCGGCTGGCCGGAGACGCGCCATGAGCTTTCAACCCGAAGACGGTTTGCGTAAATTTTTCCGCACGGCCTTCGAGTACCAGACCACCGGGACGATAACCAGCAGTGCCACAATGCCGAGAATCACGGTGTAAGACTGGTCTGCGAGCGAAAGATCGGAGATCGCCCAGGCCAGTTCATTATTGACTTGTTCGGCATGTGCAATGGGGCCGATTGCCGCCTCTTTCGCCAGGGAGAAGCCCTGGCTGAAAGCGCTCTCCCAGCCCGTTGCTGACAAGGCCCCATAGGCCTTGTAGCCCATGGCCGATGCACCGATGGCCAGCAGACCGATTCCCACGGCACCCACGCCGACAAGACCCACTCCCACGGCGCCCACGGTCACTACTCCAACGGAGACGATACCCACGCTGACCGGAGCCACCGCGTATCCGCCCCAGGCGAACAGCAAGCCATATGCCTTGTGGCCGGCAGCGATCCAGGCGACCGCAGGAGCTTCTCCCCGCTCCTTTATGTCCAGCTTGACATGCAGCAAGGGCAAGCCGAGAAACTCGGTGCGGCTCCTGATTTCCCTTTTCCCGGTTCCGGCCGGGCCTGTGGCGCCTTTGAACATCTCGGGGCGTCGAATTTTTTCAGCGGTCTTCATCGCACGCGCGTTTTTGCCGCATCTCAGCCGGCAGGATACTGTTGTGCCTGGGCAGCCTGGGGCTGAGTCTTTGGCTTTCGGCGTTCCAGCTGGATACGGGGCATCCGCACATCCGGTTGATTCGCCTGGTATATAACCTGAGTTACTCGGTCATGATGTGGTCGCTGGTCATCCTCGTCATCGGACTGTTCAAGCAGTACCTTGACAAGCCGAGCTGCGTCATTCGCTACCTGGCAGATGCCTCGTACTGGCTCTACCTGGTTCACCTGCCCATTGTGCTCTGGCTGCAAATCGCTTTTGCCGAACTGCCCATGCACTGGACGCTCAAGCTTCCTGCCATATCACTGCTGACGATCGGCCTTTCGCTCCTGCTCTACGACCTCGTGGTCCGGCCGACCCTGGCGGGAAAAATCCTGAACGGACGAAAGAAGGAACGCGTGCTTTTTGCTTCCAATCGGAAATGTAGCCGTTTACATTCTGTCTCTCGAACGACCATTTAGAATCGATACTGTCTGATACCGGAGCCGTCTAGTGATCCTGTTGAATTTTGTCACAGCAAAGGGCCTTCGCCTGGGCATCAAGCAAGGAAACCGTGTGATCGATGCCGGCGCCAGCGGACAGCGCCTCGGAATTGAAGCGCCGTCCAGCATGGAAGATCTCACTTCCATGGGAAGGCGTGGCCTGGGCAAACTGGAGTCACTGTTGGCGGTCGTTGGGGAGGAAGAACAACTGCCCCTGGACGCGCTTGACCTCGGTCCTGCCATTCCACGACCCGGAAAAATCGTTTGCGTCGGGCTCAACTACCGGCACCATGCCCTCGAGGCTGGAATGGACATTCCATCCGAACCGATCCTGTTCAGCAAATTTGGAAATGCCATTACGTCCAGCGGCTCGGACATCGATATCAGTGGAATGAGCCAGGTCGACTACGAGGCCGAGCTCGGCGTGGTGATCGGCCGCAAGGCGCGCACGGTAAAACAAGAACAGGCGCTTGATTATGTACTGGGCTATTGCAACGCCAATGATGTCAGCGATCGCGGGCTGCAATTCAGATCCAGCCAGTGGCTTCTGGGCAAAACAGCGGATGGCTTCTGCCCGGTTGGGCCATGGCTGCGCACGCCCGGGCCGGGTTTCGACGCCCAGGGCCTGCGCATCAGGGGCTGGCTGAACGGCGAACTGCGCCAGGACCACAAGACCTCGGACATGATTTTCGGCATCGCCGAGTTAATCGCATATATCAGTGGACATCTCACCCTCGAACCAGGCGACCTGATCCTGACCGGCACACCCAAGGGCGTGATCATGGGACGTGAATCCAAAAACTGGATCCAGCACGGAGATGAGTACCAGGTGGAAATCGAGGGCCTCGGCCGACTGGTGAATCGCTTTACGACGAATACGGAAAGCCAGGTTTGAACCTGGATCAACTGTTCATGGAATTCTGAAAAACGGCCACCTCGTACTGGATGACTTTTTCGATTCCGACCTGATGGGTCGCATGGGCCAGGCTATCCGCTAAAGCATGGGCCTCAAAGCGCGGTTATCCGGCAAGCTGTGCCTTGACGAAGGCGTTCGCCGGGTTGGTGAGAAGGTCTTCCGGTGCGCCAACCTGTTCGATGCGCCGCATCGACATCACGACCAGCACATCCGCCCGTGCCAGTGCTTCCTGGTTGTCATGGGTCACCCAGACGGTCGTCAGCCGCTCGCGGTGATGGATATCGTTGAGCATTCGCCGTAGTTCTTTGCGCGCCCGTGCATCCAGGGCGCTGAACGGCTCGTCGCAGAGCAACAGGTCCGGGCGAACCGATAAGGCCCGCGCCAGAGCCACCCGCTGCCGCATTCCGCCCGAAAGCTGGCGGGGATACTTGTCCCAATCTTCGGGAGCGAGCCCGGCTTCGGTCAGCAGCTTGTCCGCCCGGTCCCGGCGCTCGTCCCGGGGCAACCCTTCGGCCAGCAGCGCGAAACCGACATTGTCACGCGCGGTTTTCCAAGGCAGCAACGCCGAATCCTGGAACGCGACCGCCACGCGTTTGCAGTCGTTCACGACCCGGCCCTGTCCCGGCTCGAGCAGCCCTGCCGCAAGTGCAATCAGCGTACTCTTCCCGCAACCCGACGGCCCCACGACGGCGGTAAGTTTGCCCGCCGGCACCTCGAAACTGATGCCCTCGAGCGCCGGCACACCGTCATGCGCATAGTCCACGCTCTCGAAACGCAGCGCCCTCAAGACCGCCCCCCATCTGCGTCGTCGCGCCAAACCCACAGCCGCCGTTGCACCGGCCGCAGGATCCAGAGATCCACCACCACCAGGACGCAGGCGACCACCACGACCCAGGCCATGATCCCGGCGGTGTCGATACGGGCCCGCGCGCCTGCGATCCCGTCTCCGATACCGCCGGCACCCGCGAGCAGTTCGGCCATGATCGCCACTTTCCAGGCCATCGCCAGCGTGGTTGCCAGCGCCGGGTACAGGTGACTGGCCATGTGCGGGGCGTGCATATGGAGAAGTCGCGCGCCGAATGGCACACGGTAGACCCGGGCCATGCGGATAAGCCCGCCGTCGAGGCTGCGCACGCCTTCGACGGCGGGGGCAAAAACCAGCGGACCCGTGGCGACGGCTATCGTGAAGACCACCGCCCAGTCGCCGCCGAACCACAGGAGCGCCATCACCACCCAGGCGATGGCCGGGATGCCGAGCAGGATGATGGCGACGGGTTGGAGCGCGGCCCGGACCGCGTCGCGAAGCCCTGCGAGCGTACCCACCAGGACACCGGTGCTGACCCCGATTAGCCAGCCCGTGAGCGCATGGCCGGCCGTTTCGGCCAGTGCCGGACCAACCAATCCGTCCCCGATCATGCCGAGCAGCGTACGCAGAGTATCATCGAGTCCCGGTAACACGAGCGCCCCGTAGACACGGTGCCCAACCTCCCATGCGGCCAGCAAAAGGGTGATGCCCACGAGGCTCCAGATCCAGGAAGGTGTCGAGGATTTCTTCACAGCCTTCCCTCAGCCCCAGAAGAAGTCATCGTCAGGAATCGCATCACCGACGATGCCGGGATCGAGCGCCATCAGGTTCTTGAAATAAAGCGTGATATCGTCTTTCGCGTCATGTGCGGAGACCACGTCGAGATGCACATGGGGCAACGATTTGGCGATGACCGGCGCGGGCAGGCCGAGCAATGGCGAGGTGGCCGCGGCGGCCTCCTCCGGATCAGCGAGTACCTGTGCAGTTGCCTCGATGCAGGCCCTATGTGCCGCGGCGACGACCCCGGGCGAGGCCTCGAGGTATTCCCGGCTCACCGCCAGCCCGACCTGGGGAATGCGTGGCCCCCGGCCGGTGTGTTGACCGTAGACCTCCGCGATATCCAGGGCCCGGAAGACGGGCATACCCTCCCGCGCCGCTCTCAGCAGAGCGGCCGTTGCCGCAGGCTCGTGCATCAGGGCAACGTCACCACGGCCCGCCAGGAACAACGGCACCGCCTCGCCGGGGCTTCCGACATAGTCAAGCGCAACGTCCTTGTCCGGGTTGAGCCCGGACCACCGCAGCACCATGCGTAACAGCAGGTCCGGCGCCTCGTGGCGGTTGGAGAGCAGCACTTTCTTGCCGGCGAGGTCGGCGATGCTTTTTACGCGCCCGTCACGCGACATGACGTAGAGCACACCCCAGGTGATGACGTTCACCATCCTTGTGCCGGCGCCGCGGTTGTAGAAATTCGCTGCCGCGTAGGTCGAGGCAGCGAACAAGTCGAAATTGCCGCTGGCGATGCCCGCCCGCATCTGGTCAGTGCTTTTCCAGACGTCGAACTGCGCACCGGGAACAGCGCTCTGAAACGCCGGCGAAGCCACCGCGCGCGCGAGCACCGCGGAAGGCGAAGCCGGGATACCCCACAGCGTAAGCGGGTCGGCCGCACGCACTGGCCGGGTAAGGTCCGGGGCGAGCGCCCCCGCCGCAAAGCCAGCGAGGCCCCCAAGCAGTGCGCGCCGGCGCAAGCAGGGGATGGAGAACCGTTGCATGCGGTCAGTAGACCACGGAACCCATCGTGATGTCGTCCCAGATTTCCTTGACGGTCTGGTTCAACTCGCGTTTTCGGTCCTCGTAATGGGTATGAAGCAACTCGTGCGCCTTCTCCCCGTTCGGCTCGCCGAGGAACTCCTTATAGAGCACCTGGACCTGCGGGTTGTTGTGTGACTGGCGTATTTTTGCCTCGTGGTCGACATTGTAGATGGTCTTTCGCCGGGCCTTCGCTAGCGGCAAGTATTCCTTCTTCGAGCGCAGCGAGCCGCCACCGTCGATGCAGCCTCCCGGGCAGGCCATGACCTCGATAAAGTCGTAATCGGCCTCGCCACGCTTGACCTTCTCGACCAGCGCGCGGGTATCGCCAAGCCCGTGGACCATGGCGATCCTGACCTCGCCGACCTCGCCGCCCAGGTTGACCATGGCCTCGCGGATGCCTTCGAATCCCCTGAGCTGGGTCATCACGACCTGGTCGAGCTCCTTGCCGTTGACCACCGCGTAGATGGTGCGCAGCGCCGCTTCCATGACCCCGCCGGTGGTGCCGAATATCGCGCCGGCGCCCGAGTAAGCACTCATATGCGGGTCGTCGAAACTCGAGGGCTCAATCTCCTTCAGGTCGATTCCCTCGCGGCGCAGGAGCCGGGCGAACTCGCGCGTGGTCAGCACCACGTCGGTATCCGGCCCCGCCTCGCTGCCGAGTTGCGGCCGCACCGCCTCGTCCTTCTTGGCGACGCAGGGCATGATCGAGATCACCTTCACGTTTTCGGGCGCAATCTCCATTTTCCCGGGAAGCCAGGTCTTGGCAACCTTGGAAAGTACCTGCTGCGGCGAACGGGTCGAAACAGCAGCGGCAGGATCTCCGGGTAGTGGATCTCGGCAAAGTTGATCCAGGCCGGGCAACAGGAAGTGAAAGTCGGTTTCGAGCGGTCTTTCAGCCGCCCGAGTAACTCGGTGCCTTCTTCCATGATGACGACGTCAGCGCCAAAATTGGTGTCGAGTACCACGTCGATGCCGATCTTGCGGCAGGCGGCGATGATCTGGCCCTCGACGTTGGTGCCCGCCGGCATGCCGAATTCCTCGCCGAACGCCACGCGCACGGCGGGGGCGAACTGAACGACGGTAGTGGTATCAGGGTCGCAGATAAAGTCGAGCGCCCGGTCGGTTTCGTCGCGTTCGCCGAGTGCGCCGGTTGGGCAGACCAATACGCACTGGCCGCAGGAGACACAGGTCGATTCGGGGTAGCTGCCGGCGCTGCGCAGCGCCACCACCCGGTCGATCCCGTTGCCTTCCATCACCAGTGCATCCACGCCCTGGTGGTGACGGCAGATGGCAACACAGCGCTGGCAGCGAACACAGCGCTGCATATCGCGCACCATGGCGGGCGAACTGAGGTCGATCGGCCGCGATTCGGTCAGTGCGCGGTCGAAGAAACGGTTTTCCTTGAGCCCGACATATTGCGCGAGGTCCTGGAGTTCGCAATTGCCGTGGCGAATGCAGGTGGCGCAATCCTGGAGGTGGTCGGCCATCAACAGTTCAACCTGCAGGCGCTGCATGTCGCGCGCCTTCTTGGAGCGGGTCTGGACATCCATCCCCTCGCGCACCGGCGTGTTGCAGGCGGTCACGATTTCGGCCGCACCCTGGCCAGTCTGCAGGATCTCGACCACGCAGACGCGGCAGGTGCCGGGTATATGATCGATATCGTCCAGTTCACACAGCGTGGGCACATACAGGTCGTGACGCCGCGCGCAGGACAGGATGGTCTCGTTCGGAAAGGCGGCGCAGGCCTTGCCATTGATCGCCAGTGAAACGGTCGCCTCGGCAGGGTCGCGTGTAACAAGTCTGTTGTCCGGGCTGCACATCAAGCTGCTCCTTCCGGGATCGGGGGCTGGGTTACGACGGAATAGATCCTGTAGCAGCGCATGCAGCGCTGGGCTTCGGCATAGGCTTCGCTATCACTGATGGTCTGTTCCACTTCACCGAACATGCATTTGCGCAACTCCGGGTCCAGTTCAGGGTTATGGACGCGGTATTCGTTGCGAACCGGGGTCTCTTTGACGTCGCTCCCGAGAAAGCGGTTTTCGGCGATCAGCCGCCGCATGCGCGCGCGCTTGAAGAACCTGACCGAGCCGCGCTCGACCCAATCCTCAATGTTGCGTGCCGCCTCGAGCCCCGCGGCCATGGCGTAAATCAGGGTCGAGGCGCCGGTCACGCAGTCACCACCGGCAAAGACTCCGGGGCGCGAGGTGGCGAGCGTCTTGTCAACGTCAACGTTGCGCCAGGGGCCAAGTCCCACCCCGTCCTTTTCGATCATGTCACCGTCTTCCACCTGCTGGCCGATCGCGGCGATCAGGTTGTCGGCGGCAAGTACGGTCTCGCTGCCCTCGACGGCGCGAACCTTGCGCCGGCCGCTGTCATCGGGCTCACTCTGTTCCATCCGTGTGAGTTCGATACCGGTGATCTTGCCGTTTTCGGTGAGAATTCGGGTGGGGTTGGTCAAGGTGTGGAACTCCACGCCTTCTTCCAGCGCAGCCTTCACCTCGTCCGGATCGGCCGGCATGTCCTCGAGGGTGCGCCGGTAGATCACGTGCACCTTGTCTGCGCCGAGACGGATGGCCGAGCGCACGCAGTCCATCGCCACGTTGCCACCGCCGACGACGAAGACCTCGCCCTCAACCGATAGCGGGGCGGTGCCGTCTACGTGGTCATGCACCTTGAGCAGGAAGTCGATGCCGCTGAAATAGCCCTCGCGCGCGTCATCTTCCCCGTCGACACCCAGGCGCATGCCCACCTGGCAGCCCAGCCCGAGGAACACGGCATTGTAGCCACGCGCAAACAGATCATCGATATCGAAGTCGCGGCCCAGTTGCTGGCCGAACAGGAAGCGCCCGCCAAGATCGACGATGATGTCGGTTTCCATCGCCAGCGTATCCTTGGGCAGCCGGTAGCTTGGAATACCGATCTGCGCCATGCCGCCGGCCTCGTCGGCCTTTTCGAACACGTCGACGTGGAAACCCCTGAGCAGCAAGTGGTAGGCGCAGGAGATGCCGGCGGGGCCGGCGCCGATGACAGCCACGCGCTTGTTCTCATCGAGTGGCTTGGATTTCATGTCATGGGTGAACGTCAGCGCGTTTGGCCCTTTCTGCTGGTCGGCCACGTAGCGTTTCAGTGTCTTGATGCCGACCGCTTCGTCGACGAACTTGCGCCGGCAGGCCAGTTCGCAGTACCGCACGCAGACCCGGCCGCAGGTCGCCGCCATCGGGTATTTCTGCAGCAGTACGCCCAGCGAGTTCTCCGGTTTGCCGTCGCGCACGTAGTCGATGTAGCGCGGGACGTTCACTTTCGAGGGGCAGGCCTCGATGCAGGGCGCGGTAACATAGGTCATGCCATGCTGCGTCGGGATCGGTCGTTTGGGCGCAAGTTCCGCTTCCATCCTGTCGCGGAACGTACGCACGGCGCCGAGCAGCGCCACGCCACAAGTCTGGCCGAGACCGCAGAGCGAGGTTTCCTCCATCTGTTCGCCCAGCATCTCGACATCGTCGAAGCTCAGCGCACCGTCGAGCCCGCGCCGCATCTTGTCGAGCGCATCCCGCACCAGCACGGTGCCCATGCGGCACGGTGTGCAGGCGCCGCAGGATTGTTCCGCGGCCTTGGCCATATAGTGATACAGGGCGTCCACCAGGCTGGCGCTTTCATCAAATACGAAGAATCCGCGGTCGCCGAGGAATGCCTTGATCGGGTTGCCGGGATCGAATTCGCCAAACCCCTTCAGTGCGTATTCCTTCGCGTGGTTCCCGGGCGTGGTGTTTCGTTCGTCATAGATAATCCCGTCCCAAACACCGCAAACTACTTTAGTCATCCTGCATACGCTCCTTTCAAAGTTCTCGTGTCCGCAGCAACGGCATGTCCGCCGCTTTTCGCATCGCGCAGACGCTCATTTTGTGCCCAGGAATTGGAGTCCAATTTTGCACGGGCGGTGTTTCGTGGCAATGATCTGGCGCAACATCAGGGTGTTTTATCGGCATTCATGCAGAAAACGGCATTATTTACCTGACTTCATCAGCTTGTGGCTGATTAGTCCTTTACGAAAAAAACGTTTTACCGTATACAGGCACGGCCTTTGCAAGGCAAAACGCAGCGGATCGATAGAAGGAAAAGAAAATCAAGTTCTCAAAGTGCACTAGCGTGGCCTGTGCCACCGGGTTGATCCTGTTGCAGGGCGCTGCCGGATTGGCCGCTGAAGACAACGCCATGGAAGAAATCATCGTCACCGCCAGGGGAGTGGAGAGCACGATTTCACAGACCCCCGGAGGTGCCGCCCTGCTCGAATCACAGGATCTTTTCCAGTCCAGGGACGCCAGCGTCAGCAATACCCTGAGGAAGATCCCCGGCGTGGAAAAATCGTCGGATTCCGCCTGGGGATCTGCCATCAACATTCGCGGCCTCGGCAGAAACCGCGTGGTTTTTCTGATCGACGGAAGCCGGGTCAACACGGCCACCGACGTAAACGCGCAGCTGGGTTTTATCAACCCGGACGAGGTCGAGCGCATCGAGGTGCTCAAAGGTCCGATTTCTTCCCTGTACGGCTCCGGCTCCATGGGCGGCGTGGTGAACGTCATCACAAAAAAGGGCGGATTCGCTCCCGAGACGGGCTTCACTGCCAACACGGGAGCGAGCCTGGGCACCAATGCAAAGGGTTATTCCGTGTTCGCAGATACCTCGGTTCGTTCCCGGGACTACTGGGTGTATGCGTTTGCATCGAAAAGAGGCTTCGACAGCTATGTTGATGGAGACGGGCAGACCGTCGACAACAGCCAGTTCGAGGACCACAGCCTCAGCCTGAGATCCGGTTTTCGCTGGAACGATGCTGCCGTCACCGAGATCAACCTCCAGTACATGGAGGGCGAGGACATCGGCATTCCCGGCCGGGGTCTTGCACTTCCCGCAGGGCCGGAGATCAGCTATCCGCAGACCGACCGCACCCTGGCCAGCCTGACCCACACGCTGACCCCGGGACAGCCAGCATGGTCCGAATCGCATCTTAACCTTTACTTCCAGGAAATCGACCGGAACGTACTGATGGATTTTCCGCCCGGCGCCCCCTTGGACACGATTTTGCCCAGCGCCCTTCACATCACCTGGGGAGCCAAGTGGCAGAACGTGTTTAACTCTGGCTCCCACGGGGTGGTGGCCGGATTGGATGCCTGGTCCTGGGAAATTGAATCTTCGCGGGAGAAGAACTTCTCGTCGGGCATGACGGGAGTCGATACGCCCCTGGCCGACGCAAGCCAGGTCTCGGTCGGCGTTTTCATCGAAGACGATATCAGCTTGTCCCCGGACTGGACCCTGAATCTCGGTGGGCGTCTCGACCACCTGGAAACGAGAAGCGACGAACTGTACAACTGGATCATGCCGCCGGCACCTTCCATTCCCCAGGTCAAGATACGGGATGCCGAGTCCACCGACGACCTGAGCTGGAACGCCCATGCCGGTCTTACCTGGAATACCTCGACTCCGTGGACCACGACATGGCTGGCAGCGGCTGCTTACCGCGCCCCCGATCTCCTGGAGCTGTACAAGTACATCGCCTTCGCGGGAGGGGAGATCTTCGGAAACCCGGAACTCGACCCGGAACGCTCCTACTTCGCAGAATGGGGCCTGCATTACCGGGAGAGGCCGTTTCAGTTGTCTGCTTCGATCTATGCCAATTTCCTTGAAGATCTAATCACCGAAGCGTTTATTGGCGACGGCGTTTACCGGATGGAGAACGTGGACGAGGCAGAAATTTTCGGGGCGGAGCTGGGAGTGGAATGGGATTTCAAGGACCGTTGGACCGCGTACGCAACCGCCTCCTATTCCGAAGGGAAAAACAAAACCGACAAGGCGTATCTCCCCTTTATACCGCCCCTGAACGGCAGCCTGGGCATCGCCTTTGATTCCGGCGATTCCGGGCCCTGGTTCGATCTCAACCTGGATTGGGCAAACAGACAGGACAAAGTCGCCCCCGGTGAAACCGAAACACCGGGCTGGGTCACCGTTAACGCCAGGGCCGGTTACCGGTTCCGCGCGGGGCGCGTGGGACAGGAACTGATGCTGGGAGTGGACAACCTTTTCGACGAGCAATACACCAACCACCTCTCCACGTCGAGAAACGTGCTGCTGGCCGAGCCTGGATTCAACGCCTACGCAGCGTGGAAAATGGTGTTTTAAGCAGGCTGCACGGCCAATAGTTTTCAAACCAAGAAGCGCTTGTAAGTTGCTGCCTAGTCGCCTTTCAGGCGCTGCTTGTCGCTCAGTACCGAGCGGTAGAAACGTCCAAGCTTGCGATCTTTTTCCCGCTTCTCTGCCAGGGTGGCCTCGTTGAAAGCCTGTTCCCTCATCAACTTGTGGTAGTTGGACAGGCGCCGCGGGTTGAGCTGTCCCGATTCGGTGGCGGCCTGGACGGCACAGCCTGGTTCATGCTGGTGCTTGCAGTCGGAGAAACGGCAGTTGCCGGCGAGTTCCAGGATTTCCGGGAAGGTCACCCCGATGCCGTACTCGCAGGCGGCCAGTTGGAGTTCGCGCATGCCCGGTGTATCGAGCAGCAGGCCGCCGCCGGGTAGAACATGCAGCGTGCGCCCGGTGGTGGTGTGGCGGCCCCTGGCATCATCCTCGCGAATGGCGCTGGTCAGTTGTACCGTGTTGCCAAACAGCGTATTGACCAGGGTGGACTTGCCAACACCCGAAGAGCCGAGGAATACCACGGTATTACCCGGGCCGCTCCAGTCCTTGAGCCGGCTGCTGCTTTCGGGATCCAGGCTGTTTACCGCGACGACCATCAGCGAGGGGTCAAGGGATTGTGCCTCTTCGACATAGTGTTCCGGGCTGTTGCAGAGGTCCAGCTTGGTCAATACCAGCACGGATATGACACCGGCCTCGTTGGCCAGCGCCAGGTAGCGTTCAACCCGGTTGAGATTAAAATCCCGGTTCATCGAGCTGACGATGAACGCCGTATCGACATTGGCCGCGATCAACTGTATGTCCACGCCGCTGCTCGCCGCTTTTCTCGAGAACAGGGAGGAGCGGTTCAGCATCCGGTCGTAACGGCCGTCTTCACCGAGCAGAATCCAGTCACCGGTCGTGAGGTCAGTCATCGCGGCCTGCAACTCAAGCCTCCGGCTGCCGTCCGCCGTCAGCAGATGCACGACGGAACGATCGCGCGCGGCTACCCGCGCGATGGTGGCCGTCTCCCATTCCTCGAGCGTAAGTTGTTGCTGAAAAGAGGTTTTCCAGCCCAGCTGGGGTAGATCGTATGAATCTGGCATATGCTTTTCTGGAGAGATGTCAGCCTTAAATGGTCAGGCGCCGGAAACGCGATAGGCCGCGTAGGCGAAATAGATGACAAGCAACGTGAGCCCTGTGCCCCTGCCCAGGCGTGCCCTGCCAAGGATGAAGATCGGGATCAGGGCGACCGTCAAAACCCAGGACAGGCCCAGGTCCAGCAACCCCCCGTCGGGAACCGGAATCGTGCTTACCAGGCCACTGGCGGGCAGGACAATCAGCGAATTGAAAATGTTCGAACCGATGACATTGCCGATGGCCAGGTCCGACTCGTTTCGCCTGGCCGCTATGATGGAGGTGACCAGTTCCGGCATGCTGGTTCCCACGGCGACGATAAAAAGTCCAACCAGCGCCGTTGAAATTCCCAGCTGTTCCGACAGCGCCACACTGGAACGAACGGTCATTTCGCCACCCAGGTAAAGCAGCACGAAGCCTGAAATGAGCAAAATCCCTGTCTTGCGGCCGTCGTGTAAGGGAATGCCTGGAACAATGGCGGAGTGTTCCTGAATTTCCGTCAGCAGGGTGTCTTTTCTCCGTGAAGGCAACAGGTCCTGAATCGAGATGTACACGAAGATTCCGAACAGCAGTAGCAGCACCATCGAATCCGAACGCCCGATACGCGAAACGGTGCCTTCCAGCACACCGTCCAAAGCCATGATCGCAATGACCGAGGTAACCAACAGGAGCAGCGGGATTTCGTGGCGCACCAGGTTCCCCCGGATTTCGATCGGGCGTAACAGCGACGCCGCACCCAGCACCAGTGCCAGGTTGGCGATATTGGAACCGATGACATTGCCGAACGCGAGTGCGGTCTCCCCGCGCAGCGCGCCGTCCACGTTGACGACGAGTTCCGGCGCGCTGGTTCCGAATCCGACGATGGTCAGCCCGATGATGAGTGGCGAAACACCCAGCCGTTCGGCGACCTGGGATGCACCGGCCACGAGTGCCGTCCCGCCGCCGATCAGCAGCAGGATTCCAAACGAAACGCCGAAGTAAGCAAGCATGATAGGAACCATGCTGCGGGTTTTCCGGTGAACTATCAATTGGAATTGTTTTTCCCGCCCCTGTTTTTACCTGGTCATACAGGAAGGGTGGAGCGAACAAGTCGAACCCGGTCGTATAATGCACCCTTCACAGGCTCGTTCCCGGGGGTTGGGCATGACATCCAGCAGAAGAGATTTTATTCGCAACGCCGCGCTGGCAGGTGTCGGGATGACCGTTTCATCCGCCGCGTCCGTCACCCGGGCCGCCGTTCCTGCCAGGGGGGCGGGTGCCACCTACATGGGCGACCTCGCGGCACCGGCCTTGCCTGTTGTGCGTTGTGCACTGATCGGCGTCGGGGCGCGCGGCTCACACCACGCGGCGCAACTGGCGCAAATGGAAGGCACGGAAATCGTCGCCGTCTGCGACCTGTACCAGGACCTCGCTGAGGAGTCGGCTGCAGTGTACCGGGAAGCCGGCAAGGAAGCACGCCACCGGGATGTTGCCGCGTATTTTGGCGGCGAGCATGAGTGGCGGAAAATGCTCGAGGAAATCCGCCCGGACGCGGTGTTTATCAGCACACCATGGGAAAGCCATGCCCCGATGGCGATCGCATCGATGGAGCAGGGCGCCCATGCCTTCGTCGAGGTGCCTCTCGCCGTCACGCTGGACCAGATGTGGGCTATTGTCGAAACATCCGAGCGCACGCGCAAACACTGCATGATGATGGAAAACGTCAACTACGGGCGTGAGGAACTGATGTATCTCAACATGTGCCGGCAGGGTGTCATCGGTGACCTCTTGCACGCTGAGGCGGCCTATATCCACGAATTGCGCTGGCAAATGGACGAGGTGGAGCGTGGAACGGGTTCCTGGCGCACACCACACTATGCAAAACGGAATGGCAACCTGTACCCCACGCACGGGCTGGGGCCGGTTGCGCAGTACATGAACCTGGCCCGCGGCGAGGACAATTTTGACCGCATGGTTTCGTTTTCGACGCCCGCGATCGGGCGTAATGCCTATGCGGACAAGAACTACCCGGCCGGACACAAGTGGAACCAGCTTGATTTCACCGGGGGCGATATGAATACGTCCATCGTCAAAACAGTCCTGGGCAGGACGATCCTGGTACAGTGGGACGAGACCAGTCCCCGGCCCTATTCTCGCCGCAACCTGGTGCAGGGCACGAAGGGCGTCCTGGCCGGGTTCCCCGGCCGCGCCGCCTTTGACGGCGGGCTGGAAGGTGTGACAGAGGATCATCACCACTGGGTCGAAGGTGAACAGATGGAACGCCTGTATGAAAAATACGAGCACCCGCTCTACACCCGGCTGGGCGCGCTGGCAGAAAAGATGGGTGGGCACGGTGGCATGGACTTCATGATGCTCTATCGCATCGTGGAGTGCCTGCGCGAAGGCACGGCCTTGGACCAGAACCTTTACGAGGGCTGTTTCTGGAGTGCCGTCGGGCCGCTGAGCGAAGCTTCGGTGGCTGCAGAAGGAGCGCCGCGGTTTTTCCCGGATTTCACACGAAACGACTGGAAAACAACCCGGGCATTGGGCATTGTCAGCTGAGATACAACAGGATGGACCTCCGAACATGACAAAGTTATCACCACGCAGCTGGCTGGTCACCGGCGGCCGGCCGGAAGAGCCCGGGGCGCCGTTGAATACGCCGCTGGTTCCTGCGTCAAATTTCCTGCTGGGAGGCGACCGGGTTTACAGCCGCGACAGCGCCACGCCCGGCTGGGAGGCCCTCGAAACGGTAATTGGCGGTCTGGAGGGCGGCAAGGCCATCGCATTTTCTTCCGGCATGGCGGCTGTGGCGGCGGTTTTTGACCAGTTATCCGCCGGTTCACTCGTCACCCTTCCCCTTGACTGTTATCACGGCGTTGCCGAGCTGGCCCGCAAGGGAGAACAAAAGGGGGTCTGGCGTGTGCAGGCAGTTGCCGTCGAAGACACGGCGGCCTGGATCCGGGCGTCGGTTGAATCTGACCTCGTCTGGATCGAGTCACCTTCAAATCCCCTGCTGTCGGTGGCCGACCTGGAAGCCATTACGGCAGCGCCCCGCAAAGCCGGCGCGTTGTTCGTCGTGGACAATACCTTCGCTACCCCGCTGAACCAGCAGCCACTCGCCCTGGGCGCCGATATCAGCCTGCATTCGGCAACCAAGTTCATTGGCGGGCATTCCGACCTGCTGGCCGGCATCGTGGTGGCAAAAGACGAATCCCTTCACTCCAGCCTGCACCAATCGCGGACCGTGGGCGGCGCCACGCCGGGTGTGCTCGAAGCGTTCCTGGCGCTTCGCGGGCTCAGAACGCTGGCCTTGCGCCTGGCTGCGGCCCAGCGTTCCGCGATGCACCTCGCTGATTGGCTGGAGCAGCACCCGGACGTTGAAAAAGCACGTTATCCCGGCCTGGCATCACACCCGACCCATGCGCTGGCGGCGTCCCAACTGAATGGTTTTGGTTCCATGATCTCGTTCGACCTGCGCGGTGGTGCCGAGGTGGCGGATGCGGTATGCCACGCCACGCAGATTATCCGGCATGCCACCAGCCTGGGCTCGGTAGAGTCCACCATGGAACGGCGCGCGGCAGTGCCTGGCCAGGAGCACCTGCCGCCGGGACTGCTGCGGCTGAGCGTGGGCATCGAATCATGCGACGATATCAGGAAAGACCTGCAACAGGCCTTCGCGAAGGCCGGCTTGCGCAGAGGCTGAGTCACAAGGAGCCCATAATGGAAAACCATTCGCAAAAGAACTGGTCGATGGCGGACATTTCGGCCAAGAAAACCACGCGCCGCGTTGCCATCGCGGGAGGGCGTATCGTGGTCGGGGCCGAAGCTTTCGAACGTATCCGGGACGGCCGCATGCCCAAGGGAGACCCGCTGGTCATGGCCGAAGTGGCCGGTATCCAGGCCGCCAAGCAGACGCCTTCGCTGATCCCCCTGTGCCACCCGATTTCTCTGAACCGCGTGATGGTTTACCCCGTCATGCGACCCGGGGATCACTCCGTCGAGTTGTTTTGCGTTGCTGAAATTGCTGAAAAAACCGGCGTGGAGATGGAGGCCCTGACCGGCCTGTCGATCGCACTGTTGACCATCTGGGACCTGAGCAAACCGGTGAATCCGGCGCTGGAGATCACCGGCCAGCGATTGATTTACAAGTCAGGCGGCAAAAGCGGAACCTGGGTGAGCCCGGAGGGGATGCCGGATGAGGTTGAACAAATCCTTTCTGAGCTGGGCTTGCTTTAGTCGCGAGCACCACGCTCCTGCTTATGCTGCGCGCAGCGTTGGCAGTTCACCCACTCGGCGTGGCCGCTGGCGTAATGCTCTTTCTTCCAGATGGGAAGCCGTACTTTCACCTGGTCGATGATGTAGCGGCAGGCCTCGAAGGCTTCATCGCGGTGGGGTGAGGCAACCCCGACCACCACGGCGGTGTCGGACAGTTCCATCAGGCCGCTGCGGTGAATGACGGCTGTCCTGCTGACGCCAAAACGTTCCCTGGCCTCGGCGAGGATCCGTTCCCCCTCTTTAACGGCCAGCGGCTCGTAGACCTCGTACTCGAGGCGCAGAACCTTCTGCCCTTCGTTATGGTCGCGCACCCAGCCATCGAACTGGACATAGGCGCCACAAGAAACGTCCTGCATGGTCGCGCGGAACAGCGCCAGGTCGATGGTCTCGGCTGTCACCTTGAAATCGTTCATCCGCCAGCTACCGGTGGGAAAAACAGCACTTCATCGCCATCTTTAATCGTTGAATCCCACTGCGACATCTCTTCGTTGATCGCGACCATGGATGCATGGTAATCCTGCAGCGCGGCGTGCCGGTCGCGGCATTCGCTGAAAAGCTCGCCGGCCGTTGTGGCCTTGCTTGGCAGGGTTTCAGATTCCACGCCGGCGGCTTCCCGGAACGCGGCAAAGTATCGGACCGTGACATTCATCCGTTCAACCTCCCAGGCGGTACATTTCGACCTTGCTCTGGTCGTGGCCCGGCTGCCCGCGTTCTTCGCTGTAGCGATCTTCCCGGGCGGTCCAGACATCGTGGATCCGCTTCTGCAGGTCGGACTGGCTACCGGCCTGGCGAATCAGCGGCATCAGGTTGGTGCCGTGGTTGGAAAACAGGCAGGTGTAGAGGATGCCGTCGGCCGTGATGCGCGCGCGTGTGCAGCCGCCGCAGAACGGTTGGCTGATTGAACTGATAAAGCCGACCTCACCCTGTCCGTCGAGGTAACGGTAACGCCGGGCGGTCTCTGCCGTATTGGTGGAAACCACTGCTTCGAGCGGCCAGCGCTGGTCGATCCTTTCCAGCCACTCGGTATTCGAAACCACGTCGTCCGGGCTCCAGTGGTTGCTGTTACCCACGTCCATGTACTCGATCAGGCGGACGGGGTGGGGCGTGCCGCGGAAATGCGCCAGCAGATCCAGAACCGTGTGGTCGTTGACGCCTTTTTGCACCACGGTATTGATCTTGATCTGCTCGAAACCGGCTGTCTCGGCAGCGGCGATGCCTGCCAGGACATCTTCCAGCCTGGCCTTGCCGCCGCTCATCAGGTCGAGGGTTTCCGGGTCCAACGTATCCAGGCTGACTGTAATGCGGCTCAAACCGGCCCGGGCCAGGTCTGCAGCCAGTCGCGTCAGCATCACACCGTTTGTCGTCAGCGCAATGTCGTCGAGGCCGGGGATGGCCGAGAGTTGTTCGATCAGCGCCGGAAAGCCCGGGCGGATCAAGGGTTCGCCCCCGGTGAGCCGCAGTTTCTTAACGCCCAGATCCACAAAGGCCTGCGTGAGGGACACGATTTCGTGGTCAGTGAGCAGTTTTTCCAGCGGCAGGAAAGAGCCTTTTCCCTTCATCGAGCCCAGCGGCATGCAATAGCTGCAGCGAAAATTGCAGCGGTCGATAACGGACATGCGCAGTTCGCGCAGCGGCCGCTGCAAGCGGTCGAGGGAAGGCAGCACTTCTGCCTGTTTGAGGGTGACGGGAATGTCCATCAACGTGATTTCCTGGCTGTCACAGGCACGATCAGGAAAAGCTCTTCTTCATCAGTTCGTTTTTCTTGATGTGCTGGTATTTTTCCAGCGTATTCTGATAAAGCTCGGTGACTTTTTTCACGCCGGATGCTTCCAGTGTCCCGTTATTGCCTGCTGCCACGTAGGTCGCGTAGATGCCCGAGGCGGTCATCAAGGCGCCGGAAACCAGCGCAGGCTCAATGCCTTCGTCTTTCAGCTTGTTTGCCAGTTCGATAATGCGGTTGGTGCAGTCCTGGTGTTGTTGTTCTTTTGCGCTCACTTGTGCTCCCGGGGTTGCGGCAAAGGGGCATATTGTAGCTCGACTTGGAATTTGATGCTTTAGATTGGCGCTTATTCAGCTGTCGCAAGCCAGGCCTGCGAGGTAGGTCAGGCGGACCAGGTTGAGCTGTCCGGCAGGGAAGCCGTTTTCGGTGGAATCGAAACGGGCGGTTCCGCTGTCGCAGCCCAGTTCCAGCTCGAGTGAGCCCCAGGGCCTGATGTCAACCGTCGCCGGGTCGAAACCTGCGCCAAACACGCCGCCCGAGGTCGTGTACATCTCGTCGAAAACGAGCGTTCCGGCGTCGATTACCCCGGTGCCAAAGAACCAGCGCCGCTGGCCCGTGGCGTCGTAACTGAACCAGTAGACCAGGACCCGCTCATCGGCCAGAACCTGCAATACGAAACCTTCACCCGAATGTGTCGGGTCATACCAGGACCCGCTGAGGCGCGAGGCCTCGTGCAGCGGGAGCGGGGGAGCGCTGGGAACGACAGGGGCCGGGTTCGTACCGGCACAGCGCACGCCCATCACGTCCGTCAGCCGCTGCAGGTGCATACGGCCGTGACGGCGCGGCCCGCCATCCCGGTCGAGGACCCAGCTCATTTCGCCTGAATCACAGGAAGACCAGATAAAACTGGCGGAGCCAACCGGTGTCCGCACCACGTTGTCCGGGTCAAAGCCGGGGCCGAATTCGCCCCCGGATACGCTGACCATTTCCGGGAACAGGATGCGGTTGCCGCGTATTTCACCCTCCGCCATGTACCAGTCCTGTGCACCCCCGGTATCGTAGGTGAACCAGTACATCACGGCTTTCTGGCCGGTGAGGATTTCCAGCATAAAGCCCTCGCCGCTGCGCTCGGTATCGAACCATGCCGACGAGGTGCCGGCCTCGATCACGAACGGGTCACCGAGGTCTTCGGCCGTCAATTCCACCTCGATGCTGGTATCGATCCCGCCCAGGTCATTGCCCGTGTTGCCGTCGCTGTCTTCGTAGCCGGCCCAGCTGCCTGCCTGCCAATGGGCCACGGTGGACGGGTCGGCGTCGCTGTTGTTGCCGGTCATGTCGTTGGTCCCGGCACCCAGCAGGACGGTGATGGCCCCCTGTGCGGTGGCGGCCAGGTTGCCGCCATCGGCCGGAAAGTGCAGTGACCAGGCGGCCGCATCATCCCGGTAGCGCAGGTAGCCCCCGGGGGCGTCACCAGGTTCATCCAGCCAGCCGACCTCGCCCAGTTCGGCGGTCAGGGTGCCGGACGTGGTTTCGGTGCTGCGCAGCACGTTCAGAAGGGAGACGTTTTTCCCGGGCAGGGGAGCAACGAGGCCATTGCTGCGCCAGCGCATCGGCTTGTCCCAGGCGATCCAGGCGCGGTAGTCGCGTCCCAGCTGCAGGGCCTGGGCCTGGAACGTATGAAGTTGGCGCCGGGTAGCGCTTTGCGTGTCCCATTCCGCATCAAAAACCACGGCCCCGGTGGCCTGGTCGGTTAGGCGCATGGCCTTGATCGACGGTGGCCCGGCTTGCTGGTAATAAGCCACTGTGAAAGTCTGGGCCAGCTCGGTTCGAACGCGCTCCACTTCAGAATCGGGCAGGATAAACCCGTCATGACCGTTCCTGGCCAGGCCGCCATAGTCGGCGCCGCGCCCCGGCAGACCGGCGTGTTCGCCGCTGGAAGGTTCGATTTCCAGTGTCCAGGAAGGGACCTGGTAGGTGTGCGTGAAGTAGTCGGCGGTCGTTCCGATGCCCGAGTTGAAAGAGACGTCCTGCCAACGGTCAAAATAGTAGTATTTCCCGGCCGGGAAACTCATATGGTGCTGGGTGAAGGTCCACAGCAATTTCTGGGTAAGCTGGGTCAGCCGGCTGTTGCTGTTGCGGCCCCAGAAATGGACCTGGGAGAAGGAATGCAGGTCGGTGTACATGCTCAGCCGGCTGGCCGGCCCCAGTTGCGCCGCCGCATCGAGCGCCTGGATCTCGGGTTCAGAGGCAGCGTGGGCCCCGTGGTATATCAACTCCTCCGAGTTGAAGGAGGAACTGCTGCTACTGGCCCAGAAGGTTGGGCTGTTGCGGTTCAGGTCGACGCCTTCGAGGTGGTCGCCCACCGAACCCAGCACCTCATCGGCGCCGCGCATGTTTTTACGCCGCATGCGGCCGTCCCGCGGCCAGATGTCCGGGTAGCGCGGGTCCGCACCGATCCAGTTGAGGCTGGGAAAGCGCTGTGTCTGAAGAAAACCGTCGACATTCAGGACCGGTATGACCAGGACATTGGCATTCTCCCGCAGGTAATCAACCAGGAAATGATCGCTCTCGGACAGGGCCAGCAACTCGATGATCCCGGTGGCGACCTCCGGTGACTGCCATTCCCGGGCGTGGATGCCCGCGTTCGACAGCATGGCCTGTTCAGGCAGGCCGTAGGCGGTTTCCTGGTCCTGGTCGCCCAGTTGGTAGACCCAAATGGGCCGCTGGCGGAAGGTGGAACCGATCACGCTGGGGTGCACCCATGGCGTGGTCAGCGACAGGTCCTGGTGGCGCATGTGCAGGGCGTTGTAGGTCCTGAACCCGTCAAAGGGCAGGACGGAATCGACCGGGATCGGCACGGGGTAACCGAGAGCGATTTTCGTGGTGTCCTGTAGCGGCGCCTCTTCGACCCACTCGACCAGGCGGGCCTGTTGCGCGAATACCCCTGGCGCAAGCAGACACAGCAGGCAGATAAGCAGGCACAAGCGTCTCATTGCAGATCCCGCGTGCTGTGGAATGCCTCGATGGCCAGAAGGGCCCGCTTCGCCGCGAGGTCTTCACCGCTCGAGGCGAGGATCGCCAGTCGGTCGAAAACAGCCTCGTTCCCGCTGTTTGCCAGCGCCAGGGCCGCTGTTGCGCCAAGCTCCCGGTGCTCCAGCAGGCTGAACAGCAGATCCATGGTTTCCGGGCGGTCAATAATGACCGGTGCGAGTTCCGCCAGCACCAGCGACGCCGTGGCCACATCGTGCATGGTGGGGGCGGAGGCAACGATAAATTCCAGCTCGGCGGGATCGTACAGGCCGCGCGCGGCGCGGATCCGCGCGGCTGTTTCGGCATCGCTGCTGGCCGCGATGGAACGGACAAAGTTTTCTGCCTGCGGGATTGCCGTAGCCGAATCAAGCCTGGTTCTCTCCGCCCGCAGCCGTTTTTCATGACGCGACCACTCGGCCAGCGAGCCCGTCGCCGCGGCACGGATATTGAAAAGCGGGACCCCCATTCCCGGGTGTTCCTCGTGGGGAACCAGGATCCGGGACCGTCGTTCGGCCAGGTATTCGAGCACCTGCGGCCCGATGACCCCGGGTTCAAAATCGCCCAGGGCCAGCGCCAGGGAATGCAGGACCTTCTCACGTGCCGGGTCGGTCCAGCCGGCGTCCAATTCGATGGCACGGACCGTGCGCATCAGTTCTTCGCCGCGCCCTTCACGGGCCAGTTCGAAAAGCGATTCCAGGTGGATCCTTGTTTCGGCCAGGCTGGATGCTTCTATGGCGGCGTGGCGGTTCCAGTTGGGTTTGGGCAGTGCGCGGTCGGCCGCTGCGGCCGGGGTGGCGGCCAGCAGGAAACATGCGATCAGTACAGTGGCCCGGGAGTTCATATTCATGCTCAATAATAGGGTATTTCAGCAGTAAACCCCAACAGAAGAAGATCGTTGATTTGTTTGACCCGATCAACCGAAAATAGGTTCAGGCGTGACATCCCCGAAGGACAGAACATGAACGAATGCATCACGGCACTGGAGTACGAGGGCGGCATCACCGCGATCGACAGCGGAATGGTCCGGCCCCAGATGGCGGCCTGTTACCTGTTGGAAACCGGGTCTGCCCTGGCGGTGATTGAAACCGGAAACGCGGCCAGCGTCGGGCGGATTCTGAAAGTGGTCGAAAGCCGCGGACGCCAGCCAGAAGAGATCAGCCACGTGATCGTGACGCATGTACACCTGGACCATGCCGGCGGCGCCGGCTCCCTGATGCAGCACCTGCCGCAGGCGAAGCTGGTGGCCCACCCCTACGCGGCGCGCCACCTGGTCGACCCCTCGAAACTGGAGGCCAGTGCCCGTGGCGTCTACGGCGACGCCCGTTTCGACGAGATGTACGGCGCCTTGCAGCCGGTTGCCGAAGAGCGCGTACTGGTGATGGAAGACGGAGATGAGCTGCAGGTCGGGGGCAGAACCTTGTCTTTCATGGACGCGCCGGGACATGCCCGCCACCATTTCACGGTGTGGGACGAAGCGAGTTGCGGCTGGTTTACCGGTGATAC
>JAZBOH010000156.1:0-34327 GCA_036351055.1 Lysobacterales bacterium
TTCGGAGGGACGCCGGAAGTTTCCCGTTTTTTGCCCGGGCTCAGGCCGAGGTGTTGCATACCCCCTTCCAGGGATGTTTGACGCCTGGATGGCGGCAAGACAAGCATCACAAGGATGTGCGCGCAAGCGAGCGTTCCCTGGAAGGGGGTATGCAATACCTCGGCCGGGTTAGAATCGCCGATGTTATGTGGAGTTACTGCGGCGCTTCTTGCGGGCCAGTTTCAATGCGGTAAAAAGACCTTTCTCTCGGATGGTTTTGACGGCGATGCCCCTGGTGGTGATGTCGAAGAACTTTTCACCGTGGCGGGCCAGCATGTCTTCGTCGATCTCGATACCCAGGCCGGGTTTGTCCGGCAGGGCGATGGTGCCGTTGGCATCGGCCAGGATGGGTTCGGTCAGGAGCGCATCGCGGCATTGTGGCGTCCAGCCGGGTGGTTCGATGGGGTATTCCAGTGGGTGGTCCATCGGGCCGGAGGCGTGCACGTGCAGGTTAACCATCATGCTGAAACCGTTCGACCAGGTATGGGGTGCAAAGTGCAGGCCACGTTCGATGCAGGCGTTCTGTACCTGCCTGGCGCCGCTGATACCTCCGCCAAACGTGGCATCGGGCTGGTAGATATCGAAGCAGCCTTTTTCCATCATGACCCGGAATTCATGCCAGCCGCCATTGAGTTCACCGCCGGCAATGGGCACGCCTGAGCGGCGACGCAGTTCGGCCAGTTCGTCCCAGCCGTACATGTCCAGTGGTTCTTCCAGCCATGCGATACCGTTATCGGCGCAAGCGGCCGCGAAATTCACCGCACGGCCCAGGTCCCACAAGGGGGCATCGTCGATCAGTGCGACACGCCAGCCCTGGTTGGCGTCGACGCCGACCTGCATCGTGTCGCCGACTGCCCTGCGCACGGTTTCGACCTGGCGGATGTCCTCCGCCGGATCGAAGTCATGCACCCTGAGTTTGACGGTTTTGAACCCCTGTTCGGTCAGCCGCAGAACTTCTTCTGCCCGTTGTTCCGGGGCGTGGATTTCGCCGGTGGACGCATACACCGGTACCCGGTGACCAGCCGAAAGCCGGGACGGGTCGCCACCCAGCATTTGCCATAGCGGTTTGTCTTCGACCTTGCCCTTGATGTCCCAGAAAGCGGCTTCCAGCCAGTAATTGCTCCAGCCCAGGTAACCCGCCTCGCGTATTCGCTGACGCCCCGTTTCGATATCGGTGGGATCGAGGCCGACCAGGTAGGGTCCGAGCAGGTTGCCCAGGCCTTCACGTTCCCTGTTGAAAGCCGCACCCGCTGCGAGACCCTGCACACCGTCGTCGGTGGTAAAGCGCGCCAGGGTGAAACGGTTGACCGTCTGCGGGTAACCGGGAATCCAGGACGGGTAAAACGGTTTTTCCAGGGGGAACGCGACGTGGAACAACTCGATCCGATCGATCTTCATAACAGCTTCCTGTTGTGGGCAAGCTTGGGGGTACAATCGGATTCTACTCCTGTGCCAGGGGATTTTGGGTGAGACTGGATGCGATCGACAAGGCGTTGCTCGGGGGCGAATTGGGGGCGCCGGCCCAAAAGGCGATGCGCCTGCTGTTGCGTTACGGAGAAGTATTGGGCGCAAACGGTTTTGTCGATATCGCTTCGGCCCATATCGACAGCTGCCTGTATCACGGCCAGTCGGGCCTGGATTTTGTTCAGTTCCTGCTGGATGGAGATTTCCAGGTCCGCGTTCCCACTACGCTGAACGTGACCGCTTTTGACCTGGAAAATCCAGGGTACAGCGAGGTTTCCCCCGAAGTCGTGCGGATCCAGAAGAAGATGGTGGACGCGTATCTGCGCCTCGGCTGCCGGCCAACCCTGACCTGCGCGCCTTACCAGCGCTTCCAAAGGCCGCAAAAGGGTCAACACATTGCGTGGGCCGAATCCAACGCCATCGTCTTCGCCAACTCCGTGCTGGGCGCCCGTACCGATCGATATGGTGATTTCACAGACATCTGTGCGGCGTTGACGGGGCGCGTGCCGCTGGCGGGGCTGCACCGTTCGGAAAACCGTTTCGCCGACATGGTGCTGGAGGTGCCGGGGCCGGAGGAGTGCGGCCTGGAGCGGGATCTCTATTTTGCCAGCCTCGGTTACGTTCTGGGTGAACAGGCCGGCTCCCGCGTGGCGGCCATCCAGGGCGGGCCCGCCGACACCAGCGAGGATGAACTCAAGTCGGTCGGCGCGGCGGCGGCTTCGTCTGGTGCAGTGGCGATGTTTCACATGGTTGGCGTCACACCCGAAGCAGCCACGCTGGAGAAGGCGGCGGGCGGGCAGGCAAGCGACATACGGACGTTGGGGCGGGCCGGGTTCACCGCGGTAAGCGACCGTCTGTGCCGGGTCGAGCCCGGCGAAACAGTCGCTGCACTCTGCGTCGGAACACCGCATTTCTCCCTGCAGGAATTCAGGCGGCTCGCGAAGTTGATGCACGGCCGGAGGGCCGCGCCGGGCGTGGATGTTTTGGTATCGACTTCCCGTGAAATCGCGGCGCAGATCGACCAGCAGGAATGGGCCGGGTCACTTCTCGGTTTTGGCGTCAAGACCGTGCTTGATACCTGCACCTACCTGGTCCGCCCCACATTACGCGGGAAAGGCGTGGTGGTGACCAACTCGGCCAAGTGGGCCCACTACGCACCGGGCAATACCGGCCGCCGACCGGCCCTGATGTCGCTGGAACGCTGTGTCCGTTGTGCTGAAAAAGGGAGGGTCGTGGCATGAGCGGTGTGTCGATCCAGGCCGAGTGCCTGCTGCCCGGAGAGGCAAGCGGCCGGATTGCGCTGCTGACCGCACCCCTTAGCCTGTGGGGTGGGTTTGACCTGGAAAGCGGCAGGGTCTGCGACGTCAACCACCCGCAGCATGGCATGACCATCGCCGGCCGCATCCTGGTCATGCCGGGTGGCCGCGGCTCCTCATCCTCGTCCAGCATCCTGCTGGAGTCAGCCCGCCTGGGTATCCATCCACGGGCCATCGTCACTAGCGACCGTGACCCTATCCTGGTGGTCGGCGCACTCGTCGCCTCCGGGCTGTACGGGGTAAACATCCCCATTATTTGCGCCGGGGCGGAAGCCTTTGAGGCATTCCCGGCAAGCGGGACGATCAAACTGTCCGCTGCCCCCGGATCCGTCTGCATCCTGCCGGATTAAATTCATTCAAAACACAGCACTTATTCAGTTTCGCAGCAAAAATCTCATCTGCGTTCACTTGACTTAACGCAAGATCGGCTTGGATTTCGAATGGTAATTTCATCGTGCCACAAACCCAAAAAAATTAAGGACAGGTTTATGAACGAATGTGTATTGCCTGATCCATCTGGATTGTTCGAAATCCGATTTGAGTCCATCGGTGGGCTGGGGGCCAACTCGGCCGGAAAAATCCTGGCAACCGCAGCCGTCCTCGACATGAACCTCAACGGATCCCACTTTTCTTCATATGGTTCTGAAAAGAAGGGTTCCGTCGTGCGCTCGTATGTCAGGCTGGTTGCCGCGGACAAGCCGATTCGCACCTCTGCGCCGATCGATTCGCCCGATGTGATCGTGGTTTTCCACGACGCCCTGGTGAAGCAGGACATCACGATCGCGGGCATGAAGAATAATGGATACCTGATCTACAACGGCGCACCCGGTGATGTACCCAAGACGCTCGAAAAGGTACCGTCCGGCACCAAGATCATCCGGATCGATGCCACCAACATCGCCATGCAGGAGTTTTCGCGGCCGAACGCGGTTCTGCTGGGAACACTGTGCACCGTTGTGCCCTTCCTGCAAGGGGAGCACGTGTTGGAAAAACTGACGGCGAAGTTCAGGGAGCGTAATCCAAAGGCGGCGGCTGCAAACGAACGGGCTTTCGAGCGCGGCGCCACGGAATTTGAAATACTGGAAGGTGTCGGCAAGGGTACGGGAGATCTGCCCATTATCCGATCAACGCCCATACTGGGTTACGAAACGGCACCAATCGGCGGGATCATCCCCAATGCCGGCAATACCATTTCCAATGACCTGTCGGCGTCCCGCACGGGTTATATGCCCAAGTTTGCGGGTGCGAAATGCATTCATTGTGGCCTGTGCGCCACGGTCTGCCCCGATTTTTGCCTGTCCTGGACCCACGAAGTCGACGCGGAAGGCGTCAACCGGGTTCATCTGAAAGGCATCGACTACCAGTACTGCAAGGGCTGCATGCGCTGTGTCGAGACTTGCCCGACTGAGGCGATGGTGCGGGTGACCGAGACGCCGGGACTGGCGGACAGCCTGCGCGTCCCGCTCTACAAGGATACAGCACCGGCGGCTTGATCTGCGGATGGTATGGAACATTTTATAGACGACAAATAATCAGCGAGGAACATGGCATGGCCACTGAAGCCAACTCAGTAATCCAGCAAGCGAAACCCGGGGCGCCCGAAGACGGGCCTGTCAGTCAGAAAACGGACTTCCTGAGCGGTAACGAGGCGGCTGCCAAGGCGGCCAGTGATATTGAGTTCCACGTGATGGGGTATTTCCCGATTACACCGTCAACCGAGGTAGCCGAAACCCTGTCAAAGATGCAGGCGGACGGTGACCATGAAATCATGATGGTTCCCGCTGACGGTGAGCACGGCGCGGCCGGCATTTGTTACGGTGCATCGCTGGGTGGCGGACGTGTCCTGAACGCCACTTCTTCCCAGGGTCTTTTGTTCGCATTGGAACAGCTTCCCGTGCAGTCCGGCACACGCGCGCCGATGGTGCTCAACGTGGCAACCCGGGCGGTTTCCGGTCCGCTGGATATCCGCTGTGACCATTCCGACATCTACTTCGCCCTGAACACCGGTTGGGTCATCTTGATGGCGCGTGACCCGCAGGCCGTGTACGACATGAATATTGCCGCCATTCGCATCGGCGAACACGCTGACGTTCGCTTGCCGGTAATCGTGGCTTATGACGGCTTTTTCACCAGCCACCAGAAGCGGCGCGTGGAAACCATCGTCAACAAGGACGAACTGGCGGCATTTCTTGGCGAGAGTAAAGCACCTTACACCGCGCTCGACCCACAGAAGCCAATCACCTTTGGTCCTTACATGAACGATCCGGACCTGATCAATAACAAGAAACAGCATTCGATGGCCATGGAAGCAGCACGCAAGGTCATCCCGCAAGTGTTTGCGGATCTCGAGAAGCTGACCGGGCGCAACTATTCAGTGATCGACAGTTACCGCATGGAAGATGCGGAGGCCGCGGTGGTCTTGCTGAACTCAGCGGCCGAAACGGCCAAGGCCGTGGCTGACAAGTTGCGTGAAGAAGGCAAGAAAGTCGGCGTGGTATCGCTCAACGTATTGCGCCCCTTCCCGGGCGACCTGGTTCGCGAAGCGCTGAAAAACGTCAAGGCCATCGTGGTGGGCGACCGCGCCGATTCCTACGGTGCGGATGGCGGCAACCTGTCGCTGGAAGTCCGTGCCGCGATCCAGATAGACCCCGAAAATCATACCCGGGTCGCAACCCGTATCTATGGGCTGGGCGGCAAGGATTTTGATGACGATGATGCCGAGGCATTCTTCGAACTGGCCATCGAGGCGGCTGAAACCGGGAAATTCGAAGAAACCTTCGCCTACTACGGTACGTTTGCTGGAAGGCCGGAATTGAAGTTCGCCGATGGATTGCCTCCCATCCAGACGGAAGAAGTCAGCAGGGGCATGGCCACGGTCACGCCGAACGAGGAAACCGGCAAGCTGGACGTCGAATTGAAACCACTGTGGGCGATGGCCGAGGTGCCCAGCCGGATCGCACCGGGACACGGCGCCTGCCCGGGTTGCGGGGCTTTCCCGGTCCTGCACCAGGTGTTCAGCGTGCTGGAAGGCGATATCGTTGTCCTGTTCCAGACCGGTTGCGCCATGGTGGTGACCACCGGCTACCCGAAGACCGCGCACCGCGTTACCTACATCCACAACCTGTTCCAGAATGGAGCGGCCACGCTGTCCGGCCTGGTCGAGATGTACCACGAATTGATTCATCGCGGAGAATTGGACACGTCGAAGGACATCACCTTCGTCATGGTCAGTGGCGATGGCGGCATGGATATCGGCATGGGCCCGGCCCTGGGCGCGGCGCACCGTAATCACCACATGATGATCCTGGAATACGACAACCAGGGCTACATGAACACCGGCGCGCAGTTGTCCTACTCTACCCCGTTGGGTCACCGCACCTCGACCAGCCAGGTTGGCCGCAAGCGCCGCGGCAAGATAACCCACCACAAGGAAACCGCGCAGATCTTCGCGGCGACACATATTCCTTACGTGTTCACGGCCAGCGAAGGTTATCCGGAAGACCTGATGCGCAAGGCGGCAAAAGCCCAGTGGTACGCCAAGAACGAGGGCTTGAGCTATGGCAAGATCCTGTCCTTCTGCCCGCTCAACTGGACGACAACCGACGATGCAGCCGAATCCGTTTTGCAGGTGGCCATCGATTCCCTGTTCTTCCCCATTTACGAAGTCGAACGCGGCATTACCACGATTACCTACGATCCCGAGTTGCTGGGGCGTAAGCGCAAGATCACCGATTGGCTTGGACAGATGGGCAAGACCAAGCACCTGATGAAAGAAGAGAATAGGGAGGCCCTTGCAGCGATCGAGAAAGAGGTCGACCGCCGCTGGCGCCGCATCAAGGCCATGCACGAACACCCGGAGCTCTGATCATGGTAAAAATCGTAGAAAAACGACAGCTGACGCCGATTACCAGCCTGTATCGCGTCGAGGCCCCGTTGATTGCAGGTTCGGCCCGTGCCGGCCAGTTCGTGATCGTCAGGGTGCGGGAGGGCGGCGAGCGCATACCCCTGACCATTTCCGATTACGACCGCAAGAGCGGCTTGATCACCATCGTGGTCCAGGAGGTTGGCGCCACCACCCGTCGCCTGGGTGAACTGGGTGTCGGCGACGACATCCTGGACATGGTGGGTCCGCTCGGCGAGCCGCCTGACATTCCAAGTGGCGGTCATATCGTCGGAGTGGGTGGCGGTTTCGGCTCGGCCGCCCTGCTGTGCCTGATGAAGGAACTGCGTGAAAAGGGCGAGAAGACCACGGTGATACTCGGTGCGCGTGAAAAAAGCCTGTTGATCCTGGCTGAAGAGCTGGCCGAAATCGTTGACAACCTGGAGATCTGCACCGATGACGGCTCGGCCGGTTTCAAGGGTTTTGTCACCGAGCGCCTGCAAGAGATGATCGACGGCGGACCACCGGGTTACCCTGACCACGTGATTTCCATCGGGCCGATGCCCATGATGCGGGCGGTTGAAAAAACCACCAGTGCCGCCGGCGTTCCCTGCACGGCTTCGTTGGACCCGTTGATGATCGATGGCACCGGCATGTGCGGCGGTTGCCGCGTCACGGTGGGAGGCGAGGTCAGATTCGCCTGTGTCGATGGCCCATTTTTTGATTCACATAAAGTGGACTTCGATGAGGCGGTCAGTCGCAGCAAGATGTATACGAAAGAAGAACAGCAGGCGGCCGAATGCCAACGCGCCGCCGCGGGAGCACACTGATGCCTGTCAAACGCGCTGAAAAAACACCGATGCCCGTGCGTGAACCCGGTATGCGGGCACACGATTTCGAGGAAGTCAACGAAGGTTACTGTTTTGCACACGCGATGTTCGAGGCGGAACGCTGCTTGCGCTGCCAGGACCCGGTCTGTGTCGACGGTTGCCCGGTACGGGTACCGATTGCCGACTTCATGCACGCCGTGGCCGCCAACAATATCGCCAAGGCGGCTGAGATCCTGCGCGAGGCCAACCCGCTGGCAGCCATCTGCGGCCGGGTCTGTCCGCAGGAAGCGCAGTGCGAAAAGAACTGCCACATGACCACGCGCTTCGGTCCGGTGGCGATCGGCCACCTGGAACGATACGTTTCCGACTGGGAGATGGCCCAGCCGGCCAAAGAGGACGTCAAGCAGCCCTGGCGTGATGAGAAAGTCGCGATCGTCGGTTCCGGCCCTTCCGGACTGGTCTGCGCGGGTGAACTGGCGCGCATGGGTTATCACGTAACCGTTTTCGAAGCCCTGCACGCCCCCGGCGGCGTTCTGCGGTACGGCATCCCGGAATTCCGCCTGCCCAATACGATCCTGGACTGGGAAATCGAGCAGTTGGAACGCATGGGCGTCGAGTTCGTCAATAACGTGATCATCGGCAAGACCATCACGATGGATTCCCTGTTCAAGGAACGCGGTTACTCCGCGGTGTTTATCGGCACCGGCGCCGGCCTGCCCAAGTTCATGGGTATACCAGGTGAGAGCCTCAACGGGGTGTATTCCGCCAACGAGTTTCTGACCCGCATCAACCTGATGCAGGCCTTTGACTTCCCCAATGCGGAAACACCGCTGAAGGTAGGCAAGCGCGTCGCGGTTATCGGTTCCGGGAACACGGCCATGGACGCGGTGCGTTCGGCCCTGCGCCTGGGTGCTGAGCAGGCGATGGTCGTATACCGGCGCACCGAAAACGAGATGACGGCGCGCATTGAGGAATACGAGCACGCCATCGAAGAAGGGGTGGAAATGCACTGGCTGACCAACCCGGTGGAAGTGCTGGGCGAGGATGGCTGGGTCACCGGCCTCAAGTGCGTGAAGATGGAACTGGGCGAACCGGATGAATCCGGACGCGCGCGCCCGATCCCGATCGAGGGCTCCGAGTTCGTTTTCCCGGTGGACAACGTCGTGCTGTCGATCGGCACGCGGCCGAACCCCTTGCTGGTCAAGGCCACGCCCGGCCTGAAAACGCACTCCTGGGGCGGCCTGCTGGTCGATGAGCGCAAGGTAGAGACCTCGGTGCACCGTGTTTACGCGGGTGGCGATGCCGTAACGGGCGCAGCCACCGTGATCCTGGCCGCCGGCGCCGGCAAACGGGCCGCCGAGGCCATTCACCACGACATCCAGGCCGACGCCGCCTAGGCTGCAGGAGCGGCTTCAGCCGCGACGTTGAAAAATCCGGGGTCAGGTTCCCGAACCTGACCCCGTTTTTCATGGCCGCTATAATTGCCTTTCCACCAGGACAGGCTCGCCGATATGCGATTGCGCCACATCGAAGTTTTTCACGCGGTTTATTCCTGCGGTTCCATCACGCGTGCCGCGGAAGTGCTCAACGTGTCGCAACCCTCGGTCAGCAAGGTCCTGGCGCACGCTGAACAGCAACTAGGCTACAAGTTGTTTGACCGCGTTCGCGGCAAGCTGATACCAACCCCCGAGGCCGACCGGCTCTTTGTGCACGTCACCGAGGTCAACGACAGCGTGGACCGATTACGCCAGGTCGCATCAAGATTGCGGTCGGTCGAGATGGGCACGATCAGGATTGCCGCCACGACGGCGTTCGGCATTGATTTTCTGCCCGGGGCGATCGCCAGCTACCGGGAAATTCATGGTGATACGATGTTTTGTATCGAGACCCTGAAGCACGAGGAACTGGCCGGAGCCCTGTTGGATTCCCGGATCGATCTGGCGCTGGCATTTGATCCCGACAACTTGCCCGGCATCAGGGGGGAAATGCTGGGGCAGGGCCATTTCGTGGTCCTGGTGCCGCCAGCAATGGACCTGGAAGGCGACAGGCCGCTGCGCCTGGAAGACCTCGCCGGGCTCCCGTTCATCCGCCTGGACAACCAGGGTCCGCTGGATCGCCTGCTGAACACACACATTGAATCCAGCCACATCAAGCTGAACACCATGGCCGTCGCGGGCTCCTACCAACTGGCCAAGGCGCTGGTGTCCCACGGGTTCGGAGTCAGCATCGCCGATGAGGTGACCGCGCGTTCCAGGGGCTACGAAAAAGTGGTGGTCCGTGAACTGAGGCCGGCGTTGAAGTTCAGGATATCGGCGCTGCACGTCGACCGTGAACCGATTTCGCTGATCGCCAGGCACTTTGTCGACCATCTGAAAACTTGCCTCCAGCAGTTTCTTGGCTCCGGAAACGAATAATCAGCCGATCGTGTCAGGCGGGCGGACCGTGAAAACGGGTTTTAATGGCTTTGCTTCGTAATGCTTCCTATACTTCCCCCGGTCATGCAAATCATCGCGCTGGTCATCATCGTCATCACCGGGTTTCTGGTCGTAAAACGCTACCAGACCCACGCGACACTGTTTCTTGCCGGCTTTGCCCTGCTCACCACGGCGCACCTTGCACGGGTTCTGTCCGGACAACCCGGGCTGGAGTCGCTCACCGGGCTGTTTGCCTTTGACCTGTTTGCCTGGGCCAGCGAGGCCTTTTCCAGCCGCGTGGCCCGCATTGGCATGATCATCATGGCCGCGGGCGGCTTTGCCAGGTACATGTCCTCGATCTCGGCTTCCACGGCCCTGGTCGACCTCTCGATCGGTCCCCTGTCACGCATCAGGAGCCCCTACCTTCTGCTGGCCATCATCTACGTGATCGGCCAGGCATTGAATATTTTCATTCCCAGCGCTGCAGGCCTGGCCATGCTGTTGCTGGTCGCCATGTACCCGACACTGGTCAAACTCGGTGTTCGCCCGGTGGCGGCGGCCGCGGTTATCGGCACAACTGCCTGCCTGGACCTGGGCCCGGCTTCGCCTGCGGCCAACGTGGCGGCGGAAGTCACTGGTGTCACGCCGATTGAGTACTTCGTGTACTACCAGCTCAAGGTCGCTGCCGTCGTGGTGCCGGTTATCGCTGCGTTGCATTTCTTCTGGCAACGCTGGTGCGACCAGCGTGAACCGGAGCCGGTTCCCGCTGGCGCGGCTATTGACGGCCCGTCAGCTGCGGACGAAGACCAGGCCCGTGCGCCTGTGGTCTATGCACTGCTGCCGCTGCTGCCCTTGTTCCTGTTGTTTATTTTCAGCCCGCTGATGGTGCAGTCGATCCGATTGGACGTGGTGACCGCCATGTTGATCAGCCTGGCCGTGGGCATGAGTTGCGAAGGCATCCGTCACCGCAGCCTGCGCGAGGCGTTGGGCGGCATCGTGCCTTTCTTTCGCGGGATGGGGGAGATATTCAGTTCGGTGGTGACGCTGATTGTCGCAGCGGAGATTTTTGCCATGGGCATCAAGGCCACCGGCATGATCGATGCGCTGGTCACGATCGTTGAGCGCGCCGGTTTTGGCGGTGCCGCGATGGCCGTGGTCATGGTTTTGTTGCTGGGCGCCACGGCAATGTTGACCGGCAGCGGTAACGCCGCCCTGTTCAGTTTTTCGGGCATGATCCCGGGAATCGCCGAGCGGATGAATACCCAGGTGGTTTCCCTGATGCTGCCTTCCCAACTCGCCGGTGGCCTATTCCGGAGTGTTTCACCGGTGGCCGGTGTGATCATCGCGGTGGCCGGCGCCGCGAAGGTGACGCCGTTCGATATCATCAAGCGAACCTCGGTGCCGATGATCGGTGGCGCGGTCGCGTCGCTCGTGGCGAGCCAGTTACTGCTTTGAATCAGGAGCTTCCCTTCGGTGGGCGGCGGGCCAGGTGCTGCTTGAAAAAATTCACGATTTCCGGACCCAGGTCCAGGCTCTCTCCGCGGTCGTTGGTATCGCGCGGCGCAAAGCTGTGTGCAAAGCCCCTGGCAACGATTCCCTTGAAATCGAAGTTCTTTTCCCTGCAGTCCGCCTGGAATGTTTCGTGCTGATCCGGCCACACGACCGTGTCGGCGTCACCCTGGATATGGAGCACCGGTGGGGGCGGCGCGCCTTCGTTGGTCTTGAGCCAGTGCCGCGGGGAATGCAGGCGATTGATCTCCTTGTCCACAGACTGGCGTTCGGCTTGCCGGGTTGAAAAATCGTACGGTCCGTAGAAGCCGACCAGGGCGGCCGGCCTGAATAGGCGGTTCGGGTAGCCAAATTGTCGAAACAACCTTGTTCCACCCTGCATGTAAAGGTTAGCCAGGCAGCAGCCGGCGGAGAAACCCAGCAGGCCAAAGCGGCTGAAATCGTAGCCGTAAGTACGGGCATGATCATGCAGGAAAGCGATGGCGTCGGCGATGTCGAACAGGTTTTGCGGCCATTTGGCAAAGCGATCCGGGGGGGTCGCCAGCGAATAGGAGACCGAAGCACAGACGAAGCCGGCTTCGTGCAGCAAGGCAAGTGACTGCCGGCAGCGTTCGTCGTCTCTTCCGCCCGATACAAATCCACCGCCATGAATACAGATAACGATGGCCTGCGCCGGTTCTCCTGGAAGGTACAGGTCCAGGTACTGGGTATCGTTATAAGCCAGCCCCTGTATTTGCACGGGCGTTAACCTCCTTTGGTTCTTCTTGGCTCTTCAACCGGTGCAGACAGGGAAAACGAAACCGGGATCGGGTCTGCAGCTGCAGACTCGGAGTATAAGCGAACCGGGATCAATGTCACGTCGCAGAATGCCCGGCAAAGCGGGGTCATCAGTGTTTGTGTAAAACGGTAGAATGGCCCGCATGTCCCGCAAGCCCGAATACCTGCTGATTTTACTCGGCGTGGCCGCAACGCTCGGTTTCTCCGTCTGGCAGGCCCTGCTCAACAATTACGCGATCGAGCATGCCGCCTTTACGGGGCGTGAAATCGGCATCCTGCAGAGCCTGCGGGAAGTGCCGGGCTTCCTGGCGTTTACCACGGTATTTGTATTGCTGGTGCTGCGTGAGCAGACCTTCGCCATCATGGCGGTTTCACTGCTGGGCCTGGGCGTCGCACTGACCGGGTTGATGCCAAGTGAGTACGGCCTGTACTTCACCACGGTACTGATGTCCACGGGGTTCCACTACTTTTACACGCTGCAGCAGTCCCTGACCCTGCAGTGGATTGAAAAGGAACGGGCCCCGGAAGTGATGGGACAGCTGTCATCGGCCTCGTCGATCGCAGCCTTGCTGGCATTCGCCACGGTCTGGGCCGGGGTCTCCTGGCTGCAACTGGACTACCGGTTCTTGTACCTGCTGGCCGGTGGCGCGGTGGTCGCATTGGCGCTCGCAGTCGTGGTGCTGTTTCCCCTGTTTCCACAGAAGGTTCCGCAGCGTAAACACCTGCTGATGCGCCGCCGCTACTGGCTGTTCTACGCCCTGACTTTCATGGCCGGTGCACGGCGGCAGATCTTTATCGTATTTGCCGGTTTCCTGATGGTCGAGAAATTCGGGTTTTCGGTGTCGAACATCGCACTCCTGTACCTGGTCAACCACGTGATCAACAGCCTGGCGGCCCCGCGTATCGGGCGCCTGATCGGGCGCTTTGGCGAGCGGCCGATGCTGACACTGGAATACGCGGGTTTGATCGTTATCTTCACCGCTTATGCTTTCGTACAAACCGCGTGGGTGGCCGTGATTCTCTACATCCTGGACCACGTGCTTTTTGCCATGGCGATCGCGATCCGCAGCTACTTTCAGAAAATCGCAGACCCGGCCGACATGGCGTCGACGGCCGGGGTCGCGTTTACCATCAATCACATCGCGGCCGTGGTCATCCCGGTCGCGTTCGGCTTGGTGTGGCTGTATTCGCCCTCCATCGTTTTCCTCTCCGGCACCGCAATGGCGATGGTGTCCCTGGTGCTGGCGCGCCTGTTGCCGCAGCATCCGGCCGAGGGCAACGAGGTGCGCTTGTTACGGGGCCAGGTTCAAAGAGCCTGACCCCGGGGGAAGCGGGCAGACTGTCCTCATAGCTTGGGGTTATACTTTCGTGGTTTCATGCTGCGGAGGCTGGTTGTGCGTCTACGACATATCGAAGTTTTCCACGCTGTCTACTCAAGCGGTTCGGTAACGCGGGCCGCCGAGGTGCTCAATGTTTCGCAACCCTCGGTGAGCAAGGTGCTGGCCCATGCGGAGCAGCAACTGGGTTACCGCCTGTTTGACCGGGTCAAGGGCAAGCTGGTCCCGACACCGGAGGCCAACCAGCTGTTTGCGCACGTCGATGAAGTGAATGATTCCCTGGACCGGATGCGCCACGTGGCGGAAAACCTGCGCACGGCCGATAAAGGGCGGGTGCGCATCGCGGCCACACCCGCGTTTGGTATCGACGTGCTTCCGGCGGCGATAGCTGAGTACCGGGAACAGCACAGCGATGTGTTCTTTTCTGTTGAAACACTCCACCACGGTGAAATCTGCCGGGCGCTTCTCGAGTCCCGAATCGATATCGGCCTGCTTTTTGACCCGGGTGTGGTCCCCGGAATCAGCAGTGAACTGCTGGCGAAAGGAAAATTCTTTGTGCTGACGCCTGCCGACATGGCGTTTGGCGACAAGACCTCCCTCAGGGTTTCCGACCTGGCCGACTATCCGTTTATCAGCCTGGACCGCCGCGGCCCGCTGGGCAGGTTGCTGTCAAAACACATCCAGTCAAAACTGGTCAATCTCAATACGGTCGCTTACTCAGAGACCTACCAGGTTGCCCGGTCGCTGGTCGCATACGGGGCCGGGATCACCATAACCGACGAAATTACGGCCCGGTCAAACGGTCATGAGAACATTAGAATCTGGCCCCTGGACACGGAACTGACCTTCAGAATATCGGCGCTGCACTCCGAAGAAGCACCTATGTCACTGATTACCCGTAGTTTTACCGAGTGTCTGAGGCGTCACGTACTGAACTTTGTGAGTTCAAGCCGGGCCAGGGCATAACTCTGGGTTATGCTTTGGCCAAAGTTTGTCATTGGTTCTGCGGCAAGTTGCTCGGCTAGCATGTTGGAATGGGCTTTAGTTTCCATGAGCAGGTTGTGTCTGCGGCGGTCGATTCAGATTATCTGAACGCAAGCCGCCCGTTGGCCGCGTTTGTTGATACAGCCGCCGTCAGAAAGACCATCCAGTCCCTGAAGGACGCTTTTCCCGATCACTTCAAACACATGTTTGCCGCCAAGGCGAATTCCATGCGACGTGCCCTGCAGTTGGTCAGGGAGGCCGGAATGGGCTGCGAGGTCGCCAGTCCGGGTGAGTTGGAGCAGGCCCTGCGCGCCGGCTTCCTGCCCCACGACATCGTTTTCGACGAACCCGCGAAAACCGATACCGTTTTGCGCCGGGTATTCGAGGCGGGCGTGAACCTGAATATCGACAACTTCCAGGAATTTGCGCGCGTAGCCGGGTTGGTGGATGCCACAAACTGTTGTGCCGATATCGGCTTCCGGGTCAATCCGCAGGTTGGCTCCGGCAGTATTGGCGCCATGAGCACCGCAACCCATTCTTCGAAATTTGGCGTGGCGCTGGAAGACGCGGGCAACCGCGAAGCCATTATCGAATGTTACCTGGACCATCCCTGGATGAATTCCTTGCACACCCACGTGGGTTCGCAGGGTTGCAGCCTGGAATTGATGTCGGACGGCGTGCGCAAGGTCGTCGTGCTGGCGGGGCAGATCAACGAGCAGGCGGGTCGAACGCAAGTCCAGACGATCGATATTGGCGGCGGTCTGCCGGTCAACTTTACCAGCGAAGAGGTAACCCCGACATTTGCTGACTACGCGGCTATTTTGAAAAAGAAGGCGCCTGAGTTGTTCAGCGGCGAATACCGTGTCAAGACCGAGTTCGGGCGTAGTATCTTCGCAAAAAACGGTTTTATCGCCTCGCGTATCGAGTACACGAAAAAATCGGGAGACCGGCATATTGCGATCTCCCATGCGGGCGCCCAGGTCGCAACCCGCACCATTTTCATGCCGGATCACTGGAAGATCCGGATTTCGGCTTTCGGGCCGGATGGGATGGAAAAGACCGGCACGGTCGTCAGCCAGGACATCGGCGGGCCCTTGTGTTTCGCCGGCGACATGGCGGGCACCAACCGCCTTTTGCCCCTGATCGAACCGGGAGATTTCGTGGTTCTGCACGACACCGGCGCTTATTACTTTTCCAACCCGTTTTATTACAACGCTTTACCGGCTCCGGCCGTCTATGGCGTGGAGTTGAACCAGGACGGTTCAGCAGGCTTTGACTGCTGGAGAAACGCGCAGTCAATGGATGATATGCTTGCGGTTATCGGTTGATTCCAATCGGCGCAAGTGTTTGGGGAATACTTTGTGAATAATCCCGGCAAACGGGAACATTTGAGGAGCAGTCGAGATGAAGAAACGTAATTTATTCACGCTCACACTAGCCATACAGGCCGCGCTTTTTGCGCCACAGATGCTGGCGCAGACCGACACAGAGCAGGCCGGCGCCGAGCAGGAAGCGGGTGAAATCGAAGAAGTCATCGTTACCGGTTCCCAGATCCGCGGCGCGGCCATCAATGACGCCCTGTCAGTTTCGGTGGTGGACGTACAGGCGATTGATGCATTCGGTATCGAATCCGGTGAAGAACTGCTTGACGCCATGCCCGAACAGGGCCAGAACTTTTTCAACGAAGCTGAAAATATTTCCGGCGGCGTCAACTCCGCCCGCGGTGATATCGGCGCCTTCAACCTGAGGAACATCGGCACCGGCAATACGCTGGTGTTGATGAACGGCCGCCGCGTGGTGAATTCCGCCACTTATCAAACCGAAGAAGTCGGCGGCAGTTTCGTTCCGGTCAACACGGCCAACTCCGCGGTTATCCCGGTCTTTGGGCTGTCGCGGGTCGAAGTCCTGCGTGACGGTGCGTCCGCCATTTACGGCGCCGACGCCGTGGCCGGCGTGGTCAATACCGTGATGAAAGACGATTACGACGGTTTTTCCGTCCGTGCCCGGTATACCAGCTACGACAATATCCCCCGGGATGACGGCAGCCTGACCATCGAGTGGGGCGACGTATTCAACGAAGGCCGGACCAGCGTTGGTGTCTTTGTCAATTACTACGGCCGCGATCGTGTCAATTCACAGGACGACCCAAAGTGGGCCGACTCCGATTACCGTCGTTTGGTTGATGAAGATTCTCCCTGGTTTGGCAGCACAGCGTTTCGCAACGACAGCGCCAACTCCAACTGGGGCCAGTACGACCTGGTCAAAAGCATGTCGGGCGACCCGTACGGCCTGAGGGCACGCGGCATCGTCGATTCCAGCGGTGAGTTCGAAACCTACCCGGTCGGTGATGAACGTTGCGAAGGCGGCTATATCATCGCAGACAATGTATGCGGTCATGTCGATGGGCAGGGCACTTACCGCTACAACCTGAATGAGAATCGTGACCTGGTGTCCGAACTGGACCGCTTCAATTCCTACGCCTACTTCAACCACGAGTTCGCCAACGGAATGGAGGCTTATACCGAGTTCTCCTGGTACCAGTCATCCACCAACCTGATCCGTCATCCTTCCTACTCGTTCTCGTCCGTCAAGTTGCGGGTTTCCGCGGATAACTACTGGAACCCCCTGGGCCCCTGCGGTTCGCCAAACCGTCTTTCCGAAGACGTGATCGGCCCGGACGTGCCCTGCGAGGGCCTGGAAATGACGATCGACAACTATCGCTGGGCGGAAGTACCACGAATCGTCGACACCGACTCCAAGGTCTACCGCATCCTGCAGGGTCTGCGTGGCAGCATCGGTATGGATTGGGACTGGGATTCCGCCATCATGTATTCGAAAGCTGAACGCAATGACGTGACCCACAACCGCATCTCCAACAACCTGATGCAGGAAGCATTGAGCGACCCGACGTCCGCGGCCTACAACCCCTTCGGTGGCGGCGTGAATACCAATGTCGAGCGTGCCCTGGTTGATGTGCGCAGGGACAGCGAAACCGACCTGTTCCTGGTGGACTTCAAGATCTCCAACATCGGCCTGTTTGATCTTCCCTGGAGTGGTCCGGTGGGCTTTATGGCCGGTGCCGAGTACCGCAAGGAGTCATTCAAGGATGATCGCGATCCGCGACTGGACGGCACGATTCCATTCACGGACTGGGAGGGTGATACTTATCCCTTCGTTTCGGACGTCATCAACTCCAGCCCTACTCCGGATAGCGAGGGTGACAGGAGCGTCACCTCGTTGTTCACCGAGTTTGCCATCCCGCTGCTCAACACCCTGGACCTGCAGTTGGCGCTGCGATACGAAAACTTCTCTGACGTGGGCAGCACCACGGTTCCGAAGGTCGCGTTTGGTTGGCGCCCGACCAACTGGTTCATGCTGCGTGGTTCCTGGTCCCAGGCATTCCGGGCCCCGAACCTGGTCACGATCAACGAAGGACTGGTGGTGCGTAATAATACCCGCACCGACTACACCTGCCAGTACGCGGCAGAATACGGTGGTGATCCGGACCAGGATATCCTGGACTGCCGCAATACCATCCAGCGCCGTGCCTTTGGTAACGATCAACTGAAGCCGGAGAAATCCGACAACTACTCCGTGGGTGTTGTACTCAACCCGATCGACAACGTGACCCTGACCCTCGATTTCTGGAAGATCGAGAAGAAGGACACCATTGGCCTGTTCGGTGAAGAGAACCATACGCTCCTTGACCTGGTCATGCGCCTGGAAGGCGGCGGTTGCTCTGGCAACCCGGTGCTTGGCAGGACCGAAGTCGAAGACGACTATATCCCGATCTATGAAGCGGCGGGCCTGTGCCCGGCCGGCGACCTGGATTATGTCAACGACATTTATGAAAACCTCGACACGCGAATCGTGGAAGGTTTCGATTTTGGTGTGTATTACGACCTGGAGACGGGGATCGGCGACTGGGATTTCACCTGGGTCGGATCTGTCTACACCAAGTACGACCAGGAGCCTGGTGGTGCGGCACAGGTGCTGTTTGACGCACAGGAAGCCGGCATTATTCCCTCCAACTACCCGGTTGAAGGTTTTGATGACATTCTGCGCATGGACGGCAACCAGGAACAGAAGATGAACGCCCGGATCAACTGGCGCCGCAACGACTGGAGCGCCAACCTGGCCTGGTTCTACCTGAGCGACTTCTACCAGAGTTCACTGACCCTGGAAGACGGTACGCGGTGGGTCGTTCCTTCCATGAGCACCTTCAACGCCAGTGCGGACTACCGCTTCGATATGTTCGGAAGCCGTTCCCGCGTGCGTCTCGGGGTTCGTAACCTGACCAATGAGCGGGCCCCGCTGGCCGACCGTTACTTCGGTTACTTCTCGGATGCACACAGCGATCTCGGACGGTCGTATTACATCGACTTCCGGATGGCGTGGTAGCCTGTTGTTTGTCACGGTACCGGGGAGCCTGAGCTCCCCGGTTTTTTTTAAGCCTTAGAAGATAAACATGGAAATTCGCGCCGCCCGCGCCCGCTACCAGGACATTGGCATTTTTGCAGGCCCGGCCATTTGCCTGCTGATGCTGTCGGTCGGCCCTCACGGTGGTTTGAGCGTCGAGGCCTGGCGCACGGCGGCCGTCGGCCTGTGGATGGCGATCTGGTGGGCCACCGAGGCGCGCCCGGTCGGTGTGACCGCCTTTATTCCCCTGATCCTGTTTGCACCGCTGGGCATCGCCACCCTCAAGAGCGCGGCGGCACACTACGCGAACCCGATCATTTACCTGTACCTGGGTGGTTTCCTGATCGCCCTGGCCATGCAGCGCTGGGATCTGCACAAGCGGATCGCGCTGATGCTGCTGACCGTATCGGGAACCAACGGGCGTTCCCTGGTTGGCGGGTTCATGCTGACCGCGGCGCTGCTCTCCATGTGGATGACCAATACCTCCACCACGATGATGCTGTTGCCGATCGTGAGCTCGGTGATCGCGGTAATCGCGGACACGGTCGAGGACATCGACGACGCGGAACGAAAGAATTTTAGCCTGTGCCTGCTGCTTGGCACGGCTTTCGGTGCAACCATCGGCGGCGTCGCCACCCTGGTGGGTACACCGCCCAACGCTTTCCTGGCCGCTTTCCTGGCGGACAATTACGGGATCGAGATCAGTTTTGCACGGTGGATGCTGGTAGGCGTACCGGTGACCGTGGTCATGTTGCCCCTGTGTTGGTTCCTTTTGACGCGCTTGATATACCCCATCTCATTTGAAACCTCGCAGGAAACCAAGGACCTGCTGCTGCGATTGAAAAAGTCCCTGGGACCGGCAAGCAGCGCCGAATGGCGGGTTGGCATCGTGTTCCTGTGCGTGGTTGTCAGCTGGATGTCGCGGCCGTGGCTGACAAAGTTCCTGCCCATCGAGGGTGTCAGTGACCCGGGCATCGTGATGACCGCGGCATTCCTGTTGTTCCTGATTCCCAGCGGCGGAAAAAACACCCTGCGTTTGTTGAACTGGCAGCAGACCAAGGAGCTGCCCTGGGAAATCCTGATCCTGTTTGGTGGCGGCCTGAGCCTGGCTGCCGCCGTGTCGGAAACCGGCCTGGCTCATTGGCTCGGCGCCTCGCTGGTGCCTTTGGGCACTTTTGGCATCGCGGCCGTCGTTGTGGGTGTGGTGATCCTGGTGATCTTCCTGACGGAATTGACCAGCAACCTGGCCACGACCGCCACGCTGCTGCCGGTGATGGCGGCGCTGGCGATCGAGCTGGGTGTCAGCCCCATCACCCTGACGGTGCCGGTTGCCTTGGCCGCCAGCTGCGCCTTTATGCTGCCGGTCGCCACGCCACCCAACGCCATTGTATTTGGTTCGGGACTGATCACGATTCCGCAGATGGCCAAGGCCGGCTTCTGGATGAATGTACTCGGCATCGTGTTGCTGTCGCTGGTGGCACTGTTCCTGGCGCCGCAAATCCTGGGTTAGAGTTCTTAACCCGGCCACTGAGTTGTATACCACTTTTCCCGGGACGCTCCCTTGCGGGCACATCCCTGTGTCACTCCGCCGAGAACGTCCTGTTCTCGGAGGCCCGGTAAAAGTGGTATACAACCCAGCGGCCTGGTCTCAGGGGCAGCCTGTAATCACGACATTCGACGGTGCTCCTCAAGCTTTTGCCCAAGTCCAGGTCGTGGAACCGTATTCCCCCTTTCAGGGGCTTATGAGGACAGGATGTCCTCAGATGAGTGACACAGGGATGTGCCCGCAAGGGAACGTCCCCGGAAAGGGGGAATACGGTGCCGCGACCGGGTTTAGAATCAGGATATTGCAATCGCGGTTTACACCGCTCCTACAATTTTATTGCTCCAGCATGGAACGCATCATTTCCTCGGCAAAGATGACGGCTGCATTGTGTATGGCTTCGCGGTCGGTTTCATCGCCGACTTCGTAGGTGATGGCCGGAATGCCGCGGGTGTTGTAGAAGTAGTTTTTAGAGTTTGGCTGCACGAAGTCCGTGCTTTGAACATGCCGGAACGGGAAATCCGGGTTGCGTTCCCGGGAGGCGTCCAGCCAGACGGATGCATAGTCCCTGGGGTTTTCAACGGCCGGCTGGGTGTAAAACAGGTCTTCCCAGGTCGAGTGGAAATCCAGCACCAATACCAGCTCGAGGCCCTCGGTTTCCTGCTGTTCGACCCAGTTGATGACCGCGCGGGTCTCGGGTTGTGCAAAGGCGCCCCAGTCGCGGTTCAGGTCGGTGCCGTCGACGTTGTGCCGCCAGTGGCCGTTGGCCACGCCGTCCGGGTTGAGCAGGGGCACTACCGCCAGCTTGAAGCGCTCGCGGAAACGTATGGCGAGATCGGAATCTGAAAACACCGTATCCATGAAGGGTTTCATGCCCAGGGCGCCGGTTATCTCCGGTGGGTGCTGCCTGCCGATGAACAGGATAAATTCCGGCTTATCGGCGGTTTCGGCCAGGTATACCGGTCTGCCCTGGACGCTCTTGCCCAGCAAGCGGGATTCGGTTCCCTGCACGGCTTCCATTTCCTGCATCCAGGCCTGGTACCAGCGGCTGTTCAGGATCTCCTGGCCGGCAACCCAGGTATGTGAACCCTCCAGGACAAAACTGAACTCCATTTGCTTGCTGGCCTCGCCGCCTCCTGAGACCTTGCCGGCGTCCAGTGGCTTCCAGTGTGTTCCGTCGATGCTGATCTTGGGCCAGTAGCGGGCATAGCCGTGTTCGACCTCGAGCCGGATATTGACTTTGTCACCGGCTCTACCGCTGGCGCGGAATGCGTACCAGGCGGAGGGGTTGATCGGTGGGGCGTCCTCGGGGAACAGGGTCAGTGTGAATACGCCGTCGTTCGAGACCGTGCAGTGCCCCAGGTTGCCGGCTTCAAAATGAGCGTCCAGCAGAACCGACCCGTAAGCACAGTGCGTATCCGGAACCGGCCAGGGCTGTTCGACGGGCTCGGTAGTGGCGCAGGCACTGAGTGCGGCCGCCAGGGCCGCAGCTGAGATACACGTACCTGCTTTTACGTGCAAATGCTCAAGCACCATGCTGACGCTTGGCTTCTTTTCGCCAGTTGTGCAGCAGGGGCTCGGTAAATCCGCTGGGTTGTTTATGCCCCAGAAAGACCAGGTCACAGGCGGCACGGAAGGCGATGCTGTCGTCGAAATCAGGCGCCATGTTGCGGTACCGGGGGTCGCCCTCATTCTGCTTGTCGACCACTTCCGCCATGCGTTTCATGGTTTCCATGACCTGCTCTTGGCTGCAGACATCGTGGTACAGCCAATTGCAGATATGCAGGCTGGAAATCCGCAGCGTGGCGCGGTCCTCCATCAGCCCGACGTGATTGATGTCCGGCACCTTGGAACAACCCACGCCCTGGTCGATCCAGCGCACGACGTAACCCAGGATGCCCTGTGCATTGTTATCCAGTTCGGCCTGGATTTCCGCGGCGCTGAGCTTGCGGTCGCCAAGCAGCGGTGGTGTCAGGATATCGTCCAGGCTGGCCCGTTTGCGGGACATCAGTTCCTTCTGGCGTTCGCTGACGCTGTATTGCATATAGTGCAGCGCATGCAGGGTCGCCGCGGTTGGCGAGGGCACCCAGGCGCAATTGGCCCCGGCCTCCAGGTGTGCCATCTTGCTTTCATACATGGCCTTCATCTCATCCGGCATGGCCCACATGCCTTTGCCGATCTGCGCCTTGCCGCGGAAGCCGCACTCCAGGCCGATGTCCACGTTTTGATCCTCGTAGGCCTTGATCCAGGGCTGGTGCTTGATGTCTTCCTTGGGCAGGAAAGGCCCGGCCACCATGCTGGTATGGATCTCGTCACCGGTACGGTCGAGGAAGCCGGTATTGATAAAAACGATCCGGCCCGACACCGCGCGGATGCATTCCTTGAGGTTGACCGTGGTGCGGCGTTCCTCGTCCATCACGCCTACCTTGATGGTGTAGCGTTCTAGGCCCAGGGCGTCCTCGATGCGGTCAAACAGCCGGTCGGTAAAACGCGCCTCCCTCGGGCCGCGCATTTTCGGCTTGACGATGTAGATGCTGCCGGCATGCCCGTTGCGGTGTTTGCAGTTGCCCTTGATGTTGTTCATCGCGCACAGCACGGTGACCATGCCGTCCATGATGCCTTCGGGTGTTTCTTCGCCCTCGTCGTCCAGCACCGCGTCCGTTGTCATCAGATGGCCCACGTTGCGCACCAGCAGCAGGCTCCGGCCGGGCAGGGTAAGGCTGCTGCCGTCCGGCGCCGTGTACTCCCTGTCGGGATCGAGCCGGCGGGTCATCATCTTGCCATTTTTTTCGAACGTGTCTTCCAGGTCGCCTTTCATCAGGCCAAGCCAGTTGCGGTACACGTTGACCTTGTCGACGGTGTCTACCGCGGCGACCGAATCCTCACAGTCCTGGATCGCCGTAATGGCGGATTCCGCCACGACGTCCTTCAGCCCCGAGTTCGACATGGCGCCGATCGGGTGTTCCCGGTCCAGCACGAGTTCCAGGTGCAGGCCATTGCTTTTCAACAGGACGATGTTCGCCGCGCCGGATACGGCGTGGCCGGCAAATTGTGACGGGTCGGCCAGTTCCGTGTTGCCGCCATTGGACATTTCGACGGTGAGAGCAGACCCGGTGAGGGTTTGTTCGACCTTGTAGTTGCTGACATCGAGGTGTTTGCCGCTGGCCAGCGGGGCGATCCTGTCCAACAGGCCGGCAGCCGTTTCAATGACTTTCTGCCCCCGTTGCGGATTGAATTTGCCGGCTTTCTCACAGCCTTCGTCTTCCGGGATCATGTCGGTGCCGTACAGCGCGTCGTACAGGCTACCCCAGCGCGCATTGGCCGCGTTGAGGGCAAAACGGGCGTTACTGACCGGAACCACCAGTTGCGGCCCGGCGATTTCGGCGATTTCGGGGTCAACGCGCCCGGTGCTGATCTGGAAGTCTCCACCCTCGGGTACCAGGTAGCCGATTTCCTTGAGGTACTTCCGGTACGCAATGGGCTCTGGTGTACCCGGGTGTTCGAAATAGTACTCGTTGACCTGCTCGTGCATCCGGTTTCGCTTGTCGAGCAGAAAACGGTTTGCCGGGACCATGTCTTCGAGAATCCTGGCGTATTCCGACCAGAATCGATCCGGGTCGACACCTGCGCCCGGTGCGATTTCGTTGTTTACGAGGTCGTAGAGCTCCCTTGCAACGGAAAGGCCGCTGCACTCAATTCTGGAATCCATTTTTCTACCCTGGCTGAATCAGTCTCTTTCGTGTTGAATCCGGGCTCCACAGGAGTAGGCGATGCCGGTCCCATCAGTCCTGTTGGCTGGCGTAATAGTTCAAAAGCTGCGCAATTTCTTCCTTGCTGAAACCGGCAACTTTCCGTTCCATCATGGGTGGACACAGGTGTTCACCGGTTGGGACGTACTTGATGGTCGCAGCCAGGTATGGCATCCACTGGCCCGCCAGCCTGGGGCCGCGCCCCGCCAGCTTGCCGCCTTGCTCGTGGCAGGTTTCACAGTTTGCCGCGTGCAGTGCTTCGCCGGCCGCAGCCCGGGCCGTGTCGAATTCCTGTTTGGCTGGAACAAAGACCTGCTCTCCATACCAGGCGGCGACCGCGCTGATGTCCTCGGCGCTCAGCTGGTTGGATATCTTGCACATATCGGTTGTTGTGCCGGCTTTTTCGCCGGTCTTGTAGTCGCTCTTGATGCAGGGTCGGTCCCACATCTGGAAACCGCGCAGGCTCTTGGCAATGAACTTTGGCGTCTGCCCGGCGATGGTCGGAATCTCGGAATGGGCGGAAACACCCAGCGGCCCGTGACAACTGTCACAGTTCGCTTTCAGTGCAGCCAGGTCGGCCGCCATGGCCGGCCCCGACAGGAACAACATCAGCGCGATCAATCCTTTCCTTGCCGTGTACATATCAGCTCCTCGAGGATGGTGATGTCGAATTAAAAAATACGCACCCCAAGGGTAATGTACATTGACGCCGAGCACCATCCCCGGCTGGGAAATACCGGGGATTTAGCAGCCTTATGTCAGGCGCCGCGCGATCATCCTCCGAAATCCAGCGTCCAGAAGTGGTGATAAGTGTAGCCATTGTTCGGATCGCGCCCGACACCGATGCCGGCATGGGTGAAGTTGGGGCTCATGATCAGTTTGCAATGTCCTTCGCTGTTCAGCCACATCTCCGTCACATACTGGTCATCCCGGTCGATGCTCGAAGCGGCGATGTTTTCACCCACCGTGTAGCCTGCGTTCCAGTATGGAAATACCCGGTCGCCCATGCTGGTGCCGTCGGCCGAGGTATGAGAGAAATAGCCCTTGGCCGCCATGTCCATGGAATGAATCATGGCGATTTCGGCCAGTGAAGCACTCCATTGCAGCGCGGGCTGGGCCGGGTACTCGGTATCGCCGCAGAACCGGGTCGTACCGCGCGCCGCGTTGATGTTGTCGAGCATGGAATAGACCGTGTCGCCGGTAACCGTCTGAGACACGGTCTCCTTGACCGTGACCAGGACGTCATCCGTATCCGTCGCGCCATCGTCATCCGTCACCGTGAGGCGCAAGCGGATGGTGGTGGCGCTGTCCGGGGCGGTGAATCCGACCGTCTGGCTGTTCGCGCCGGACAGGCTGACCGATGCACCCGAAACCTGGCTCCAGGCCCAGCTGACAATGGTGCCGTCGGAATCGGTGCCGCTGCCGGTGATGCTGACCGTGTCGCCTGCATCCACGTCCTGGTCGGCGCCGGCGTTTGCCGTGGGCGCCTGGTTAGCCGGGGTCGGATCCACGAAGTTGACCACGACATCATCGTAATCGCTTGCGCCGTCGTCATCGGTAACCCGCAGGCGCAATCGTGTATAGCCGGCGCTTGCCGGCGCGGTAAAGCGCACGGTCTGGGTTGAAGCATTCTGCAGGCTGACCGTGAGGCCGCCGATCCGCGACCAGTTCCAGCTGACGATCTCGCCATCGCTGTCACTGCCACTGCCCGTGATGTTGACGGTCTCGCCCACATTCACCGTGAGGTCGCTGCCGGCGGATACTTCGGGTTTGCGGTTGGCTTCGATGACTTCAATAATCACATCGTCCGAGCCGGTCAGGCCGTCGTCATCGGTGACCTGGAGCCGCAGGCGGATATCTCCGGCCGTTGCGGGCGCGGTAAAGTTTACCGTCCACTGGTCGCTGTCCTGCAGCGTGACGGAGGGGCCGGATACCTGCGACCAGGAATGGCTGACAATATGGCCATCGGGGTCGGAGCCCGCGCCGGTAACGGAAACGCTGCTGCCGGCTTCAGCCGTGAGGTCGCTGCCGGCCATTGCGGTGGGTGTCTGCTCGGATTTGACCGTGCCATCGGGGATGATCGTGTCGATCAGGAACTGTTGGGACCCCGTATCCCAGACCAGCTCGATATCAACCATTTCGCCCATGACTTCAGCCCCGGTAATGACCAGCCGGCCATCGACCGGGCTTTCGATCGAGGCGCCAGCGGTGACGACGTCAGCGGGGTCTGAAATGAATTCGGTGTTGAAGCGGATCGTATTGAAGGTGACTTCCCTGCTGGCGGTTCCACCGCCTTGCTCGGTCACCACGATTCGCAGCGTGTGCTCTCCTTCGGGGGTCAGTCCATAACCCCATTTCATCCCCCACCCGGAAAAGTCAGAGCCCGGGATGTCGGGAAAGGCGGCCCCGACGTCTCCACGACCACTGCCGTAGGGAACGAAACCGATGCGCTCGCCGTCCATGAAGACCTCGACCGATTCGATACCCAGGTCGCTGACCGCCCAGCCGGAAACCAGCCCGATGCCGGAGCGCGTGGAATCCTGGACGGGTTCCTCGATGTTGAACGTGATTTCCGCCAATGCGGGGGAGGCGCTGGCGCATAGCAGCAGAAAAGCCGGGAAAAATCTTGATTTGATCATTTTCCATCCTCCATGATGGCTGCCGCGTCCGTCCTTGGACGCATGATCTCATGATTCTTATATCATTTTCACACTGACCTGACTCATTTGTCCCGATCAGCGGGCTGGTCAGCACGATGGATGGTGCCGATAATGCGGTTTATGGAACTCTCAGCCTTTGGAAGCAAGTTTGCGGGTCAATCCGGTATCGTCGAGCTGATGGACGACCTCGGCTCAGCCCTGCTCGAAAACCCGGACATGATCATGATGGGCGGCGGCAACCCGGGACACCTGCAGGAAGTAGAGCGGGTTTTCAAGGAACGGCTGGAAGCGGTCATGAAGGACCCGGAAAAACGGCACCGTGTCTTTGGCCTGTACCAGCCGACCAGCGGCGACTATGGATTCCGCAAAACGGTCGCCGATTTTCTCAAGGACCAGTTTGGCTGGAGGCTTTCCGCACGGAATATTGCCCTATCCAACGGCAGCCAGTCGGCCTTTTTCATTCTGCTGAACATGCTGGCCGGTGAAATGGACGACGGTAGCAGGCGAAGCATCCACCTGCCGCTAACCCCCGAGTACCTGGGCTATGCGGATAATGGCCTTTGTGAGTCGTTTTTCACCGCGACCCGGCCGGAAATCGAGCACCTGGACGATCACCTGTTCAAGTACAAGGTTGATTTCGACAACATGGACCCGGGTGACAATGCGGCTGCACTGCTCGCTTCCCGCCCGACCAATCCGACCGGTAACGTGCTGACCGACAGTGAAGTGGCGCGCCTGGACGAGATCGCGCGCCGGCGCGGTATTCCCCTGATCCTGGACGGCGCCTACGGGCTGCCGTTTCCGAACATCCTGTTCACCCGGGCCACGCCGCATTGGAATGAGAATACGATCCTGGCGCTGAGCCTTTCCAAGATGGGGCTCAACGGTATCCGGACCGGCATCATCGTGGCCCGTGAAGACATCATCAAGGCCTATTCAAACGCCAACGGTATCGTCAACCTGGCCTGTGGCAACATGGGTCCGGCCATTGCATCCGAGCTGTTTCGAACGGGCGAAATCCTGACGCTGACCCGCGACCACGTGACCCCCTTCTATCAAAAGCGGGCGATGGATACGGTCAAATGGGTCCGCGCAGCCATGGGCGATCTGCCGTACCACATCCACAAACCCGAAGGCGCATTTTTTCTCTGGCTCTGGCTAAAAGGCCTGCCCATCAGCAGCGCCGAGTTCTACCAGCGCCTGAAAAAACGCGGCGTGCTGGTGGTGCCCGGCCACCACTGTTTCTTCGGCCTCGAGGACGACTGGCCGCACAGCCGCGAGTGCGTGAGGGTGTCTTACGTGCAGGACGAGGCAGCGGTGCGCAAGGGCATTTCCATCATCGCGGACGAGGCCAGAAAAGTCTACGCGTCCGACCATGTTTGCGGTTGGCGAAGCCAAAAGCAAACTCCTTAATGCAGTTGAGCGCAGCCGCCTTCCGCCGAAGGCGGGAGCAGGGAAGCGAGACTCCTCTAGTGCGCCGGGTGTGAATACACGGCAGGCCGGATGATTTCTTCGATTTCTTCCAACTGTCCCGCGCTGAGTTCAATACCGCTGGCCATGCTGTTTTCCATGATCTGTTCCGGCCTGGACGCACCGGTGATGCAGGATGTGAACCCCTCTTTTTGCAGGATCCAGGCCAGTGCCAGCTGGCTCAGGGTGATCCCGGCTCCATCCGCCACGGCATGCAGCATCTGGACCCGCTCCAGCTTGTCCGTATCGGCGGCCAGGTCTTTGATGAAGAAGTTCTGACGCTCGTCGCTGGCGCGGCTGCCTTTTGGCAGTGCCTGGCCCGGCAGGTACTTGCCGGTCAGAACGCCCTGTTCCAGTGGAGAAAACACGACTTGGCCGATGCCGTTTTCACGGCAGGCCGGCAGGACTTCGTTTTCGATATCCCGCATCAGCATGTTGTAGTGCGGTTGGCTGGAAACCGGTTTGTAGAAACGGTCGCCGCAGAGTTCTATGGTCTGGCGTATCTTGTCCGAGGGCCAACAGGAAAAACCCCAGTAGAGGATTTTGCCCTGGTGAACCAGGTCGTCCATCGCGCGCACGGTTTCTTCCAGGGGTGTTTCCGCGTCATAGCGGTGGCACTGGTACAGGTCGATGTAGTCCGTATCCAGGCGCGCCAGGCTGGCCTCGCACTGTTCCATGATGTGCTTGCGCGACAGGCCCCGGTCATTGGGCCCGTCGCCCATTGGGAAATAGACCTTGCTGGCCAGCACAAAAGAGGACCGTGTATGGGGCGCCAGCAACTTTCCCCACATGGATTCGCAGGCGCCGGTGGCGTAGACATTGGCCGTATCAAAAAAATTGATGCCGCAATCGAAGGCGGTATCGATCAGTTGCTGGCCGGTTTTTTCACCCGTGGTTTTACCAAAAGTGAGCCAGCCGCCAAGACCGATTTCCGACAGCTTGACTCCCGCGTTCCCGAGTCGACGATATTTCATGTTTTATTGCCTATTTCCGGTTGATTTGATTGGCCATAAGCGAGATGCTTGACCGTCAAATCATACAAGGAAACCAGGCATGACACCCGATGCATTTGTCGATCGTTTGGGCCGTGAGAAAGCCAGCGCCATCCTGCGCACCAACGACCAGGAAAAGGCTGCGCTCGCCATGGAAGCGGCGATCCGCGGCGGCTTCACGATCCTTGAATTCACGCTGACCATTCCGGGTGTCTATGAACTGGTCCAGGATTTCTCACGCCGCGAGGGTGTTGTCGTGGGGACCGGAACGGTCATGGATGCCGAAGACGTCAGGAAATCCGTGGATGCCGGGGCGCGCTTTGTCGTGGCGCCGGTCGTTGACGAAATGGTGATCGAAGCGGCTCGCGACCTGGGTGTAGCCAGTATGCCTGGCACCCACACACCCACCGAGATGCTGCGCGCCCACCGTGCCGGTGCCCAGCTGTGCAAGCTGTTCCCGGCCCCCGCCGGAGGCCCGGTTTGGGTCAAGTCGGTACTGGGCCCGATGCCTTACCTGAAAATCGTACCCACCAACGGAGCCGGCGAACACAACGCAGCCGATTGGATCAAGGCCGGCTGTTACGCCTGCGGCTTCGTCGCCCCCCTATTCGTCCCCGAAGACATAGCCAAGTCCCGCTGGGATGCCATAGAAGCCCGCGCCGCCCGCTGCATAGCCGCCGTACAAGGAGCGTAGCCGCCTTCCATCGCGAAGCGATGGGAGCAGGGAAGAGCAGGCAATGAAGGATGGGCGGTTTCGCCGAAGGCGAAGAAGCCCTGACGGAATGCCGTAGCTCGTGAGACACCCCATGTTTGCGGTTGGCGAAGCCAGAAGCAAACTCCTAATTGCAGTCGCGCGCAGCCGCCTTCGGCCGTAGGCCGGAGCAGGGAAGCAAGACTCTCTAAATGTCGAACATATGCGTATATTTCGCCGTCAGGCTCCGGTCCGGCTGGGCGCCGGTGAAGGCGTCGTAGCCCTTGATGTCGTTAAACACCAGGTACAGGCCCGTGTTCGCTTTTCTCAGCCAGGAGAAACGCAGGTTGCTGGACAGCAGGTCGTCCACGTCGTTGTACTGCAACAGCGCTTCGAGCATGACCTTGGGTGTGAACGAGTATGCCAGCCTCATCAGGCCCAGGTCGGTAGTGAAATCGCCTTCCGGCAAGTCGACATCGTTCTGCGACCAGCTCAGTTCACCAACGAACTTTTCACCCAGCCGCACCTGCATCGAAGGCGTCAGCGCCACCCGGTCGCCGGAATAAAAACCGCCGATGGTCGCGCGCAGGGAAAAACTCAGCCACTTTGAATCGTCGGTCATGCCAACCAGTTGCAGTTCCGAGGTGCGGTAAGTGCCTGCGGGAATGATGACGCCTTCGTAGATCTCGAAAGGATTCTGCAGGCCCTTGGTGACAAAATTGATACCCGTGTGCACTTCGTAACCGTTTCTCCACTCCGTATGGTTGTCGATGTGCAGGAATCCCGATTCTTTGAAGTCCTGCTGGTCCAGGTAAACGGTGTAGGAGAAATGGGGGCGCAGTTCGAGCAGGCTGCTGTCACTGCCGAAGCGGATGCGGCGGAGCGCCCGCGCCGACAGGTTCTGGTAGCCTCCACTGCGGTTGATGAAACCGACTTCCGGGTTAAAGTTCTCCCCGATGTCTACTGCCGTCAGGCCCAGCGACCAGTCAGGTGAGTCCCATGTACCGCCCAGTGACCAGGAGGCATCATCACCTTCCAGGCCGGGTGTGTCCGTCTGGGCCACGTAACCGCTGACCAGGCCGTATTCACCGATGCCCCATTGCCCGTCGATCCCGTAGGTCCGGTTGTCATTTTCACCCGGCAGCGCGTTGCTGGAGACCGCCTTGTCCACCAGCACCGCGCCGAGCGACGAGCGGCTAGGCAATTCCTTGTTGATACGCGCGACGGTGAAACCCGTGGATGAGGCGATACCGGCCAGGCCGTCCGTCTGCATGTACATCAGGCCTACGTTGGCGCCCCATAATCCGCCCGACAACCGTGCGCCGTAGTCGATGGGAACGATATCGCCATTGCCTGACAAGCCGATGCGGCGGCTGAAGAACAGTTCGACCTGTCGCAAGCGGCCAACGGTGAACAGCCCGGCGTTTTCCAGGAAGAAGGGACGTTTCTCCGGGAAAAACAGGTTGAAACGGTCGAGCGAAATCTGCGCCTCGTCGGCCTCGACCTGGGCAAAGTCGGTGTTGTAGGTCAGGTCCAGCGTCAGGGCCGGGGTGATGCTGTATTTCACATCGAGCCCGAACTCGGTGTTGGTCGAGGAGCCCTGATCTCCTTCGTCACGTAACTCGCCCAGCGCGTAAGGCACAATTTTCAGGTTGCGACGGCTCCCGGGTTTCAGCCCGGTAACCGTTCCCGCGTCGGCCAGGCGTGTGATCGTGAATTGCCGCCCAAGGGGGGACCAGTAGGCCACCTCGTGGTGGCGCTGGATCCGCCGCTCAAAGTTGGCTCCCCAGCCTTTCCCGTCCCCGGTCGGGTAACGGATGGTTTTGAAAGGAATCCTGAATTCGGCGCTCCAGCCATAATCGCCGACATGGGTCTTGACCTGCCAGACGCCGTCCCAGTTCAGGTTGAACCCGCCGCCGGCCCCGCCCTTGCTGAGCTGTGCATCGTACTCCATGCCGGCCGGGTTGGTGCCAAATACGAAGCCGTTCTGTTCGTCGCGGTAGGTATCGAGGATGAACTGCACGCTATCCGTTTCGTCCAGGTTGGAATCGCGCTTTGCATCGGAAACAATGATTTGCGTCGGGTCTTCTTCATGACATACAAAGGCGACGTAGATCGCATCTTCCGTGAAAGCCAAGCGTAGCTCGGTGCGCTGACTGACGGGTATACCTTCGTCCGGCCTGTTTTGCGTGAATTGCATCTCTGGTGCGACAGACTGCCAAACCGGATCGTTCAGGACCTCGCCGTCCAGTGCGGGTGGCGAATCGAGTTTTACGGCCGGCAATATGGGGCGGTCCGCGGCCTGTGCCAGGGCGGTCAGGGGAATGCAGGCCGACAGGATCAGTGCGGCCGTTTTGAGGAACATCAGGGCGGTCCTTTCTATGTTTTTTCAGAGCAGAAAAAATTTTATATCAGTAATTTTGAATATTTACTGACAATTGTCATGCCAATACACGTGATAAGCGGCTGTTGACAAGATTTCGCGCGCTTGACCTGTCGCAGACCCGGTATCACCATGCCCGCATGATTGAAATCTTTGAATTCAGGCACCTGGTTACCGCTGGCGAAATTGATGAACTGGGGCACGCCGGCAACTACCACTATGTGAAATGGTTACAGTACGCCGCCGTCGCCCACACGACGGCCAACGGCTGGACCCCGGCGCGTTATGACAAACTGGGCGCCGGTTGGGTCGTGCGTTCACACAATATCAAATACCTGAAGCCGGCTTTTGAAGGGGATACCCTGGTCATCAGGACATGGGTTGCAAACATGAAGCCGGTCACGTCCCTGCGCCGCTACGAAATTTCGACCGAGGCGGGGGCGTTGTTGGCAAAGGCGGAAACCGATTGGGCCTTCGTAAATCGCCGGAATCAGCGGCCCACCAGGATACCGGGACAGGTTCGTGACGGCTTTGTTATCGTGCCGGATCAAACGGTGGAAGCATCGGAAACTGGCTGATCGCCGACGCTTGCTGTACGGCCCTAATCCGGTGCTGATCCCGGCACCCTGCTGATGATGTGCCGGTATCCCGCGGGCAGTGGTCCCGGCAGTTCACTGCGACCACCGTTGGCCCAGTCAATGACGACCCGCGAAACGTTTTGCTGCGGCCCCAGCCCGAAGTGAACCAACGGCGCATCAAAAGAAACGAACCCACCACCCGCCTTGATTTCCCGTACCTGGTGCCGTTCACCGTCAGCGCCATAGTGAATGGTGATCTTGTTTCCGATGCCAAAAACGTTGCCCACCTGGTCACGAAACTCGAAAGTGATGGACTGGTGATCCTGTTGGTTGTTACGCCAGACCTGCATATCACCGGCCAGGGAGCGGGTGATGATGTCCAGGTCGCCGTCAAGGTCCAGGTCGAGATAGGTGAAAGCGTGCTGTTTCAAAACGCTTTGCAGGCCGAATTCCGCTTCTTTGGGCTCAAAGCCTTTGCCCTGCCGGTTCAGGAAAAACTGGTTGGCGTACATGGTCGTTTCCAGCCACCAGCCGTTGACCAGGAACAGGTCCTGCCACTCGTCGTTGTCGAGGTCAGCAAACTTGGCGGACCAGGCCCAGTGCCCGTCGAATACGCCGTATTCTTCGGCCTTGTCTTCGAAACGCCCACTATCCCCCTGGACCAGCAGTACGTTGCCCTGGTCTTTCTGTGGCAATACGCCCCTGTCCAGGTACTGGTAGCCCGGGTTTTCGTTCGGTGATGATTCATCGTCGAATTGAGCCAGTGCGTCACACATTTGCTTGTGCACCGGGAAATCTGCCGGCGGGATATCGCGGCAGAACAGGAAATCACGCCGTGCAACGGAATTTTTCAGTCGAATCGCTACGATGCACTCGTCCTGTTCGGCTTTTGTGGGCAGTTCCAGGCAGGGCGCCAGGCGGGTTCCGCGCATGCGATCGTGATTGGCCGTTTCCGCCAGGCAGCGGCCGTGGTCTTCTGTATTTTCAAATGCTGAGCAGTACCGCTGCTGGAAATCCTTGCGCTTCTGCAGGCTGATGCGGCGCATCTCTTTCAGTCCGGGGTTGATCGGGTCATCCCGCTTTTGCACCAGAGAGAAATCATTCACTTTGCCGGACTGGTAGATGTCGAAATCCAGGTCGTTGTCGATATCCGCCGTGTCGAAGCTCATCGTGGCCAGGGTCGTTTGCGGGATGGCCCCGCCGGATTTCAACCGGGCGAAGCCTCCATTGCCCTTGCCACGATAGTAGAAATCCGGTTCCATAAAATCGTTGCCGATCAGTTTATCCATCAA
>JAZBOH010000157.1:0-14950 GCA_036351055.1 Lysobacterales bacterium
CGTACTCGGTCTCGGTGACGATAAAGATGCTGGAAACACCCACGACGGCCATGATTACGACCAGGATCAATGCAATTGAGCGCATCATTGGCGTCCCTCCCTTCTTGAATTACGGCCCGGAGCGGTACTATCCTCACCGACTGCACTATGTGGCGTCACGAGTGGCGGCATCGGCGCCCCGGACGCCGAACTGCCTCCCGTCAACTGGTCCAGGGGAAGGTACAAAACATTCCCGCTGTTGTCGGCGTCGAGAAATACTTTTTTCGAACGCCCCAGGACGCTTTCCATGGCCTGCAGGTAGAGCCTTTTACGCGTAATCGCGGGCGCTTTCTCATACTCCTTCAGCAACTGGTTGAAGCGCTCGGCCTCACCCTGCGCCAGTGCGACCGTCGCCTGGCGATAGCCCTCGGCTTCCTGTACGACACGTGCCGCCTGGCCACGCGCTTCCGGTACCACGCTGTTGGCATGAACCCGGGCTTCCTCGATAAAGCGTTCCTTGTCTTCGCGGGCACGGATCACGTCGGAGTAAGCCTCCCGGACCGCCGCGGGTACATTGACGTCCTCGAGGTTGAACTCGTTGATCTGCACACCGACCTGGTAGCGGTCCAGCGTCTCCTGCAGTACCCGCTGGGTCTCGATGCGGATGGTTTCACGCTGGGTACCTTCGAGAATTGCATCCAGGCGGTTGGTTCCGACCGATTCGCGCAAGGCGCTCTCGGCAGCCTGCTTGACCGTCAATTCCGGATCGCGCACTTTGAACAGGAAGTCCTGGGCCGATGAGATCCGGTATTGGACCTTGTACAGGAACTCAACCAGGTTCTCGTCCTCGGTCAGCATATGGCCGCGGTCTTCCAGCGAACGAACGTTGCTGATGTTGACCGCGGTCATGGTTTCGAAAGGCCGCGGCAGGGTGAGGTTGATACCCGGCGACAGGGTCCGGTTGTATTTGCCAAAGCGCAATACAACGCCCTGCTCCGCCTCGTCCACGATGTGCACGGCGTCAAAACCGACCCACAGTACCAGTGCGACAAGAAGGATGCTGAAGATTCCACCATTACCGCTGCCGGATTTACGGTCGCGGTTTTTGCCGCCACCGCCAAAGATGGATTTCAGCTTGTTGTTCAGGTTCTGGAAAACTTCGTCAAGATCTGGCGGTTGATCGCCTTTGTTCCAGGGGTCTTTGTCACCCTTACCGGGCTCTTTCCAGGGCATGTGTTTCTCCTAAGGCCTGTTATTACAGTCTGCGCAGGTCCTGCTTCATTCAGCTAGCTTGGGCTGTGATCGCCCGGTTTCAAGTCTGGCGGAGCCTGGGCCAGCAATTGTTGCCGGACGACGGCACCCTCCTTCCCGGGCAGTCGCGCCAGGCGTTCCGCGGTTTCGCGCGGCACGTCGACGTGCAGCATCCAGGAACCATTTTCCGCGATTCGCTCTTCGCTGACCACACCCAGTTCAAATAATTGTGCCCGCAGGCGCCCATCGCGCCCCTTCAGTTCGATCCAGCGCTTGATTCTCTCGGCGGCCAGAAGGTCACTGATCGCCCCAAGCAAGTCCTCAACGCCCACGCCGGTCGCCGCAGAAATGGACACCGCGACGGGTCTTCCCGCCTCGTCGTTCTGCACTCTCGCTTCCTGCTCGACCCGGTCGATCTTGTTGAAAATGCGCACGGCGGGTATGCCGTCAGCACCGATCGACTCGAGCACAGATTCCACGTCGTGCTGGCGCTCCATGCGGTAGGGGTCGGAGATATCGACCACGTGCAGCAGCAGGTCCGCCTCGCGTGCCTCCTGCAGCGTGGCGCGGAAAGCTGCGATCAGTTCATGCGGCAAATCACTTACAAAACCCACCGTGTCCGCCAGCAGCACCTCGCCGCAGTGCATGTCGCGGATTTTACGGACGGTGGGATCGAGGGTGGCGAACAGCATGTCTTCAACGCCGACGGTAGCGCCGGTCAGCTTGTTGAACAGGGTGGACTTACCGGCATTGGTATAACCCACCAGGGCAACCAGCGGCGCGCGCGAACGCTTGCGCTGCCGGCGGCTCTGCTCGCGTTGTTTCGACACCTTGTCCAGGCGGCTTCTCAGCTGCCGGATACGCACGCCGATCAGGCGACGGTCCGTTTCCAACTGGGTTTCGCCGGGCCCACGTAAACCGATGCCGCCTTTCTGGCGCTCGAGGTGGGTCCAGCCGCGCACCAGGCGGGTGGAAAGGTGGCGCAACTGGGCGAGTTCGACCTGCAGCTTGCCCTCGTAGGACTGGGCCCGCTGGGCGAAAATGTCGAGGATCAGGGTGGAACGGTCGAGCACCCGGCACTTGCAGGTTTTTTCGATATTGCGTTCCTGCACGGCGCTCAACTGCTGGCTGACCAGGATCAGGTCAGCGCCGGTCTCTTCGACCACCTCGGCGAGTTCTTCGATTTTGCCGCTGCCCACGAAATAACGGGCATCCGGCCGATCACGGGGCGCGATCACGATGCCGGCAATTTCAGCGCCGGCCGAGCGCGCCAACTCCTGGAATTCGTCCAGTGCGTCAGGGCCGGTGAGCCTGAATTCGGGGTGCAGAATGACAGCGCGGTCTCCGCGCTCGGCGCGATCAATCAAGCGGAGGCTGCCTTGCTGAAACTAAGGCTTCAGCCATCTTCCTCTTCAAAAACACGCACATTACGCGCCGGAACGACGGTGGAAATGGCATGCTTGTAGATCATCTGGCTGACCGAGTTTTTCAGCAGTACGACAAACTGGTCGAAGGATTCGACCTGTCCCTGCAACTTGATGCCGTTGACGAGGTAGATGGATACAGGCACGCGCTCTCGACGCAATGCATTCAGGAAGGGTTCTTGTAATGACTGACCTTTTGACATGTCCGCTCTCCTATTTTCCGCTTTCTCCAGCTGGTATTTTTGCGGTTTCTGATATGTTGGTACGTGGGGCGCGTTATTCAAGGAAATCGCACACTTTCCCGAATACGAATGATTGCGCACCATCCACGGTCGGATCATACCACAGGGCGGCGCTTTCCTGCCTCAACCATGTGAGCTGGCGCTTGGCCAATTGGCGGGTCGCCGCGAGTGCTTTTTGACGCATTTCCTCCAGGCTGCATTCGCCTTCGAGGTAGCTCCAGGCCTGGCGGTAACCCACGCAACGCATTGCGGGCAGATCCCGGTTCAGGTCGCCACGGTTGAAAAGGGTTTCCATCTCCTGCATGAAGCCTGCTTCCATCATCTGGTCCCAGCGCTGTTCAATACGCTGGTGCAGCAGTGAGCGGGGTTGCGGGCAGGCCACGATCTTCAACACCCGGTAGTCGAGCTGGGACTCTTCCTGCTCATCCTGGAGCTCGCTCATCCGGCGGCCGGTAATCTCGATAACCTCCAGCGCCCGTTGCGTACGCTGCGGGTCATTCGGGTGGATGCGTTGGGCGATTACCGGGTCGAGTTCGGCCAGCCGTTGGTGCATGGCCGGCCAGCCCAGTTCAGCGGCCTGCGCTTCCAGTTTTGCCCGAACCTCCGGGTCAGCCGCGGGCAAGACGGCGAGCCCCTGCGATAACGCCCGGAAATACAGCATGGTGCCGCCGGTCAGCAGGGGCACCCTGCCCTGCTGCGTAATTTCTGCCATCTCGGCCAGGGCGTCTTCGCGGAACTCGGCCGCCGAGTAACTTTCCAGCGGATCGCGGATGTCGATCAGGGCGTGCGGCGCCTCTTCCAGGGTCCCGGCGTCGGGTTTGGCGGTACCGATATCCAGGCCGCGGTACACCAAAGCCGAATCGACGCTGATGATATCCACCGGGAAGTGCTTGCGCAGTTCGATGGCAAGGGCCGTTTTGCCCGAGGCGGTCGGGCCCATCAGGAAGATGGCCGGCGGCCTGTTGCCCGGCCTGTTCATCGCCCGCGCAGGAACAGGCGGTCAAGCGTCGCCATGTCCAGCTGCACCCAGGTAGGCCGCCCGTGGTTGCAATGACCGGAGCGTTCAGTGCGCTCCATGTCACGCAGCAAGGCGTTCATTTCCGGCAGGGTTAACTGGCGATTCGCACGCACCGAACCGTGGCAGGCCATGGTGGACAGGATCTCGTTGCTTGCGGCCTCAATTCGTTCACTGCTGCCCAGGCTGCCGATATCGGATAATACGTCGCGCAGCAACTGGGCGGCATCGGACCGCGCCAGCAGGGCCGGGACTTCCCGCACCACAACGCTTTCCGGTCCGCTGCGGTCCACCACCAGGCCCAGGCCGGCCAGCTTGCCGGATTGGCTTTCAACCAGGTCTGCTTCGGATTCGCTGAGCTGGACGTCGATCGGCACCAACAGTCGTTGCCCCTTGATGGCGCCCTCATCGTAGCGCGACTTGAGCTGCTCGTAGGTGATGCGCTCGTGGGCTGCGTGCATGTCCGTCAGGACCAGTCCCGAGGTGTTCTGGGAGAGCACATAGACACCATGCAACTGGGCCACCGCAAAGCCCAGTGGTGGAATTTCATCGTCCGGGGTTTCTGCAGTCTGCATCGCCGGTGGCGGCTCGGTCGCAGGCCCGCTGCCGAGCACCCTGGCGTAGGCGCTGAGCTGTTCCCGCACCGGCAGTGACATCCCCCCCTGGTCCTGCCCGAAGCCGGAAAACGCAGCATCTTTCACCAGTTCTGCGCCTGGCCTGACGGCCCCGCCGCCGGTGGCGGCCAGCGCCCGGTGCAAGGGGGAGTAGAGAAAATTGTGCACCATGCGCGAGTCCCGGAAGCGCACCTCGTGTTTTTGCGGATGCACGTTCACGTCTACCGTTCCCGGCGGGATCTCCAGGTATAAAACGAACGCCGGGTGACGGCCGTGGTAGAGCACATCCTGGAACGCGGACCGCACGGCGTGCGCCACGACCCGGTCACGGATGGCGCGGCCGTTGACAAAAAAGTATTGCCGGTCCGCCTGGGCTCGGTTGTATCTCGGTTCAGCGACCCAGCCATGCAGGCGAACGCCGCCGCGTTCGGAATCGACCGGGATGACATGGTCCAGGAATTCACGACCCATGACGCGTTGTAACCTGAGATCCTGCCCCGCTTCGTCACTGACTGGCGGCAGTGCACTGATGCTTTTGCCGTTATGCACCAGCTCAAAACCCACGTCGAAACGCGCCAGGGCGAAACGCCGCAGCAACTGGTCGACGTGCTTGAACTCGGTACGCTCGGCTCGCAGGAATTTCCGCCTGGCCGGCACGTTGTAAAACAGGTCCTCCACGCTGATATGGCAGCCTTTCTGCACCGCCGAAGGCACGGCTTCGCTGATTTCACCACGCCGCACCGTAACGCTCCAGCCGTGTGCCTCATCGTGGTGCCGCGAGGCCAGGTCCATGCGCGAAACCGAGGCTATGCTGGGCAGCGCCTCGCCGCGGAAACCCATGGTGGCGACGTTTTCCAGGTCTTCGAGGCTGGCGATCTTGCTGGTGGCATGCCGTTGCAGCGCCAACCCCAGTTCATCGCGCAACATGCCCATACCGTCATCGATCACGCGGATCAATTGCCGCCCACCCTGCTCCAGCACGACCTTTATATGCAGGGCACCCGCATCGAGACTGTTTTCCACCAGTTCCTTGACCACCGAAGACGGCCGCTCGACCACCTCACCGGCGGCAATCTGGTTTACAAGGTGGTCCGGAAGCGGCTTGATCGACATCCGCGTAGCTTAAGTGGGAGGCTCGGCGCAGGCAAGGCTACCTTTCTTTTGGAATGAAGATTGTTTTATTAAACCCGGTCGCGAGCATGGCTCGCTTATGCATTACTCGCTCAGTTGGTCCCAAAGGTAGGAGTAGATCAGGGCTTCGTTGCGGGCTGACTGGGTATTGTCGGAGGCGCCGGCGTGGCCGCCTACCGTGTTCTCGAAGTACAGCAGGTCGATCCCCATCTCGTTCATGCGCGCCACCATCTTGCGCGCATGCGCCGGGTGTACCCGGTCGTCGCGCGTCGACGTGGTGAAAAACGCCTTGGGGTACTCGGTTTCGACGTCCAGGTTGTGGTACGGCGAATATTCCTTGATGTATTCCCAGTCATCCGTATCCGGATCGCCATACTCCGCCATCCAGGAAGCGCCGGCCAGCAGCTTGTTGAAGCGTTTCATATCCAGCAGGGGTACCTGCACCACAACACCGTTCCACAGGTCGGGGCGCTGGGTCAGCATCACGCCGGTCAGCAGGCCGCCGTTGGACCCACCGCGGATGCCCAGGTGCCGCGGGCTGGTAATGTTCCGTTGCACCAGGTCCTCGCCGATGGCGATGAAATCGTCGTAGGAGCGTTGCTTGTTTTCCTTCTGCGCGGCCTGGTGCCAGGCCGGGCCGTATTCGCCGCCACCGCGGATGTTGGTCATGACGTAAGCGCCGCCGCGCGCCAGCCAGCTATGCCCTACGGTCGCGCTGTAAGACGGGGTTCGGCTGATCTGGTAGCCGCCGTAGCCGTACATCAGGGTCGGGGTTTGTCCGTTCGCTTCGAAACCCCTGGGCAATACCAGGAAATACGGCACTTTTGTACCGTCCTTACTGACTGCAAAATGCTGCTCGACCCTCATGCCGTCGGCGTCGAAAAATTCGGGCAACGACTGTTTTGCCACCACCGTTTCACCGCCGTCCGGACTGTAGTAGAGCGTGTCCGGGCGCAGGAAACCTTCGTAATAAAAGAAAAACTCGTTGGATTCGTCCGAGGCCGCGGTCAGGCTGATGCTGCCGTTGGCCTCGGTCTCGATGTCTTTGCCGACCCATTTACCGTCGACCCGTTCGAAACGCATCATGCGGCTGACGACATTGTCGAGCAGGTTCAGAACCAGGTAGTCACGCGTACTGGCAACACCGGCGCGGGCCAGGAAAACTTCGTCGCTGGGTTCAAATACGATCTCTAAATCGCGGCTCCCTTCCATGAATGCCTCGAAGTCTGCCGACAACAAGGCGCCCTGCGGATAAGTGACGTCCGCAATGGTCCAGTCGGAACGCAACATTACCAGCAGTTGGTCCTTGAAAATGCCGCGGAAGACGGCATCGTCCGGGATCTCGATCCGCTGCAACTCACCGCCCTCCGTAAGCAGGAAGCTCAGGTTGGTGAAAAAGCTCGGGGTCGTGTAGGCGATATCATAGGATTTATCCCCGTCCCAGGTCCGGTAGGCGCCGGCCGCAACGTCCGTGACATCACCGGCGTGTACTTCGACGGCCTGCTCCAGGGGTTCGCCGCGCTTCCATCGGCGCACGCTCAGCGGATAGCCCAAATCGGTCATGCTGCCGGCGCCAAAGTCCGTGCCGACATACACCGTGTTCGCGTCGATCCAACCCAGGCGGCTCTTGGCTTCTGGCAGGTAAAATCCTTCTTCTACAAAGGTCGCCGATTCGACATCGAATTCACGAACGACCGTGGCATCCGCACCACCGCGCGAGAGGTTCAGCAGGCAGTGCCGGTATTCCGGACGCAGGCAGTTTGAACCCTTCCATACCCAGTCCTCGCCCTCGGCTTCAGCGAGTGCGTCGAGATCGAGCAGGATCTCCCAGTCAGGCTCACCGGCCAGGTAATCGGCAACCGGGGCGCGGCGCCACAAACCGCGCTTGTGCCCGGCGTCCTTCCAGAAGTTGAAAACGAAATCGCCGCGCAGGCCCGGAGCGGGAATGCGCTCGTCCGAGTTGTAGATCTCCAGGTTGCGCTGGAACAGCGGCTGGAAACTGGGCAGGGATTCCAGGTAGCCCAGTGATATCTCGTTCTGTTCCTCGGCCCAGGCCAGCGCCTCCTCGCCCTCGACTTCCTCCAGCCACAGGTAGGGGTCTTCGAAGACCGTGGTTTCCACCTCCGGCTCGCGCACCACCTCGACTTCCGCCACGGGTGCTTCTTTTGAACAGGCCGCCATAAGGGCCAGGAAGGTGATCAGTGCCAGTTTGTTCCACATGGGTCTATGCCTCTTTCTTGATGACGCTAGCTCGCGTAGCGCTGGAGAATGTTCTCGCATTGCCTGTAATAGCCGCTGCCGAACAGGTTCAGGTGGTTCAGCAGATGATACAGCTGGTATACCGGCAGGCGCTCGCCATGCCCGGCCAGCAGCGGCCACTCGTCGTTGTAGGCCTCGTAAAACACCGGCTCAAAACCGCCAAACAGCCGGGTCATGGCCAGGTCGGCCTCGCGGTGCCCGAAATATACGGCTGGATCGATCAGGCAGGCCTCCCCGTTCTCATCGGCCATGAAATTTCCACCCCATAGATCACCATGCAGGATAGCGGGTGGTTCGATAGCGGCACAGAGCAATTCGTTGAAGCGTGCCTCGGCACGGTCGAGCAGTGTTTGCAGCCGGTTTCCGTGCCCACTGTCTGCGGCGAGGCGGACCTGGAAGCGCAATCGCCGTTCGATAAAGAACTCCGGCCAGTCGCTGCCGTCACCGTTTCCCGGGGTCTCCGGCCAGGCGCCTTGAACCGGGCGATTCAGCTGTGGCGTCGAACCGAGGTAATTGTCATGCCGGAACCCGCAGACCGGACCGCGAAAGCGGTGCAGGCGCGCAAAATTCCGCCCGAATGATTCAAAAAAACGCAGCTTCCGGGGCCCCTGCCGGATGTGCTCCAGGACCAGGGCCGTGCTGTCCACGGCCAACACCCGCGGCACGGGAATGGCGCCGGCCCCGGCCAGGGCGGCCAGGCCCTCGGCTTCGCGTGGAAACAGGTCGGGCGCGGATGCGGCGGATTTCACAAAAACCGAGCTGCCGTCGGCAAAGGTCGCGATACGTGAATCGGCGATACAGCCCCCGCCTACCGGGCTCAACTCCAGCGGTGTACCCCGCCCGAGGCGGTCGAGAATCTCCGGGTAGCAACCTGGAGTGTTCATTTTGCCGGGAACTTCTCCAGCAAGTGACTACAGGCGTCCTCAAGGATATCGAGCACCTGTTCAAAACCGGCGTTGCCACCGTAGTACGGGTCGGGCACCTCGGTTTCCTCGTGTCGCACGCAGAAATCACACATGCGCACGACCTCGGCCCCGTCACCGGGGTCCACCGCCTTGACGTCGCGGTAGTTGGAATCATCCATCGTCACGATCAGGTCGAAACGTTCGAAGTCACCGGGCTCGATGCAACGGGAGCGGCTGTCCAGGCGGTAACCGCGCTTTGCGGCCGCCGCCTGCATGCGGCTGTCCGCGGCCTGCCCGTTGTGGTGGCGAATGGTGCCTGCCGAATCGATATCAAATTCATCCTCGCGCTCCGCACGCGCCACCAGCTTGCGGAATACGCCTTCGGCGGCGGGAGAACGGCAGATGTTGCCCCAGCATACGAACAGGATTCTGTGGGGTTTTGGGTGTCTCATGGTGAGTGTTTCAGGGCGTCCCCCTTTGTAGCTAAAAGTCTCGTAATTATTGGATATCGGCACCACAACCTTCGACAAGTATTGTTTGTTCTGTTCCATATTATCCTGTAACATCTCAGACTGTAAGTGTCACATTAGGTGTCACGAAACAGCAAAGAACAGACTTCATGCTTACCGACAGCAAGATCAAAGATATCCGAACCACCAACCGGGACCAGTGGATTAATGACCCAGGGTCACGAGGATTATACCTGCGTGTATCCAGGAGCAGCAGCCCAGGACCCATCACCACAGCCGCCTGGGTTATCCGCCAGAAGCGTGACGGTAAAACCACACGAAACGTGATCGGCCACTGGCCCGCTATGGACCTGGCACAGGCCAGGCAGCAGTCTGCTCTGGTGGCTGGTGTGGATGTGCGGGCCCAGATGAGCGTCAACGCACTGTCAGGGGAATACGACCGGGCTGTGCTGGCCGATATGAAATCCCGTAACCAAGTCATGGTTTATGTCCGTCATACCAAGGACCAGTTCGGGACTCGCCTGGTGTCCACGCTGCGGCGGCATGAACTGGTTCGGATGATCCAACAGTATTCGAAAGAACGGGGTGCCCGTTCATCAGATCGACTGCTGTCCTACCTACGTGGCTTGTTCGGGTATGCGGTGGAGATCGGTGTGCTGCAGCAGTCCCCGATTGATGGTGTGGGTAAGCGTGTAACAGGCTACAAGGCCATAGCCAGGGACCGGGTATTGACGGACACCGAACTGCAGGCGTTATGGACGTGGCAAGGCCGCCAGGCTGCTCTGCTGCGTTTTCTGGCACTGACCGGGTTGCGAATCGGGGAAGCGCAACAGGGCCACCGTCAGGGTCATCGCTGGATTGTTCCTGCCGAAATATCGAAGAACGGTGATGCGCACTGGATCCACCTGACCGATTCCGCCTGTGATCAGCTTGACCAGGCTGGCGGTTCTTTTGTCACCAGCCCAACAGCCAGCCAGAGTTGGTTGAAGCGCAAACTGCTGCGGGGAGGCTACCAGGACGACGATCGCTGGACCCCACATGACCTGAGGCGGACTTCTGCCACACGGATGGCGGAAGCGGGTGTGGCCTACCATGTGGTGGAGCGGGTGTTGAACCACCGTCTGCCCGGGGTCGCTCAGGTGTACAACCGGGCCGAACTGGAACAGGAGCGGATTGCAGCTGCCGAGGTACTGGAGAAGGCACTGCTGGAGGTGGCGGCATGAAGCGGCCCAGCAAGCACGGGGTATTGCCCAACGGCCTGCCCGACCCGGTTCACTTCGAACCTGACCACCGTGCCGATGTTATCAGCCAGATTTGGGATTGGATTCAGGAACATGACGACATCCCGAAGGAGGTCCTGCCACTAATCCAACGTCTGTATACCGAAGCCATGCTTGGCACCGACTACGAACGTAAGGCCCGGGCGATTTATGAAGAGCGGGCAGCGTCCGGCAGCAAATCCTGGGAGCAGGAACTGTTCTGGTCCGTAGCCTGGTTCTTGGATCTAAATGACCTGACCGAAGATTTTGATCCGACCCGCCACGAACTGCCACGCGGGATCTGGCCTTGGGTTGCTGAGAAGATGCAGTTGAACGGGCATGAGGTTCATCCGGACCAGATACGCAGGTATTTCGAGAACGACGGTGTGCGGCGCAGTGATCGCTGGATGCGTGTTCAAGACAACCTGGCTTTCCTGCTGACGTTCAAAAACAGGGGCAAGAAAACGACAGTTTAACTGTCGCATATCCCCTGCCCGCCTGGTATTAAATAGGTGTCCTCAGCCAATACCGAGGACACACAATGACTACAGCATTTCAGCAGGAGCGAGCCATACCCACCCCGACCCGCCCCAAGGATTCGTTGGGTAATTCGTGGGCGATCAGCTACTCGATCACCGGTGCACTCGCAGAAACCGGGTGGAGCAGATCGTATCTATATCTGTTGATCGGGGCCGGCCTTGTGCAGAGTTACACAACCGGCAAACGACGTTATGTGATCGGCACATCCCTGCGTGACGCCTTCGTCGCCGCAGTGAAGGGTGAACTGGATTACACCCAGGCTGAACTACAAGAACTGGCTAGAAAAAGACAGTCCCAATAAAAACGGACCTACGGCAACCGGCGAAGATGGCACGTAGGTCCGACTAATATATAACTTACTTACAGGATCAATTATACACCACATCCCCGGTTGCCTCCTGACCCAGGAGGTCAACCATGAACATCAAACTACCCCTTGACTGGCATAGCGCCCTGAAAGTCGCCGCGCCCCGTTTGCGGGGCCACCTGGCTTGGCAGGGTGGTGCAGCATGAGTACGAAAGCGGCTCCCCCTACTCCGGCAGAAAAGTGGTCCCATACCGAGCTGACGTTACAGATCAGCGAGTGTAAAGGTGACAGAAAATCAGTCGAAATGGTCCCACTGACCATTGAATGGGATGCGCTGGTGGACCGGTTCAAGACTCCGGAGATTGGTCCGAAGGATGGGCCCTACTTCTGCCGCTGCGGGTTCACCGACAACCGCCGGCACTCCGAATCGCAACAGGACGGATACCTAATCATCCTGGATGCTGACAGTTCCATTGACCCCGATACCGGCGAGACGGTGCAAGGCGCGCCCGATCCGGTGCTGGTTCACGAGATCCTGCAGCAGCTAGACATTACCCACTGCATCTACTCCAGTTGGTCCAATGGCCAGAAAAACAAAGGCACTCGTTACCGGGTGTTGATCCCGGCCTTACTGTCATGTCAGGAGGACCTGGGCGCTGCCGTAGGCTGGCTAGTGAACCTGATCCAGTCCGAGGGCACGATGCTGGCCGATGTGAAGGAGAATCACGCCTTCCCGCAGGCTTGGTATCTACCCCGGGTCCCTGACGAAGCGGCCCGGGCAGCCTACGTGCTACTCGAGCATGACGGCCTGCAGGATTTCCCACTTGATCAAGCCCGTGACTGGTATCGGGCCCAGGTCGAGCAGCAGCAGAAGGCGGAAGCCGAGATCCAGGCCGATCTGGATGCGGCTACGTACGATCCGGAATCGCCCATCAGCAAGTTCAATGCGATGGCCGGGCCGGAGGTCCTCCACAAGCTACTGCTGAAAAACGGTTACACATTTCACGGTGCATCGGGCACGGGTGATGGCAAGTCCTACCGCTACATGCGGCCTGGGTCCACTTCGGAGACCCCAGGGGTCAAGCTGTTCAAGGACGGCCGGGGCACCTGGCGCGTCATGTCATGGCATGGCGCTGATGACCCGCTGTCAGCAAGGTCCCAAGACGCGTTCGGCCTGCTGACTGTGCTGGAGTGCAGCGGTGACGAGGACAAGGCCCTGGAAAAGGCCCGTGAAATGTTCCCGGATGAACCGCATCAAGGCAAGGAACCGCTCTACCTGAGCCTGCGCACGATTCTCAAGCGCAAACTGGAGTGGATATGGGTCGTGGACGGCCTGCTGCTGGCTTCCCGGGTGTATCAGCTCCATGGCCAGTGGAAGGCCGGCAAATCCCTGGTGGCTCTGGATCTGGCTCTACACATGGCCCAAGGAAAGCCCTGGTTGGGGAAACAGCTGACCCGCTGCCTAGTCATATACGTCGCGGGTGAGGCTGCAACCGACATCCAGGCCCGGATACAAGCCTTCAACATCGAATATGGCCTGGATCCCGCAGCCACTTTTGCACTGCGCTGCCTGCCGGTATACCTGACCGACAAGGTCGCTGCCGCCAAGCTGCGGGAGGAGGTCAAGGATATCCTCGCCAGCCTGCCCGAGCCTCTACCGATTGTAATTTTTATAGACACGCTGGCCCGCAACTTCGGTCCCGGCAAGTCGGAATCCAATGATGCCGACATGGGTCAGTTCATCAACCACCTGATCGACGAGGTGTCCCGTCCTCTGTCCGCACTTTCGATCGTCGTGCATCACCCGGGCCACGGGGCCAAGGATCGTGGCCGTGGCCACTCCAGCTTGCCAGGTGCCGTGGACGGCACACTGCAAGTCGAGCAAAAAGGTACTTCCGGAGTCATTACCCTGGGTACCCAGGAAATGAGGAACATCAAGGGCAACGCCGACAAGCTCGCATGGACCATCAAGGGTATCGACCTGCCCGTCACCGACAACTTCGACAGGCAGGTCAATGCGCCGGTGCTGGTGCCCCATGTGCTGCCCGATCACAACCAGCAGGCCGCTGATGAAGCTGACCATGCCGACAGAATGACCCGTGATGTAGTAATCGAAATCCTGAAAACATCTGCCGACCGTCGTGCGGCTGAACCCGGCATGCCCGACCACTACCCATCGAAGAAGAAGATCGAGGAGAAGGCGGGCGAGGCAGGATGCAAAGCCCGGAGTATTAAACGGGTCGTTAAAGCCATGTCCGATGCCGGCGAAATTATTGATGCACCGCTGCCTGATGGCATCAGTATTCGGGGGCGGAACAGTTTTGCCGAATTGGTGTTGGTAGAGTCCGTCGATGCCCCCGCTACCTCCGATCAAACTCGGTAAATGGACGAAGGTGTTACTCCAAGCCTCGGTCTGGGTGGGTCATACCTTCAGCAGATCGTTTCTCTACCGCGAACTCGGGATTGGAAGGTGTTACACCCAAAGGTGTTTCCCTTAGGAGAAAGAGTGGGGGTAACACCTTAGGTGGTGTTACCTCCATCCCATTTCTCGTTTAGTAAGGCTGCAAAGGCTTTACCCCCCAATTGAAAGGTATAGCACCAGGGGTACGTAATACCTTTCTTTGGAGCCCACACCGCCACGGAGTAGTGGAGCCGATTTACACATAACGTAGATTCGACGGCGAGAGCGGACAGCGCCGAAGGCGTTGCGTCGAATCCCCACGTTATGTTTAGTCGGCGGGCATTATGTACGGACGGACTTCCCAGATAAACCAACGAGGACATCTGTGAGAGAAATCAAACCCCCCGGGGGGGGTGGTTTGATTTCAATTCACAGATTGGCAGTTACTGTCGTCGTAGGTAGGTGATGTATTTTTGAAAAACCCGCGATCTTCTTCCGATGTATGTCGGTTAACAAAACTTGGCAGCCAGCTTCGCTTATAGCCGAAACCGGCCAGGAACGGATATTCCCGTCATTCAGATTGAGTCCCCATGGAACGCGGAATAGACTGGATGCTCACTATTCGACTAGAAATCCAATCAAAGAGCAGGTCATAAAACGATGCATCTCATGAAAGCATACCTACTGTCTTCTCTTCTCCTCGCGTCAGTTTGTCTGACTGACTCGGTGGTAGCCGGCGGATAGGAAGAATAAACCACGACTCTGTTCAATCAGGCAAGTATGTTTCGCCGAATATGGTTGAAAGATCCACGTCGTAGGCAGGCGAGCCGGTGTCGGTAGTGTCTGAAAACATTCCACCAGGCGATCAGGCCGCTGAATCCATGCAATCAGTCAGAAAACCCAGCGAGCAGCCGAACGAACCCCTGGGCTTGAGCCCAACGGCTTCAGGTGAGTGTCAGTTCTGGTGGTAACACCGGCGGTGATCGTGGCGTGTTGGAAAGGGCCTCACGCCGCTGAACATGGCCCAGAATCTTCGCGATCAGTGGTGGGTCCTCAGCGCAGGCGAGAATGAGGGTGCGGTTTGGCCGCAGGCCAAGAAGTGCCCGAGTGAAGCCGCGGCGCGTGCAGGCGATCACTCTGCGCTTGCCACCGC
>JAZBOH010000158.1:0-2565 GCA_036351055.1 Lysobacterales bacterium
ATGTAAAGTTTTTCGGGGTAACGGCTGGGGGTCAGGTCGGGTTCAACGTCATCGAGCACTGTCTCCCAGTCCGCGGAGGTCTCATAGCCGCATTCCACGAGATCCGGCGTCAGCGAGCCGTGCATCATTTGCTGACCCTTGATGCGGCCGGGAAATTTTGTCCACACGGCAACGCTGGTCGGCGCGATCGGCCGAATGGAATGCATTGCCGTGACCGATTTTTCCGAGACCTCGGCGTATTCGTGGTACTCGGAAAACCTGTGCTTCTTTTCCAGCCATGGAAATTTCTGCGCGATCAGGTCCTGGGTCCTGTCGGGGTCGCTCACGAAGTCCTCGTAACGGATTTCGAGGAAGCGTGGATGGCCCTGCATTTTTCTTGCGTAGCCGTGCATCTGGCGCCACAGGCGAATGTTCGAATAATACTGATCCCGGTTCTTGCCGTGCCGGCTGCAGATCACGTCCCGCGGATCGCGAAGGACATAGATCACGTAAAGCTCCGGGTCATCATCGAGCACGGCCGGCATGTACATCGTGTCCTTGGGGCGCTTGGTCAGCAGAATTTCGTCGATTTCTGCCTCGACCTGGTGGAAACGGATTTCATGCTCATAGTGCCGGTCGACCCTGAAGCAGGTGACCATGGCCTCGTGCAGCAGGGTGGTGCCGCTGCGCGGTGAACAGGCGACGATGTGAATATGCCGGAACATGCGCCCCATTCTAACCGAGGTCGAAGAAAAACCGTGCTGTCCCCTTCAATTCACATCCAGTTGACCCATTCAGGTTTGACCCGCCGGTGTTGAGGAATAGAATTGTCCCTTCAGACCCCGGGAGTACAATCCATGCGATTTTTAATCACCCTGTTGACCACCCTTGCCGTTTTCCTCGCCGCGGTTTCATCCGGACAAGCCTGTACCGTCATCGCGGTAGGCAAAAAAGCCTCCGCAGACGGGTCGGTTCTGATTTCACAGACGGATACCGGCCAGGACAGCCGGATCTACGTGGTGCACGGGCAGAAATTCGAACCCGGCAGCAAGGCGCCGGTCTATTTTGGTATCCAGGACGCAACAAACGAATTGCATGACGATGGGGATATCCTGGGCTACATTCCCCAGGCGGAAGAGACTTACACGTATTTCCACACGGCCTATTCGCATATCAACGAACACCAGTTGGCCATCGCCGAAAGCACCACGGACCAGCGCGAAGAGCTGAAGGTCACGCGCGAGACCGGCGGCCAGATCATGACGATCGAACAGGCCATGATTTTTGCGCTGCAGCGCCACCGCAAGGCGCGTGAGGCTACGAAATTTATCGGCGAACTGATGACGGAATACGGTTTCATCCCTTCCAGCGGGGACGGATCCGAATCGCTGGTCATCGGTGATACGCAGGAAGCCTGGGTGTTCGAGGTCGTTGGTGTCGGCCCCGGCTGGTCACCGGACAGCGGCAAGCCCGGCGCCATCTGGGCGGCGCAGCGCCTGCCGGATGAGCACGCCACGATGATACCGAACTACAGCATCATCAAGCAGATCGACCCGCAAGACAGCGCCCATTTCATGGTCTCCGACAATTACCTGCAGGAAGCCGTCGACCGGGGGTTTTACGACCCGGACTCGGGTCTGCCGTTTGTCTGGCAGGACGCCTATGCCCCGCTGACCGCCGAATTCGCGACCGGGCGTTTTTGGCTATTCCACACGACCTTTGCACCCAATTATTCCGACTGGCCCGACCGGCACCTGGATGGCGACCTTTACAAGGGTCTCAACCAGTACTTCCAGACCGTGGAGCCGCTGTCCATCTACCCGTTTTCGGTGAAACCGGAGGAAAAGATCTCGGTCAGGGACATCATGGCTTTCCAGCGGTCGGTGTTCGAGGACACGATTTACGACATCACCGCCGGTCCGCAGTGGCTGGTTCCCGGCAGGGATGAGGAAGGTAAGTTCACAAACGAGTTTGTGAAAAGCCCCCTGGCCACCCCGTTTCCAGGCCGCGACATGCGCGAACTGCTGAAACTGACCTACCGCCGGCCGGTCGCCCGGCACCGCGGTCACTCGGGCATGATCGCCCAGTTGCGTGGCTGGCTGCCGAATGAGATCGGTGGCGTGTACTGGATTTTCCTGGACAATCCTTATGTTGGCCCTTACGTGCCGATGTATGCCGGCAACCTGTCCACCCACGAGTCCTACCAGGTTTACGATCCCGAAGAGTACGACGAGCGCTCGGCGCGCTGGTCATTCGATTTTGTGGACAACCTGCTGAACCTGAAATTCCAGGAGGCGATCAAGGATGTCAGGGCGGTGCGCGAGCCCTTTGAGCAGGCGATGTTCGAGCGGCAGCAGGAACTCGAGGCAGAGGCGTTGGCGCTGCATGAAAAAGACCCGCAGGCCGCCCGGGAATTCCTGACAGAATACTCGAATGGCCTGATGGAGCAGGCTACCCGCATGTACCTGCAACTCAGGAACGAGCTGATCGTCAAGTACAGCAACAACCAGGAGTAAGACTCATGTCACTCGAAAGAACCGTATCGGCATTTGCCGGCATCATGATCCTGTTGTCCGTCGCACTCAC
>JAZBOH010000159.1:0-17435 GCA_036351055.1 Lysobacterales bacterium
ACGATAACAGCGATATTCCAGTTCTTCATCACGCTTAATACGAAACCCGGCAGAAATTGGCGCCCTCGACACGATTCGAACGTGTGACCTACCGCTTAGGAGGCGGTTGCTCTATCCTGCTGAGCTACGAGGGCGAACGTGAAATTATATCAGTTGTCATTTCAATCAACAGCAAAGAATCGGGCATAGAACCAAGCCTCTCAAAACCGCAAATACCTCTTGGTACGCAAGATTTTTCGCACTTTGTAATGGCCACGGGTCTTCGATACTGCACGGCCCATGCATTTCGCGAAAGCTCAAACTCAGTGATTGCAGATTTTATCCGTTGCGGTATTGAACCCACCGTCGCGCGCAATGAACTTGCCACGGCTTTCCAGCAAGGCGATCACCGCCTGGAGGCCCATGCCGGATGCCGGGCGCGGTCCGATTCAAAGGCTTGAAACACGCGTCAGAAGTGAGTTTCAGGCCGCTTTCTCCGTGTGAAAAAAATGCTTGCGGCCTGACATTTTAGTGCTAACATCTTGCTTCTTGATACGGATACAAAGGGTGGGCTTTCTCATGACCATTGGTCGCTTGCCGCAAACCGCATCCGTGCCGCAACAGCACGCCTGCGTCCTTACGGCCGCACTCTTTTTACCTCGATGAACGCCAACAATGGCGAGCATGCAGCGGACCAACGTTCGCTGCTGCTCAGCGCCAGTGCGCCTGAATCGCCTCTGCCGGCCGAGACCGTCAGTCTTGCACAAGTCGCCTCAGACACGAGCCGCGAGCTGGACGAACGACTCGAAGCTTACGAGGACATCATCGATTCCGAAGTTGGTGATACGGACACTTTCCGCGCACGAAATATCGAGCGCGAGGACGGCCTGCGCCAGATTTTCATGAAGTTCGAGGGTTCCAACCCGTCCGGAACGCAGAAAGACCGTATCGCCTTTGCGCAGGCACAAGACGCCCTGCGAAGGGGATTTCACACCATCACGGTCGCTACCTGTGGCAATTACGGCGCGGCCGTGGCACAGGCCGCGGCGCTGGCTGGTTTGCGCTGCATGATTTTCATTCCTGCGGGCTATCGCACGCGCCGCGAGCAGGAGATGGAGTTGCGCGGCGCCGAGATCGAACGGGTACCCGGCGACTACGAAAACGCGGTTGAGGTCTCCCGTGCCCGCGCCATCGAACTCGAGTATTACGATGCCAACCCGGGCGGCGCCAACCTGGACCTCCAGTTGCGCGCCTACGGCTCGATTGCATATGAAATCTACGACGAACTGCGCGACGCGCCGTCGGTGGTGGCGGTACCCGTCAGCAACGGCACCACGCTGGCCGGTATTTATCGCGGGTTCAAGAGCCTTTACCGCCGCGGCAAGACCTCGCGCATTCCACGCATGGTGGCGGGGTCATCATTCGGAAAAAACCCGATCGTTCACGCCTGGCTCAAAGGACGGGACAGTTGCGAGGACCTGGCGCCGGCGCGGATTCGCGAAACTTCGGTCAATGAGCCCCTGATCAACTGGCATTCGATCGACGGCGACCTGGCCATCGAGGCCGTCCGCGACTCCAATGGCTGGGCCACCTACGCCAGCGACAAGGCGCTGCTCGCCCGGTCGCGCGCAATCCGTGAACAACAGGGGCTCAACGTGCTGCCGGCGTCCACTGCCGGACTCCACGCCCTGCTCAGCCAGCACGCAAAAGACCCCCTTCCCAGCGACCGATACGTCGTTATCCTGACCGGAAGAAAATGATATGACCACGACATTCCCCGAAGGACGGGCCGTCGTTTACTGCGAGGGTGCCTTTGGCACGCCTTACGGTAAAACCGCCCATGGCCTGGTGCGCCGCACCCGGCGATACGAACTCCTGTCCATCATCGATTCGCGCCACGACGGCCACGACGCGGCTGAAGTGCTCGATGGCCGCCAGGGCGGCATAGCCGTGGTGGGTTCGCTGGCCGCGGCCATGGACCGCGCGGCCGAAGAGGGGCGGCCTGCAACCCATTTCGTGATTGGGTTGGCGCCCGACGGCGGAAGACTGTCACCCGCGGCGCGTTCAGCGGTCAAAGCGGCGCTGCGGGGCGGGTTGAACGTCGACAGCGGACTGCATGATTTCCTGTCCGAAGATGCTGAACTTGACCAGCTGGCGCGTGCCAACGGGGTGCAAATCCGTGATGTGCGGCGTCCGCCGGATCGTTCGAGCCTGCATTTCTTTTCAGGCGCGATCGAACGGGTTGGGTCGGCACGCATCGCGTTGCTGGGTACCGATTCCGCGGTCGGTAAGCGCACCACCGCCTGGAAGGTGGTGGAAGGCCTCGAGGCGCGCCACCGTTCGGTGGAAATGATCGGTACCGGACAGACCGCCTGGATGCAGGGCGTGCGCTTTGGCATCGTGCTTGATTCCCTGGTCAACGATTTCGTATCGGGTGAAATCGAGCACGCGGTCTGGCGCGCCTGGAGCGAGGCGCGACCGGAGTTCATGCTGCTCGAAGGGCAGGGCTCGCTGATGAACCCCGCCTACCCGGGTGGCTTTGAATTGCTGGCAGCCGGACGGCCTCATGCGGTCATTCTTCAGCATGCGCCGGCCCGTCGCGACTACGACGGTTTCCCGGGGTACCCCATCCAGCGGCTGACGGAGCAGATTCGGGCAATCGAACTGATTTCCGGGCGGCCGGTCGTGGCACTGGCGCTGAACCACGAAGGCCTGTCCGGCGACGAGATCATCACGGCCTGCGAAGCGATGTCCGCCGAAACCGGTTTGCCGGTCGCGGACCCCCTGCACGGTGACCTTGGCCCGATTCTCGACCTGGTCGAAGAAATCGGAGCCCGCGAGTGCCGGGCATGAGCACGCCGCGGTCTGCCCTGGCTGTGCCGGCGCGGGATCCGCTCGCGGTACTTGAGTGCATCGACCGCCTCACGGTTGGCCCGGTTAACCTGGAAGCCGCCCGGCTCACCATGCCCTACGTCGTGGAACGGGGCGGACAGCGCACGGAGCACAAGCTGGTCTACCGCTACGAAACCGACTTGTTTGACCCGTCCAACCCCGCCGACGTCAACCTGGCCAGCCTGATCGGCGTGCAGGTGGCATTGAACTATGGTCTGTTCTGCAGCGAGATGGTGTTTGTCGGGCCCTGGGACCGGCATGACCGCCGCTTTATCGAACAGTACACCGCACACACGGCGCGCGAGATTTTTGCGGTGAAGTTCGTCGAATCGAATCCCTTCCTTGCGAAAGAAGTGAAAAACCTGCCCGCGGAACGGCGTGACACCTGGCTGCGGGCCAGGCTGCGTTTCGAAGGAAAGAGACCACCCAGGTCGGCGCCGGCCTGGCCGGCAGCGGACCCTTCCAAACACGCGGTACTGTCCAGCGGCGGCAAGGACAGCCTTCTCTGCTACGGCCTGTTGGCCGAGGCCGGGCGTGACGTGCACCCGGTGTTCGTGAACGAATCCGGCCGTCACTGGTTCACCGCGCTCAACGCCTACCGCCATTTGGGGGCCCACGAACCGAACACCGCACGTGTCTGGACCAATGCAGACCGTATATTCAGCGCGATGCTGCAACATTTGCCCTTCGTCCGGAAGGACTGGCACCGCATTCGGGCGGATATCTACCCGGTCCGCTTATGGACCGTCGCGGTGTTTCTGTTTGGCGCCTTGCCGGTGTTGCGCAGCCGCAACATCGGCCATCTGCACATCGGCAGTGAGTTTGACACTTCCGAACGCTCCCGCCGGGGCGGCGTGACGCACTACAACGGTCTGTTCGACCAGAGCCGCTGGTTCGACCAGGCCCTGAGCCGCTGGTTTCAGCGTAAGGGCTGGAACCTGTGGCAGTACTCGCTGCTCCGGCCGTTGTCCGAATTGCTGATCCTGAAGATACTGGCCCAGCGCTACCCCGAACTGCAGGCACAACAAGTATCCTGCCACGCGGCGCACAAGGACGGTGACCGGATACGGCCCTGCGGGCGCTGTGAAAAATGCCGGCGCGTCGTCTCGATGCTGGTAGCGCTCGAAGCCAGTCCCGCCAACTGCGGGTACGACGAAGGGCAGGTCGAACGTTGTCTCGACGAACTCCAGGCCCGCGGCGTACACCAGGAGTCAGAGGCCGCTGAACACCTCGAATACCTGCTCGTGACCAGCGGCAAGCTGGACCGGCAGAACACGGTCCGGCCCCGTGCCGAGGTGATGCAGGTACGTATCGACCCGACGCGTTCGCCACCCCAGAGCGTGCCTCGAACGGTTCGCAAGGCCCTGTTTCAGATTTTTTCACACCATGCTGAAGGCGCCGTGCGCCGTATCGGTAAACGGTGGGTTCCGGTGGGCTTCGATTCCCAGGAACTGCTACAGCCGCCCTATTTCCTCGAGCCCACCCAAACGGCCGGCGGCAGCGCCGCCGACCCGTCCGAATCCTCGGTGCTGTGGGGTGACATGACCTGGCCGGTCGCGAAGGAACGCCTGCAACAGACCGGCCTGGCCCTGCTGCCAGTCGGTGCGATTGAGCAGCATGGGCCACACCTGCCTCTCGATGTGGATGCCTACGACGCCGAGCGTCTGGCACGCGAGGTCGCCGAAGCCTGCAGCCATCCGCGCCCGCTGGTGCTGCCGCTGATTGCATACGGTGTCAGCTATCACCACGATGACTTCGCCGGAACGGTGAGCGTCGGACCGGATATCCTCTCCCAGTTGGTTTACCAGGTCGGAATGAGCCTTTCGCGCCAGGGCATCGACAAGTTGGTGATTATCAACGGTCACGGGGGCAACGACCCGGCACTGCATTTCGCGGCACAGATGATCAACCGGGATGCCGGCATCTTCACCTGCGTGGATACGGGCGAGACCTCGGACACCGACGTCGACAGTATGTCCTCGACGCACAACGACGTGCACGCCGGCGAAATCGAGACGAGCACGACACTGGCACTGCGTCCGGAGGTCGTCCGTACCGACCGCTTGGCTCCGGCTGTGCCGCGTTTTTCCAGCCACTACCTCGACTTCACGTCGAAACGCGGCGTAGGTTGGTACGGCCACACACTCCGCATCAGCCCGAGTGGTGTGATGGGTGACCCCACGCTGGCCAGTGCGGAGAAAGGCCGCCGTATGTGGGCCGTGATTGTCAGGAATCTCGTGGAAATGATCGAGGACATAAAAGAACTCAGCCTCGAGGAAATCCATCAAAGGAGGTACTGAGATGCGCATTACCGGTCTCGAAGCCTGGACGCACTCGATGAAACTGTCCGAACCGTACAGCATCGCCAACGAGTGCTTCGACCAGGCCGACAACGTGTTCCTGCGCCTGCTCACCGATACCGGGCCGGCCGGCCTGGGTTGCGCCGCGCCGGATTTCGGCGTGACGGGTGAAAACGCCGATACGGTGATGGCCGCTATTGACGGCATCGTTCGCGATCGCCTGTTGGGCATGGACCCCCTGCGCATCCTGCAAGTACTCGACAGGATCGAAGGCGAACTGCACGGTCAGCCTGCAGCACTGGCAGCCGTGGACATGGCCCTGCACGACCTGCTGGCCCGGGTGGCCGGGCTGCCCCTCTGGGTGCTGCTGGGCGGGTACCGCGACCGGATCATGACATCCATCACGATTGGCATCCTGCCCGGTGAGGAAACGGTTTTACGAGCCCTCGACCACGTCGGCCGGGGCTTCCGGGCTCTGAAACTCAAGGGTGGCCGGGACGTCGAGAACGATGTCGAGCGCGTGCGCCAGGTGCGCGAAGCCGTGGGCACTGAAATCGAACTGCGCTTTGACGCCAACCAGGGTTATGACTCGGCCACGGCACTGCACTTTATCGAGGCTACCCGGGCCGCGCGGCTGGAACTGATCGAGCAGCCAACGCCAATCAACCGGCCGGAGTCACTGGGGCGCGTCAGCACGGCCTCGCACCTGCCGGTGATGGCGGACGAGAGCCTCCTGACCCTGCGCGATGCGTTCCGGATCGCGGCAGAAGGGCAGGCCGACATGGTCAACATCAAGCTGATGAAGGTCGGTGGCATCGCTGCCGCCGGCCGAATCAACGCCGTGGCGAGTTCAGCGCGGCTCGAGGTGATGGTGGGCTGCATGGATGAGTCTGCGCTGGCCATTGCCGGCGGGTTGCATTTTGCACTGGCCCACAAGAACGTGATGTACGCGGACCTTGACGGTCATTTCGATCTCCTGGACGACCCCGCGGCGAGCGCCGTCATCCTTGAGGACGGCTTGTTGCGACCCTGCAACCGACCGGGCCTGGGTTTTGACTTCTGAAACCGGGAAAGACACCCCGGGCTGATGCCCCGGTTGCACGGTCGATGATTGGTCCGGGCGTATCACATCGGTCCTGAACGTCAAATTTTTCCACCAGCTACATATTTTCCTTGCTATTATGCACATATGTGCATAATATGCTGGTATCGAAAACACAGGAAAGCCGATGCCCAGACCACAGAAAAAACGAACGGTCCATAACCCGCCTGTCTTCTCTGGGTTCAAGCCTATGGGCGTCAGGGCGCGGCTGCTGGACAAGCTCGAATTAAGCCTGGACGAGTTCGAGGCGATCAGGTTGGCGGACTACCTGGGCATGGATCACAACGGGTCGGCTGACAAAATGGAAATTTCACGCTCCACGTTCTCTCGTCTGGTGGAGCGGGCCCGGCGAAAAGTGGCCGTGTTTCTTATCGAGGGAAAGCATTTGCAGATCGATGGCGGGCAGGTTCACTTCGAGCGAAACCTGGTTCGTTGTGGCGATTGCGGCCATTTACTGAGCAGTACTTTTGAGTCAGATACGTCGGTCTGCCCGAATTGTGGCTCGACGAACCTTGCGGACCTGGCCGGGGGATTCGGCCATGGCCGTTGTTGCTCGAGACACCATCGCAACAGAAGGAAATAAATAATGAAACGTACCTTTGCAATTCCCACGATGGATGGAAAGGCCTGCGCCCATTTCGGTCACTGCCAGAGTTTCGCGGTGATCGAGGTAAACGACAGGCAGTTGGGCGAGGTGAAATTCCTGATTCCGCCCGCCCATCAACCAGGAGCCTACCCGCGGTTCCTGGCCGAGCAGGGCGTGGACGTCATCCTGGCTGGCGGAATGGGTGCCAAGGCACAACAGCATTTCCGTGACAACAACATTACGGTCCACATGGGGATTGGAGCTGACGAACCCGCGTCACTGGTTGAGCAGTTTCTGCGCGGTGAGCTTAAAACCGGTGCCAATGTCTGTAATCACGGCACCCATCGTCACGAGCGCAACTGCGGAAACTAGACCGTGAAAGTCGCCATCGCCAGCGGTAAGGGCGGTACCGGGAAGACCACGTTATCGACAAACCTGGCCATGTACATGGCGGAGGCGGAGCCTGTGGTTCTTGCGGACCTGGATGTCGAGGAGCCCAATTCAGGTCTTTTTGTCACGGGCGAGCTTTGCCACCAGGAACTCAAGTACAAGATGGTTCCGCATTGGGAGAAGGAATCGTGTTCCCTGAGCGGCAACTGCCAGGCTGTCTGCAATTTCAACGCGATTCTGAAGATCGGCAAACGCATCATGGTGTTCCCCGAGCTGTGTCACGGATGTTACGCCTGTGCGGAACTTTGCCCAACGGCCTCATTACCCATGCAGCCAAAGCAAATGGGGGCGTTGAGACACCTCAGGACCGGCGATCTCGATTTCATCGAAAGCAGGCTGATGGTCCGTGAAGAACAGGCCGTTCCCCTGATCCGCCAGACCATCGACTACGTCGAGGAGACGTTCTCTGCGGCGACGGTCAAGATCCTCGATTCTCCGCCGGGCACATCCTGCCCGGTAGTCGAAGCGACCCGCCGCGCCGACCTGGTGATCCTGGTCACCGAACCGACGCCTTTCGGACTCCATGACCTGAAACTGGCGGTGGAAACGGTGCGTCAACTTGGCAAGGATTTCATCGTGGTTTTGAACCGGCACGGTATCGGGGACGACCAGGTGGAGCGGTATTGCGATACACAGAACATTCTGCTGGCGGCCCGGATCCCCAATAGCCGCCGCATCGCGGAGGCCTGTGCGGCTGGAAGACTGCTGTACCGGGATACCCCCGGGGTGGCCGCGGCAGTGGATGCAATCGCCGGGCTTATTCGTTACCGCAATGGGCGGCGCGGCTCATGAAGGAAATCGTGGTCATCTCGGGCAAGGGAGGCACCGGCAAGACATCGCTGACAGCTGCATTTGCCGTGCTTGGCGGGCAGGACCCGGTGGTGGCCGACTGTGACGTCGATGCTGCCGACATGCACCTCTTGCTGGAACCGGATTTCGCCCACGAAGAAAGTTTCTTCAGTGGTGAACTGGCGGTCATCGACCAGGCGAAGTGTTCGGATTGCGGGTTGTGCGAAGACGTGTGCCGCTACGGCGCCGTCGATTTGAGCGAGGGACGCTACATGGTCGACGAAATCGGCTGCGAGGGATGTGGCTACTGCGCACGGGTGTGCCCGGACCATGCCATCACGAATATCGAACAGCATGTGGGTCAATGGTACCGGTCGGCGATTCGTACCAAAACCACCATGATCCACGCCCGCCTGAAAATCGGTGCCGACAACTCGGGCAAGCTGGTAGCCCAGGTCAAGAAGGTGGCCAGGGAGGTCGCCAAGAGCGAGAACAAGAACTGGATCCTGGTGGACGGTCCACCGGGTGTGGGCTGTCCGGTGATTTCGTCCTTGTCCGGTGCATCGCTGGCCGTATTGGTCACCGAACCCACGGTCGCGGGGCTGCATGACCTCAGGCGCGTGCAGCAGTTGGTCAAGGCGTTTGGAATCAAGTCCAGCTGTGTCATCAACAAGGCCGACCTGAACCCGGACGTTAGAGGGAATCTGCGCCGGTTTTTGGCAGAAGAAAAAATACCCGTTTTAGCGGAGATTCCCTACAACGAGCAATTCACCTCGGCCATGACCAACGGCAAGACCATCGTGGAGTGGGATGCCGGTTTGGAACAGCAGGTTCGCGGCTGTTGGGAAAAAGTGAGCCAACTGGCGGACGACCGCTGACACCACAGGGGGCGAAGGTTCCCGGCAAACTGGAGAATGAAATGAAATTGGCCTTTACCACCCAGGGTACTGACTGGGCCTCATCCATGGACCCGCGCTTCGGCCGGACGCAGTTATTTTTCGTGTACGACGAAGGGAGCGAGGAGATACAGATCCATGACAACTCGGACATCGAGAACGAGGCGCATGGGGCCGGTCCCAGAACCGCCCAGAAGTTGTCCGGGTTCGACGCCCAGGTACTGATTACCGGCAATGGCCCTGGAGGCAACGCGGCCAGGGTGCTGCGGTCTATCGGCACGGAGATCTACGTGGGGGCAGGCGGCATGACCGTCCGGGAGGCTTACGACGCCTACAAGAGGGGTGAACTCACGAAATTCTGAATACACAGAAGACTTGGAAAGACATTTTCCAGGGGTGACTTCACCAGGCGATCATCGGTCAGGGCTCCTGTGCCATTTCAGTATCCAAGAAAAAGGGCGAGCGCCCCGACCCCGAGACCCACGGTTAAATTGATCATCTTGACGTACAGGAAGTCGCGCCGCGAATGCGCAAGCAGAGGCAGCATGCCGTGGCCGTCCTGAACGATCGAGCTGGCCAGAAGAATGCTCAATGGGACCAAACCCTGGGCGTAAAGTGTCAGGAAAACCAGGTGAGGACCGGACTCGGGGATCAGGCCAACCAGGGCGGCGATCAGGAGAACTGCCCATTGACCTTTATGTATGAGTCCATCCAGGTGCAGAAAATCAGTCAGCAGGTACAAAAGCAGGAGTGTGCCCAGTGTCCAGGCGAATACCCGGGGTAAATGCTTCCTGGCCACGTGATTCCACAGGTGCTCTTCCAGAAAGTGTTCGGGAACGGTTGCGACGATCCCGATGGAAAGAGCGGTCAGCACGAGGATGGTTATCTGAATCCAGTTCCAGGTGCCGGGTTCAAGGTAACCGCCGCTCACCGCGAGCAGTATTCCCGCCAGGAGCGTCAGCAACGCACCGCGGGCCAGCGACATTTCTTTCAGCTGGGCTAGAACATGGCCGTGCCGGAAGCATCGGCATTGTTCATCATCATGGACGGTCAACTCGTCGCACTGGTCGGGATTTCTTGCATGGAATCGGTCTGTCAGCGCGCCTGCCACGATTCCCAGCACGGCCAGGGTCAGAATCAGGATGACGGCCTGCCCTGGGACCAGGGCGAGCATCACGAATGCTTCGTCGCCGCTGGTGGCGATCATCGCAGCGACCAGTGCTCCCATAGACGCAAGACGGTGGGTGTACATTCCCACGACCAGGAACGCCCCGAGACAACCTGGCGTCGCCCCGAGCAGCACGGCCACCAGATACTGCCCCCAACCATTGCGAACCAGCCTTCCCCGCCACAAACCCTTTGTATAGACGTTGAGGTACTCGATCAGGAGCATCATAACGAATACGAAACCGGAGATTTCGAGGGATTGGCGAATGACACTGCTCATTGCGGCTATTTTTTCCAGGCTTCTAGCCTTGCCTTCCCCAATGCCGGAACTGCGCGACAAGAAGTCGGTAGCAAACGGACCGTGTTTCTTCTGGACAATATATCACATATGTGCATAATAGTGAATTACCTGATTAACGTAAGCGATTGTTGTATATATATAAATATAACGATATACAAGCTTCTTGAAACTCCGGACGCCGCCCCGTGCGGGCGCTTCGCGTCCAGTGCTTCTCCCTGATTTCTCATCACAATACGTTATACCCTTAATAGTATTAAGTAATTAGAAATACAATTACCATACGTATAAGCTATCAATAATACCCAACAACAGGAGCGAACGATGAACACTCAAGGCAAGTGCCCAGTCATGCATGGCGCCCAAACCGCATCTGGCAAGTCCAACATGGATTGGTGGCCCAATGCGCTGAACCTGGACATCCTGCACCAGCACGACAGCAAGCCCAATCCCTTGGGCGAGGATTTCGACTACCGCGAGGAACTGAAGAAACTGGACGTCGACGCGCTGAAAAACGACCTGCGCGCCTTGATGACCGACAGCCAGGACTGGTGGCCGGCGGACTGGGGCCATTACGGCGGCTTGATGATCCGCATGGCCTGGCACGCGGCAGGTTCCTACCGCGTGGCCGACGGCCGCGGCGGCGCCGGCACCGGTAACCAGCGCTTTGCGCCACTGAACTCCTGGCCCGACAACGCCAACCTCGACAAGGCCCGCCGCCTGCTGTGGCCGATCAAGAAAAGATACGGCAACCAGGTCAGCTGGGCAGACCTGATCATCCTGGCCGGTAACGTGGCCTACGAGTCGATGGGCTTCAAGACGTTTGGCTTCGGTTTTGGCCGCGAGGACATCTGGCACCCGGAGAAAGACACCTACTGGGGCTCTGAAAAGGAATGGCTGGCCACCAGTGACAAGCCGGAAAGCCGTTATTCGGGTGAACGTGACCTCGAAAACCCGCTGGCGGCCGTGATGATGGGCCTGATTTACGTGAACCCGGAGGGCGTCGACGGCAACCCCGACCCGTTGAAAACGGCCCACGACGTGCGCGTGACCTTTGCCCGCATGGCCATGAACGACGAGGAGACCGTCGCCCTGACGGCCGGTGGTCACACCGTCGGCAAGGCACACGGTAACGGTGACGCCGCGCTGTTGGGGCCCGAACCCGAGGCCGCGGACGTCGAAGAGCAGGGCCTGGGCTGGAACAACAAGACCACCCGGGGTGTAGGCCGTGACACCGTGACCAGCGGTATCGAGGGTGCCTGGACCACCCATCCCACCCAGTGGGACAACGGCTATTTTCACCTGCTGCTCAACTACGACTGGGAGCTGAAGAAAAGCCCCGCCGGTGCCTGGCAGTGGGAGCCCGTGGACATCAGGGAGGAAGACATGCCGGTCGATGTCGAGGACCCGTCGATCCGTCTCAACCCGATCATGACCGATGCCGACATGGCCATGAAGACGGACCCGGAATACCGCAGGATCTCGGAGCGTTTCCACGCCGACCCCGACTACTTCAACGAAACCTTCGCTCGCGCCTGGTTCAAGCTGACGCACCGCGACATGGGTCCCAAGGCCCGCTACTTCGGCCCCGAGGTGCCGGCGGAAGAACTGATCTGGCAAGACCCGATTCCCGCAGGAAATAGCCACTACGACGTGGCTACCGCAAAAGCCCGGATCGCCGCTAGCGGCCTGTCGGTCAGCGACCTGGTCGCTACCGCCTGGGACAGCGCCCGCACCTTCCGCGGCTCCGACATGCGCGGCGGCGCCAACGGGGCGCGGATCCGCCTCGCGCCGCAGAAGGACTGGGAAGGCAACGAACCCGAGCGCCTGGCGCGTGTCATTAGCGTGCTCCAAGGCATTGCCGCGGAGACCGGTGCCAGCGTTGCGGACGTGATCGTGTTGGCCGGTAACGTGGGTATCGAGCAAGCCGCCAGCGCCGCCGGCTTTGATGTCGAGGTTCCCTTCGCCCCAGGCCGCGGTGACGCCAGCGATGAACAGACCGACGTCGAGAGCTTTGAACCGCTGGAACCCATCCATGACGGCTTTCGCAATTGGCTGAAGAAAGACTACACCGTCAGCGCCGAAGAACTGCTGCTCGACCGCGCCCAACTGATGGGTCTGACCGCCCACGAGATGACGGTGCTGGTCGGCGGCATGCGCGTTCTCGGCGCCAACCACGGCGGCAGCGCCCACGGCGTGTTCACCGACCGCGTTGGCGTTCTAAGCAACGATTTCTTCGTCAACCTGACCGACATGGCCTACCGCTGGAAACCCGCTGGCAGGAACCTGTATGAGATCCAGGAGCGCCGCTCGGGCAAGACGAGGTGGACGGCGACGCGCGTCGACCTGGTATTCGGTTCGAACTCGGTCCTGCGGGCCTACGCCGAGGTCTACGCCCAGGACGACGCCATGGAGAAGTTCGTCAAAGACTTCGTGGCGGCCTGGACGAAAGTGATGAACGCGGACCGGTTTGACCGGGTGAACTGACGCTCAAACACGCTGGGGTTCCGTATTGGCTTGACTCAAGACCTGTCGTGACTTCCGGCCTTTGTTTCCGTGGGTACCGGTCTGCTAAGTTCGTGCGAACGGGAACGAAGTGGAGAGTCACGGATGAAGTTGCGCTATAAAATTGCCTCCAGCTTGCTGGGTTTGTCGGTCCTGGCCGTTGGCTGGGCTGCCTGGTACATGAGCCACGATGGCGAGTGCCTGCCGCCGGCGGTGGTCAATGACGGGGAGCTTTCGATGCAGGCTATCCAATACCGCTGTTACGGCGGGCCGGAAGTGCTCGAAGCCGTCACGGTTGCACGCCCGGAACCCGGTGAGAAGGAAATCCTGGTGCGGATCGAGGCAGCTGCGGTCAATCCCCTGGACTGGCACTACATGCGCGGCGCGCCCTATGTCATGCGCCTGATGGGCGCCGGCATCGGGGCGCCCGCCGACCCGCGCATCGGGGTTGACTATTCCGGCGTGGTCGAGGCCGTCGGGGAAGGGGTGCAACAATTCCAGCCGGGTGACCGGGTTTTCGGCGGACACAGCGGAGCCTTCGCGCAGTACAACGTGGTGGCCGAAGATTCAGCCGTCGTCAGCATTCCGCGAAACATCTCATTCGAGCAATCGGCAGCCGTACCGATTGCGGGCGTGACGGCCTTGCAAGCCCTGCGCGACATCGGCAATCTGCAAGCCGGGCAGAAGGTGCTGGTTAACGGTGCGTCAGGCGGTGTGGGCACCTTTGCCGTGCAGATCGCCAAGGCCATGGGCGCGGAGGTGCACGGCGTGTGCAGCACCCGTAACGTGGAACGGGTGCGGTCCCTGGGCGCCGACCGTGTGTTCGATTACAAAAAAGAAAGCTACCTGGACAGCGCCGGGCAATACGACCTGATCATCGACAACGTCGGCAACCACTCACTGCTGGCCAACCGGAAAGTCATGACCGGGGAGGCCACCCTGGTGATCGTCGGCGGCCCGGACGGTAAGTGGCTGGGCCCCCTGATGAGGCCCATCGGTGCAATGATCATCAACCCCTTTGTCGACCAGACTTTCCGGATGTTCATCGCCGGGATGAACAAAGAGGACCTGGCGGTGCTGGCCGAACTGATGGCGGACGGCAAAATCCGCCCCGTCATCGACCGGCATTTTTCGCTGGCGGATGTTCCCGAGGCGATTCGCTACTCGGAAACCGGCAGGGCCCGCGGCAAGATCATCATCGACGTGGAATGAGGAGCAATAAAGCGGCCAGTTTTGCCGCGCCTTCGGTACAGCCCGTGAGCGGTTTATATCAGTTCTAACCGCCTTTTTCTGAAAGGCGCCGTTCCTGCTCGTAGGCCCGGAATTCGGCCTCGACCCGTGCCATGCATTCGTTGTACTGGCTCAGGTTGGCGGAATACCGGGAGCAGTCATTTTCAGCGCCCATCTTGTTGGGCGCCAGGGTGACCGAACTGCAGCCGCCGAAAACAATGCAGGATGTCAGTATGAGTTTGAGGGACATCTTCATGGAAAACCTCGATTTCTAGCGGATGATGGCGAGCAGATCGTCGGTGACCACCGCTTGCCGCCAACCGGTGAAGCGCTCCGGAACTTCTTGACCTTGGGTCACCGCCTGGATCAACCGTTCCAGTTCTTTTCTCGATGCCAGCAGTGCGGGCTCGACTTCCAGTTGTTTGGCTTTTTGCTGCACCAGGCCGCGCATCGCGGTCAGTTGTTTGCGCTGTACCCCGTCCAAGGGTTCAAGGCTCGCAAGCGGTGAGCGGTCACCGGGGGCGGACTTGATCAGCGGAATCAGCGTGCCCGCGTAGCGGTCCAGCGCCTTGGGATGTATGCCTTCGAGATGGCGTGCCTCCCGCTCGGAGGCTGGTCGCGCACGCGCCAGGTTCATCAGCCCGGCGTCGGAAATCACGAAGCCCCGGGCGAGGTTTTTCGCCTTCGCGGTTTCTTCCCTCCAGGCGGCCAGTGAGCGCAGAACGCGCAGTTCCTCCTCGTCCAGGCGGGGTGCAGCGGATATGCGCAGATAGGCCAGTTCAGGCTCGATGATTCGGCGCGCATTGCGCTGGGCGCGCGCGGCTTCTTCTTCCAGCCAGGTCCAGCGGCCTTTCTCTTCCAGCCGGGCTCTGAGTGTTTCATACATTTCCGGCAACAGCACCACGTCCATCGCGGCGTAGTGCAACTGGCGTTCTGACAGCGGGCGTTTGCACCAGTTGGATCGGGTCTGTTCCTTGTCCACTTCGATATCAAACAACCATTGCACAGTGGTGTGGTAGCCCATCTGCAGCGGTTGACCGAGCATCGCGCAGGCAACCTGCGTATCCACCAGGGGGTCGGGTAGTGCACCTACGGCGTTCAGCAGCACTTCCAGGTCTTCGGATCCGCTGTGCAGAACCTTGGTGATTGCCGGGTTGGCGAGCAGTTGCCGCAGTGTGTCCAGCGACTCGAGTTTGACGGGGTCTACCAGCCAGGCGGTTTCGCCGTCAGACAGCTGTACCAGGCCCAGTTCCGCCCGGTAAGTGCGTTCACGCACGAACTCCGTGTCGATGCCGAGCACTTTGTTACCGTTCCAGGACTGTTCTGCCTCCTGCAGTTGTGTGGCGGTTTCAAGCACGATAGGCTGTTCGGCAGCCAGGAGAGACTTTTTTAAGCTTGTTCTTGTCATTGGTTTCCCGGAAAATTCACTTCTATACCGCTGATACGGGGTTCTGAAACTGCAAATGCTACAGGCAAGGGAATTTGCATGCATTCTTCTTTTTGTATTGGGCGCCTTGCTGGCGATGGATTCGCTCGCCCAGGATAAAGAGAAAGAGCGACAGGGCAGCGATTTCAAGCGCATGGGCAGCCAGCCGGTAGAGAACGAGCCGGTGTTGGATCTCATCCTGCCCGAGCCGGAAAAGAAAGTCGAAAGCCCCGCCGCGCGACAGGCGCGACTGGAGTTTGAGCGCGAAATGTCCATCAATGCGCATCTCGAGGAAGCGCGCAAAGCCATGCGGGCAGGGCGTATCGATCAGCCGGTGGAAAACAGCGCCTGGACCCACTACCGGGAAACCCTGCGGCTGGACCCGGCCAACCCCACGGCACTGGATGGGCTCAAGGACGTGCAGCAGGAGATGGTCAACCGGGCCATTCTGTATGCCAGGGAACTGGATTTTGAAACTGCCGACCGGATTCTCGATGATGCCTCGCTGGTGCGGGAAGACCGGACCCCCATCCTGCAGGCCCAGGAGGAAATTGCCGAGTTCCGGGCTGAATACGCCGCGGAACTGGAAATCCGGGCCGTGACCGCCATGGATGAAGGCCGCTTCGACCAGGCTGAGCGCGCCCTGATCGGCCTGGTGGCCCTGGGTAACATGGATTCGGAGGTCAACAAGCTGCGCCGGCGCATGGAAGAGGCCAAGATTTACGGTGGATTGAAGCCCGGGCAGGTGATTCGTGATCACTTTATGAACGAGGGTTTCTGGACGCCCGAGTCCGTGATCATCAAGGCCGGCAGTTTCATGATGGGCTCCAAGGTTTTCGAGGATGGCCGCGCGGACAACGAAGGCCCGCAACACCGGGTTGCTTTCCGGCGCGGATTTGCGCTGGGAAGAACCGAGGTCAAGGTGGAGCAGTTCCGGCAGTTCGTGGAGAAAACCGGCTACAAGACCGATGCCGAGAAACTCGGTTACTCCATGGTGTACGACCACTACTCGGGCCGGTTGGCCCGGCGTGACGGGATAAGTTGGAAGCTGGACTACGAGGGCCGCGAGGCGAAGGATGATCTGCCCGTGGTTCACGTATCGTGGAACGATGCGACGGCTTATGCCAGTTGGCTGTCCCGCGGCACCGGCAAACCCTACCGGCTTCCGAGCGAGGCAGAGTTTGAATACGCCATGCGCGGCGGCAGGGCTACTCTTTACTGGTGGGGTGATGGTTCACCCTCGAGCGCGGTTGAAAACCTGACCGGGGAGCATGATGTCTCGCGCAGCCGCCGCCAGTGGGAAACGTATTTTGACGGCTACAGTGACCGTTTCTGGGGGCCGGCGCCGGCAGCCACCTACCCGACCAACCCTTTCGGCCTGCACGATATTGGCGGCAACGTCGCGGAATGGGTGACAGACTGCTGGCACGATTCCTATATCCGGGCCCCCGTGGATGGTTCCGCCTGGGTCAACCCGGGCTGCACCCAGCGCGTGGTGCGCGGCGGCTACTGGGCCAGTTCACCCGAGCAGGCACGTTCCGCGTTTCGCCTGAAGGCGTCGCCGACCCTGCGTGATGCCCGAGTCGGTTTCAGGGTAGCACGCGACCTCTAAGGATCTGAAGACCGTTCTTCGACCAGAATTTGGTTCTCACCCAGCACGGCATTGAGCACTTTCGCCAGGCGTGCCGCGGCGAGTTTCCAGCGTTCGATCGTGATGTCCCAGGTCTGGTTCGCAAAAGCCTGGTCGATTACCCTTTGCCCGGGATAGGCCTTGCTGACGGCCAGGGCGTGCGACTCCTCGGTCCAGGTTTTTAC
>JAZBOH010000160.1:0-3879 GCA_036351055.1 Lysobacterales bacterium
ACACCGTTGTCGCGGGCAGCGTCATGCGGTCCCGGTCATCCGGTCCCGATACGACATCCAGGTAGCGCGCGGTATCGGCTACCGTCGCCGTGATGGCGCCAGGACATGATGTGTCCGCAAAACCGTCCGTGCGGGGAATGCGCCCGAGGCTGGGCTTGTGGCCGACCATTCCGGTGAAGCCGGCCGGGCAACGGATCGAACCCAGCCCGTCACCACCCGTCGCCAAGGGAACCAGCCCCGCCGCCACCGCGGCCGACGAGCCACCGGAGCTGCCGCTCGGCGTCCGGCTCAGGCGCCAGGGGTTTCGCGTGGTGCCGTGCAACAGCGTATGCGTGACTCCATCGAGTCCAAACTCCGCGGTCGCCACCTTGCCCAGCGGTATCGCGCCGGCGCGTTTGAGGCGTTCGATCTGAGGACTGTCCGACTCATCCGGTTCCGCGTCCCTGGTGATCAGCGAACCGTTGCGTGTCGGCATGCCCTCGCAGCGGTCTCGAAGGTCCTTGATCCCGAACGGCACCCCGGCCAGCGGGCCGGGATCCTCGCCCCGCTGAATGCGCGCATCGATCGCGTCCGCGGCCGCGAGCGCGCCCTCCTCGTCCAGGTAAACGAAGGCGTTGATTTGCGGGTTTTCTTCCCGGATGCGGGCGAGGCTGTCCTCGACGACTTGCCGCGCGCTGATGTGTCCTAAACGGACGTCATCCGCCATTTTCACTGCGCTCGTCCGGTGTACTGCGTCATTCACTGTCGAATCTCCTCGTTCTTCGCCGGATCAGAATTCGACCCGGTCGGCTCCCTTGAGCTGCAGCATCTCGCGCGCCTCGTCCGGCGTCGCCAGTTCACGGCCGAAAATTTCAGCGATGGTCTTGATATCTTCCACCATTTCCACGTTCGACTGGCACAGCACGCCCTTGCGCCGGTAGATGTTGTCCTCCATGCCGACGCGCACATGCCCGAACATGGCCATCGCCAGCGCGCCCAGCGTGTACTGTCTCGGGTAGCCGACGCCGATCACGGACCAGTGGAAGTTTTCGGGCCCGAACATGCGCAGGGCCTCGGTCTGCAGGTGCATCAATTCCGATGGGTAACCCCCGGTCGCGCCGCGCACACCCAGCACGAATTGCATCCATATGGGCCCCTTCAGCTTGCCTTCCCGGTAAAGATTGCGCGTGTTGTACAGGCCGCTGGTACCGAAGAACTCACACTCTGGCTTGGTGCCGTTTTCCTGCATGACCTCGACGAAACGCTCGTACTGCTCGGTGGAGTTGGAAAACGTCGAATGGTAAGTGGACATCAGGTACGGCTTTTCCCACTCGTATTTCCACTCTTTCACGCGGGGAACAACATGGTGCAGCGTGTTGCTGATGCTATGGGGCGTCATCGACGCCACTTCCGGCTTGAACCGCGTCACTACCTCGAGGCGTTCGTCGATCGTCTGGCCATAGGCCCCGCCCGTCGTCACGCCGACGATCAGGTCTGGGCTGAGGCGCTTGACCTTGCTGAGCATCTCCTCCCAGCGGCTCATGTCCGATGTGGGACTGCCGTCCTCGGGGTTCCGAACGTGCAGGTGCACCGCCGCGGCGCCCGCTTTCCAGCATTTGTGGCACTCCTCGGCGATCTCATCCGGCGTAATCGGAATATACGGCGACTGCGACGGCGTCGTGTCGGTCCCCGTAATCGCGACGGTCAGAATCAGCTTGGGTCTTTTTTCCATTTCAATCTCCGTATGAATCCGTTTCGAAAAAGCGGCTGTCCTCGCCCGTATTTGACACCTGCAATCCCCTTTCACGAATAGCGTGGATAGCTGGAAAATCGTGGTTCGAAGAATCCACGCGCCACGTTTCTCAGATCCATTCCGTAAAGACGCTTTTCCAGCGTCCCATCAACCTTCTCAGTGGAGACGCAGCACCGGACTTCCTTCTCATGACCAGGTTCATGCTGATCACGACCAACGCGCCACCCACCCACTGGATTGAAGACAGCCGATCACCAAGGAAAACGACGGCCCAGCTCACGGCAAGCAGGGTTTCCACCGGGGCCAGCAGCGCAACGGTTCCGCTGCCGGCACGGCGGATGCCTGCAAAAAGCAACAGCCGCGCCAACGCGGTCGAAACGACGGCGGTAATCAGGATCACGCTCCAACCGGTCGGCGAGATCCTGGGTATTCCGTCCCATTGAAGCCCCCAGTAGGCAGCAGTCAGGATCGTCATGGCGGAGCTGACGTAAAACGTGACCGTCCGCGCGTCGTATCCGTTCAAAAGCCACTGCGTCAGCGCCAGGGTCGTTGCGTACCCCAATCCGGCGCCCAGCGCCAGCAGCGTACCGACGGGATTGACTTCTCCGCCCGGACCGATCAGCAGGAAAACACCCGCCAGGGCAAAACACAGACCGAAAATCTGAAGCAGCGAAAACCGCTCCCCGCGGAACGACAGGAGTACCAGGGCCAATACCGGGTATGCCGAAAAAATGACGTGCGCGACGGACGTACTGACGTGGGTGAACGCGTTGTAATAACAAAGCGACGCCACGGTGTCCGAAAAGCCGACGAGCAGGCAGGCTACCAGACCCGCCCGGTCGATACGGAAAACCTGCGGACGCATCAGGCCGAACACCATCCCCAGGAACGCGGTTGCAATGACCAGGCGAATGGCCAGCAGGGGAACCGGCCCGACCGCCTCGGTCAGACCGACGCGGACCAGCGGCGGCAGAATACTGAGGCACAGGATCGCCAGCAGAATCAGCAGTATTCCGTGAATGACCCGGGGTTCTGTTTTTTCGTGACTCATGGCCCATTGTCATTTTATTTGAACACATGTTCAATGCTATTATATATCTGTTCAATTATTGTGATCTATAAATCAATCGGCAGGCAAACTGATGACGGACCGGATCCCGAACCCCGCTCCGACCGGGTTCGAAAAGGGAAGAAAACATGCCGGACTAACGAGCACCGGCCTGGACCTGTGTGAACATCCCCCGTGCGGCCGGGTGATGCTGCGGACACGGCTGCCCGCCGAAGATGCGCGCACTCGGGTCGAGCGGCAAGCCGGGATCGAATTGCCCGTTGAACCCAACACGGCCAGCCCGGGGGAATACCCCTCGCTCTGGACCGGCCCGGGCCGGTGGCTGATCAATGCCAGACCGGCCGATGTTCCGGAACTGCGTAAGCAGACCACGGCCGCACTTCACGGTTCGACGTTTCTCCTTTCGGATATCAGTCACGCGCGCGTCGTCTTTGACGCGTCGGGGCCGATGGCGCCGGAGCTGCTATCCCGGCTGTGTCCGCTCGATCTCGATGAATGCGTTTTCGGCACCGGCCGTTGTGCCCAGTCGCTGCTCGCGCGTATCCCGATGCTGCTTCACCGCGTGAACGACGAACCCTGCTTTCACGTTTACGTGGACCGCAGCCATGCGCATTACGCCTGGGACTGGCTCAACGATGCCGCGCTGTCGATGGGCGCAAGGGGGAATTCCCCATGAAATACTCCCTTTTTAGCATGGCGAGGCAGGCGGTTTCGGGGCACCGTGGCTGGCCGCCGGCATGGCAGAACGCGGGGTTGAAACCGCACTATGACGTCGTCGTTGTCGGGGGCGGCGGCCACGGCCTGGCGACAGCCTATTACCTGGCGCAGAACCACGGCATCAGCAATGTCGCCGTACTCGAGAAAAGCTGGATCGGCGGGGGCAATACGGGACGCAACACGAGCATCGTGCGTTCCAATTACCTGTTCGATGAGAGCACACGGTTCTACGACCTCTCGCTGAAGCTTTACGAGGACCTCGGCCGGGAACTCAATTTCAACGTGATGCTGGGCCAGCACGGCGTGCTGAACCTGGCCTACAGCCGCCACGAACTTCGCATCATGAACCGGAGGGTCAACG
>JAZBOH010000161.1:0-29854 GCA_036351055.1 Lysobacterales bacterium
CGGCTTTTGGCCAGCAGCGACCAGCGCATCAATTCGCATGGCGTTATCGTGATCAAGGCGCAAAGCCACCGCAGCCAGGACAAGAACCGGTCTGACGCGATCAGCCGCCTGGTCAAAATGATCCAGGCGGTCACCAGGAAACCCAGGAAGCGCATTCCAACCCGGCCGGGCCGGGCTGCGAAACAGAAACGCCTGGATGAGAAGAAGAAGCGTGGGTCGCTGAAGAAACTCAGGTCGGGGGGCTTCGACTGAGTTACTGTGCAGTTGCGGGGCGCCACCCCATCCAATGGTTATGGGAACCTTAAGTAATTGAATGGCTTGCGAGCCCTTTCGCAGTGATACAAGTGATACCATGAGGGCCTGATTTTCTCCCGGGTCTGACCGTGCTGAACAACAAGAACAACCGCCTCCTGCTGATCCTCATCGCATTCGTCGTCATCGCCGCCTTTATCTCCTCCCGCATACAGACCTCCGGTGGGGAAGTCCGGGTCTCGGAAATCAAGATTCCAACCCAGAACGGCCAGTGGGTGGCTGCCGACCTGTTCCGCCCGCTGTCGGCGACCGCGGAAACCCCGGCTCCGCTGGTCGTGGTGGTACCCGGGTTTCAGCGCTCGCGGGAGGCCCTGTCCAATATTGCCATCGAGCTTTCGCGGCGCGGTATCGTGGTTATCTCGATCGACCCCTATGCGCAGGGGCGGTCCAGTTCCTCGACCAGCCGCCTGGCGGCGACTACCGAGGGTTATGGCAGTTTCGCGGTGGTGGATTACGCCGCCAGCAGCGAGAACCTCAACTATATCGATAAAAGCCGGATCGCGATCACCGGCCATTCCGCGGGTGGCAATGCGGCCATCCGGGGCGGGAACTATTTTGGCAAGCAGGCGCAGGCAAGTGGTGAACCCAGCAAGCTGCACTCGGTATTCGTATCCGGCTATGTGCTGACCCTGCGTGAAAACGTGCTGCGGGATGTACGTTCCAACATCGGTGTGAGCTATGCCTTTTACGACGAGGGCGCCTACCGCAACGAGCTGAAAAACGGCGATATGCGCACGGCGCCGGAGGCGCTGCGCGTCGTCAACCTGGGTCGGGACCCGGCCCAGCCGGCGATCGAGGAGGTCGAGCTGGGCTACTATTACGGCGACCTGTCGCAGCGTACGCTGCGCGTGGTGCACAATGAACGAATCCTGCATCCGTTCCAGCCCTACATGCCGGAGGCCACCGCCAACCAGTTGGAATATTTCGAAAAAGTGTTCGAACTGGACTTCGAGCCGGAACACGACCAGCAGGTCTGGTACTGGAAGGAGTTACTGGGCGCCCTGTCGCTGATCGCGGCCCTGATCGCCCTGATACCGCTTTCCCGCATCCTGTTGGATACCAAGTTTTTCAGCCCGGTCATTCATCCCCTGCCGCCGGCACTGCCGCGGCCGCAGGGCAAGGGCAAGGTGCTGTTCTGGAGCCTGTTCACCTTTGCCGCCCTGGTGGCCTGTTTTACCTACATCCCGATGGCGGAATTGTCGCAGAAGCTGTTCGTGGCGGCGTCCACCCGGCAAATGACCTGGTTTTTCCCACAGCGCATGAACAACGCGGTGATGTTGTGGGCCATTCTAAACGGCACACTGGGCTATGCGCTGTTCTACCTGAGTTACCGTTTTTTGGGCAAGGCCAACGGCGTCCGACCCGAAATGTGGGGCGCAAAGATCGGGCGCACGGAGCTGTTCCGGGCGTTCTTGCTGGCGGTGCTGCTGTACCTGGCCTACTACCTGTTGCTGTTCGGCGTGTATTTCATTTTCCATGTCGACTACAACTTCCTGTTCATGGGCGTGCGCGTGTTCCGGCCGGCCATGCTGGTCCTGCTACTGATGTATGCGCCCCTGTTTTTCATCTTTTTCCTTTCCAACTCGCTGCGCGTGAACGGCGCCATGCGCTTCGAAGGCGACCCGGAGTGGAAGAGCATGCTGTTATCGGGCATTGCAAACTCGCTGGGCCTGTTCCTGATCGTATTGATCCAGTACATCACCTTTGCCGCGACCGGCACCGTGTACTGGACCGACGGCTGGCTGTATATCAACCTGCTGTTCGCGGTCGTGCCGATGATGTTCGTGTTGCCGTATTTCAACCGCTATTTTTTCCGCGTCACGGGCCGGATTTACCTCGGGCCCATGGTGACCTGCCTGATCTTTATCACGGTCCTGATTTCAAACACGGTGTTCTACCTGCCGCTTTGAGTGGTCAAACGGGTTAATTGTCATATAATCACGGCTTCGTTGTTCGGCAGTTGCCAGCGTCCCTGCCGCGCGCGTGACAATAAAAGGAATCAGCTTATGCACCTGCAGTTTCTGGACTACGCCGTCGTCATTTTTTATGGAGTTTTCCTGCTCGTACTGGCCCAATGGGTTTCGCGCGAGAAAAAGGGACACGAGAAAAACACCCAGGATTATTTCCTCGCCGGGCGCTCCCTGCCCTGGTGGGCCATCGGTGCCTCCCTGATCGCGGCCAATATATCGGCCGAGCAGATTATCGGCATGTCGGGTTCGGCCTACGTGATGGGCATGGCCATCGCCTCTTACGAGTGGATGGCGGCGTTGACCTTGCTGATCGTGGGCAAATACCTGCTGCCGGTATTCCTGAAGCACCAGATTTACACCATGCCCCAGTTCCTCGAGCAGCGCTACGACCACCGTGTGCGCATGGTGATGGCGACGTTCTGGCTTGGTGTGTACGTATTCGTGAACCTCACCTCGATCCTGTGGCTCGGTTCCCTGGCGATCAACTCGGTCACCGGGCTGGACCAGGTGTATGGCCTGGTGATTCTGGGTGCTTTTGCGATTTCCTACTCCCTGTACGGCGGTCTCAAGGCCGTTGCCCTGACCGACATCATCCAGGTCGTGCTGCTGGTGTTTGGCGGCTTGCTGATCGCCTGGATCACGATGGACAGGATTTCGGGCGGGGAGGGCGCGATTGCCGGCTTCATGCAGACGCTGGACCAGGCGCCCGAGAAATTCGACATGATTTTCACCAAGGACAGCGAGTTCTACCAGTACCTGCCGGGCATCTCGGTGCTGGTCGGCGGGATGTGGATCATGAACCTTTCCTACTGGGGTTTCAACCAGTACATCATCCAGCGCGCACTGGCGGCCAAGAGCACCCAGGAAGCCCAGAAAGGTATTGCATTTGCTGCCTTCCTGAAGATGCTGATGCCTATCCTGGTGGTCCTTCCGGGTATCGCCGCCGCGCTCCTGGTGCCGGACCTCGATCCACCCGACAAGGCCTACCCGATGGCCATGACCCTGTTGCCGGTCGGTCTCAAGGGCCTGGTTTTTGCCGCCCTGATTGCCGCCATCGTGTCTTCGCTGGCCTCGATGACCAACAGCATATCGACCATCTTCACGATGGACATGTACAAGCACTTCAAACCGGAGGAGACTTCCCAGAAACACCTGGTCACGGTTGGCCGTGTCGTCGCACTTTCCGCGATGATTGTCGCGATGATCGTTGCCAAGCCCCTGCTGGGCAATTTCGACCAGGCCTTCCAGTACATCCAGGAATTCACCGGCTTCTTCACACCGGGTATCGTGGCGATCTTCCTGCTCGGCTTCTTTTACAAGAAGACCACCGCCAACGGCGCCCTGTCTGCGGCGATCGGATCCGCGGTGATGTCGCTGGGACTGAAGCTGGCATGGCCGGCCCTGCCGTTTATCGACCGCGTTGGGCTGGTATTCATCCTGTGCATGGTGCTGGGCATGGTGGTTTCCATGCTGGAAAACAAAGGCCCCCACCCGGATGCGATCGATTACAAGGAAGTCGATACGCATACGACCTCCGGTTTCAACCTGGCCTCCCTCGTCATCATCCTGATGCTGGCCGGGCTGTATACCGTCTGGTGGTAATTCAAACCGGGGTCAGAGTAAAGCTTTACTCTGACCCCCATGTTTAGCCAAAAGCAAACTCATTTATGCCGTTGAGCGCAGCCGCCTTCACTCGCGGAGCGATGGGAGCAGGGAAGAGCAGGCAATGGAGGACGGGCGGTTTCGCCGCAGGCGAAGAAGCCCTGACGGAATGCCGTAGCTCGTGAAACGCTTTTATTCGTAGCGCAGCGCGTCAATCGGGTGCAGCTGCGCCGCCTTGGCCGCGGGAATGATCCCAAAGATCACGCCGACCGCGGCGCAGAATCCAAAGCTCAAGCCGACCGCCCACAGCGGCACGTGCGCCGGCGGGAAGCCGGGCAGCATCATCGCTACCGCAGCGCCCAGGCCGTAACCCAGCGCCACGCCGACCAGGCCGCCCAGCATGCACAGGGCCAGGGCTTCGATCAGGAATTGCAGCAGGATGTCCTGGCGCGTGGCGCCCAGCGCCTTGAGGATGCCGATCTCGCGGGTTCGCTCGGTGACCGAGACCAGCATGATGTTCATGATGCCGATGCCGCCCACCAGCAAGGAGATGCCGACGATGCCGGCCATCACCGCGGTGATGGCGTTGATCACGGTATTGAAGGATTCGGTCAGTTGTTCCGGCGTCTGCACCTTGAAGTCATCCGGTTCGCCGGGTTTCAGCTTGTGTTCCTGCCGCAACACGCGCCGGATACGCTCCTTGACCTCCTCCTGCCGGTTGACGTCGTCTACCAGTAACTGGATCTGGATGTCGAGGTCACGCGAGGCGCCCATGATGCGCTTGGCCGTGGCATAGGGCAGCAGGACAAAATCGTCCTGCGAGAAACCGAACAGTTCGCCGCGCTCCTCCATGATGCCGATGACCTTGCACCACTCGCCGCCGACGCGGAAAAACTCGCCGATCGAGTCATCCGGCATTTCCAGGTTCTCGATGATGTCCATGCCCACGGCACACACCATGCGCCGGCGCATCTCGTCGTCGCGCGTGAAAAATCGCCCTTCCTGCGGATAAACACTGTTCACCTCGAGGTAGCTGGGGCCTATGCCCACCACCCGCGTAAAGGCCGTCTGTGCGCGGTAAGCAATCAAGCCCTGGGTGCCTGACTGGGCAAAAAGCACCGGCGTGATATGCGATATCCCGTCGATACGCGCTTCGATCGCCTCGATATCGCTGTCCCGCAACTTGGCGAAACGGCCCTGCAACTGTTTTTTCAGCGGCGTGTGCGAGCGGATGGTCAGGGAGTTGCCACCCAGGCCTTCCAGTTGTGCGTTGATGGTGAAGGAGAGCCCCTGGACGATTGATACCACGGCGATCACCGAGGTCACCCCGATGATGATGCCGAGCGAGGTCAGCAGGGAGCGGAAACCGTGCGCCCTTATCGAGTCCAGCGCCGAACGCAGGCTTTCCAGAAGCATGTTCATGCGGCCCCCTGCTGCTCGTCCGACTCGATCCTGCCGTCCGCCAGGTGGATAATGCGTTGGCAGTGAGCGGCGATGTCGGGTTCATGGGTCACCATGATCACGGTCTGGCCGGTGTCGTGCACCTGGTCGATCAGGGCCATGATTTCCCTGCTGGTCTGGCTGTCCAGGTTGCCGGTGGGTTCGTCGGCCAGCAGGATGGCGGGCTTGCCGATCAGGGCCCGGGCAATGGCCACGCGCTGCCGCTGGCCGCCGGAGAGCTGGTTGGGCCGTGAATCCAGGCGGTCACCGAGCCCCACGCGCGCCAGGGCTTCACTGGCCTGCTGCTTGCGCTCGGCCCGCGGTATGCCGCGGTAAACCAGCGGTTGCATCACGTTTTTCAGCGCCGAAGCGCGGGAAAGCAGGTTGAAGCTCTGGAAAATGAAGCCGATCTGGCGGTTGCGGATGTGCGCCAGTTCGTTCTCGTTCATGTCGCCAACCGAGGTGCCATCGAGCAGGTAATCCCCTTTCGTAACCCGGTCCAGGCAGCCGATGATGTTCATCATGGTGGACTTGCCCGAACCCGAGGCGCCGACGATGGCGACGTATTCATTGCGCTCTATTTCAAGGTCGACGCCATCGAGGGCGTGCAACACCTGGTCACCCATCTCGTAGGTGCGGTAAACATCCCTGAAGCGGATAACCGGTGAGTCCTGCATGGCGTTCGTGTTCAACCCACCGATACCGTGACCGACGAGTCGCCTTCTTCCTCTTCTTCTTTTTCCATCTCCTCGACCAGGTCACCGTCGTTCATGTGGCGAAGAACCCGGAACGGGCCGGAAACGATGCGCTCGCCTTCTTCCAGGCCATCCAGGATTTCCTGGTCGCTGTCGCTGGAGATGCCGGTCTTCACGTCGCGCCGCACGGCCTTGCCTTCCTCGAAAACGAATACGAAGGGCTGGTCTTTCCCCGCTTCTTCGCCTTCGTCCGGTTCTTCGTCGTAGCGGATGGCCTGGATCGGCACCGCCAGCGTTTCGGTGCTGCTGTGCGTATAAATGTCGGCGCGAACGCTCATGCCGGGAAGGATTTTCAGTTCGTCCTGGTCGTCGAGCAGGATCTTCACCAGGAAGGACAGGCTCTGTTGTCCCGGGGTCTGGCGGGCGACGGCGGCAATGGTCTGCACGGTGCCGCGCAGGGCCGTGTCGGGGTAGGCGGCGGCGAAGATATCGGCCGGTTGACCGACCTCCACCTGGGCGATGTCGGCCTCGTCAACGCGTACTTCGGTCAGCGTTTCCGATGGATCGGCGATCACCATCATGGTGGACCCCATGATGTTGGTGGTGCCGGCGATCACGGTTTCGCCTTCCTCCACTTCCACCTGGATCACAATGCCGTCGATCGGTGACCGGATACTTGTCTTACCAAGCAGCTCCTGCGCCTGGTCGAGCGCCGCGCGCGCCTGGGACAGCGATTCCTGGTAAGAACGCAGGTCCACGCGGGCGAGCGACAGCTGGTTCTGCAACAGGTCGAAACTGTCTTCGTCCACCAGCTTTTTCTCGAACATGGATTTCTGGCGAACGAAACGCTCTTCCAGGTTCTCGATCAGCAGGCGCTGGCGCTCGATGGCGATTTGCTGGATGCGCACACGCGCCGAGGCCTGGTCGACCTGGGCCTGGTACGACTTGGGGTCCAGCGTGATGACCAGGTCGCCCTTCTTGACCGGGTCGGACTCCTCGACGTGCACGGCGATAACCTGTCCGATCACCTCGGGCGTCAACTGGATCTGTTCGCGAAAGGCCAGGGTGCCCGAAGCCAGGATGGAACTGTTGATCACCTTGTGCTCCACCGTGGCCAGTTCGACCTGCTCGGCGTCGCTGCCGCCGCCAAACTTGGACTGCAGCGGTATGGCGACCAGCAATACGCCGATCACGGCGAAGATCAGGATTTTTTTCATCTTAGATCGTTGCGGCCCAGATGCCGAAGATCAGCACCCACGGCAGGCAGGCGATGATCGCCGACTTCACCATCGCGGCGCCGGTCCACCTGGCGTAACCGATGCTCATCAGTACCAGCATCCAGATATTGATCAGCGTCAGGGAACTGCCCCAGCGGAACCAGGGGTCACCCGGTGATGCATGCAGCAGCAGGTTGTTGATGGACAGAACCTGCAGGCTTTCCGCCGACATCTGGTTGGAACCCGCGGTGAAAATCATCACGAACCCGGCGAGCGTGCCGAAGATGCCGACAAACGCCGTCCAGGCGGCGAAAGAGAACCACTGGCCAAAGCCGATTTCGGAGCCCGTGGTGACCTTGTTGACCAGGTGGAAATAGATGGCCTCGATCAGGTAGATCAGGAAAGTCATCACCACGACCGCGATCAGGGTCGTGATCATGCTGCTCTTCGGGCTCATGAAGCTGCGGATCGCGTCGGCGCTGGCGGCGCGGTCTTCAGCCGGAACCTGGCGGATGGTCTCCTCGACCAGCCACTCGAAGTCCACCCAGTTGTAGAAATAGGCGAACAGGCCGCAGGCCAGGACGATGCTGATCAGCAGCGGCCACCACAACCAGGACGTGTGCTGCTTGATTTCGTCGAGCGCCTTGCCCGGTGAAGCGACGATGTCGACCATCGCGTTGAATACGGTATAGGATTTTTCTGCCATTTCAGTTCTCCCTCAAAAACGTTACAGGCAATCGCGGATGCGAGTTTTGTACATATGTACGTGCACTATCGCGGTTATATTTCCTCCGCAACAGGGTCAAAAGTCACTGGAGATATTAATTCATTGTGACGATCGAGACACTCAGGCTGTACAACAACTCAACGTGGCCAGCAAAATCCCGGCAGGCTGGACTCGAAAGTCCCGGGTCGACCACAAAGCGTTTACAGTATAATCGGCATGCACGCTGGCCATCGCAGCTAGCCCCGTGCAAGCGGGTACCCAAGGCCCCGAGTTGGATGACCGGTTTGGAGATTACATGACACATTGTTTTTTTGTGTCCGACCTGCATGGGCGGCTGGAGTGCTATGAGAAACTCTGGCAAGTCATAGGCGAGACAGCCCCTGAGGCAGTTTTTCTGGGCGGCGACCTCTTGCCCTCCGGTCTGCGCGGCATCGTGTCTCACAATCCCGTGCAAGAGAACTTCGTCAGCGGCTACCTGGCGCCAGGCTTCGACCGGCTCCGGTCTCGGCTGAAGGAGCGGTATCCTTCTGTATTCCTTATTCTGGGTAACGACGACAGCCGGCTGGAGGAACCGGTATTCCTCGACGTGGCCACAACGGGCCTCTGGACCTATGCCCACAACAGGCGTTGCCATTTTCGACAGTTCGAAATCTACGGCTACGCTTATGTCCCCCCTACGCCTTTCCTGTCCAAGGACTGGGAACGTTACGACGTATCGCGGTATGTGCCGCCGGGTGGTATTTCGCCGGAGGAAGGGTATCGGTCGATTCCACGGCCCGAGAACGAAATCAGGTACGCGACAATCCAGAAGGATCTCGAGTCACTCGTAGGGGAGCGAAACGTGGAACAAGCAATCTTCCTGTTTCACAGCCCGCCGTTTGAAACCTGTCTCGACCGTGTTGCGAACGATGGCAAGATGATCGATTCGGTACCCTTGGACCTGCACGTCGGCAGCATTGCCATTCGTCGTTTCATCGAGCGCCGGGAACCGCTGCTGTCGCTGCATGGCCATATTCACGAATCGACGCGATTGACCGGTTCCTGGAAAGACCGCATTGGCCGCACCCACATGTTCGGCGCGGCCCATGACGGCCCCGCGCTATCGCTGGTCCGGTTCGACCCGGCTGATCTGGCAGGGGCGAGCCGGGAATTGCTCTAGAGCACGCCGCCCCGTGAACCGCTCAATCGCTGCTTTTCTGGCAGCGCTGTTTCAACGCCAGCGGACGAGCAGCATCGGTTGCCGCACCAATCTTCACGGCAAAGCTTGTTCGCCGGGCGATGTCTTCATCGGTTACGTAGTGAACGTCCAGCAGGCCCTCGCTGCGGGAGCCGGTTCGCAGGTAGTTCATCTCGCCCAGCGAGAGGCTCCAGCCTTCGAGCCACAGCGCCAGTCGATCCCGCATCGGCCCCTCGCCCTCGTCATGAACCAGAAGGTCGATGTCACTGCCCGGGCCCGCCGAGGCGTTCTTTACGCTGCCGAAAATATAGAGTGATTTCACCCCGAAACGATCTGCATCGAGCTCCGCCGCTATCTGCTCGGCCATGCGCAGGCGCCAGTGCCAGTGTTCCTCGGAGGGGGGCGAGATCATCATATCGCCCGCAGCAGGCCGCACGGCCGCGCCCGGGCGCGGAATATCGAAGATGCCCACCGCTTCGTCGAGTTCGGCGTTCATCAGGATTCTCAGGACACGATTTCCCTTTACCTGGCTGACTTCCACGACCCGAACGACGTCAGCCAGGTGTGCCAATTCAGGCAGGATATCGGGCAGAAGGTTGGGTGATCGCCGGAGAAAACCTTCGTCGAGAGCGCACTCCGGTTCGTCCGGGTACAGGGGGATATAACGAATGTCGCTTTCCACCAGGTCCTGAAAGAAGTGGGTGCCGAACGAGAGTTCAGGAACGTAGTTGCCCTTTTTGTGTGCGACTTCGATGAGAACCGCCGTGTTGCTGATGTCGGCATAGGTCACGTGGACCCCCAGCTTGATGTCGCCCCGGCTCCCCCAGCGGCCCGGCCCGATCAGAATGAATTGCCGCTTCGGCAACAGCTTGTTCAGGCGCCCCACGGCCTTGCCCACCTTGCGCAGGTCAGCCAGTTCGGCCAACTCTGTGTAGCGTTCTGGATCGATGTAGACGATATGCGTAATATCGGGCACGCGGCCGTTCGAAATGCTCTTGTGCGCGGAGAACAGCACCATTTCGGGCGGCAGGTTGCGCGGAATGGGAGCCGGCGCAAACTCCTCGGCGTGGCTTTGGGCGCGAAACTGGAGCAGGTAAAGTTCCTTGCCATCAGAGGCGAATTCGATATCCACGGGGCCGTCCAGGCGTTCACGAAGCGTACTCAGGATTGCATCCATCTGCTTCACGAACGAGGTGTCCTTGATCAGGCCCTCGAAGGTCACGACGAGTTCATCCTCCTCGAAGTCGGGCTCGAGCCCGGTCGGCTTGCGAATCCGGTTCTCCTCGACGATCGAGACAATCTGGCGGAGTCCTGAGAAATCCTCGCCACTTTCCTTCAGCAGGCTGCGTAGTTCTATCGTCTTAAATTCGTTCGTTTCGAGGTTGATCGCGTCCAACAACCTCGGTGAGTACCGGACAATCTCATCCGGTGTGGCGTTCACGCGAAGTCCCGGTTGCCCCGGAGCGATCAGGACCGGGTAGTCGTCACCCATGCGGTCAACGGCGCGGGTGCCGAGACCGGGCACCAACCGCAACAAGCCGTCCTCGCGCCGAATACGCGCAGACCAGCGAAATTCGTTGTGACTGAGGCCCACGCCCGAGAACGCCGGCATGAAATACTTGCCGACCCGTTGGCCGACCACTTCCTGGATCAGGATGCCCATCTCTTCATTGGTGTCGAGCAGGTCGCGCTCGGCACGGTACTCAATCGGGTCGGGGCCGAATGTCGAGGCATAGACCTCCGCAATGGCATCCTGCAGGGCATCCAAGCGCTGCTCCTGCGACCCGGTATTGGGCAGGAACAGACTCTTGTACTTGCCTGCGAAGCTCGAGCCCTTGCGGTCCTCGAGCAGGCTCGAACTGCGAACGATAATCGGCTGGTCGCCCAGGTCATCGAGCGCACGGGCCAGGCCGCGAGCGATCTCTGGCGGAAACGTTGAATTCTTGAACAGGTGGATGATGTGCGGGTATTCATGGCGGACATGCTCGATGTCCATGTACTTGCGGAAGTACAAATCCCTGAGTTTGTTATGACCCATGAATTCGAGCAGAGCGTTGGACGTGACATACCACGTTCGTGGAATCTTGATGTCGCGCAACAGGGCATTGCCGGCCTCCGCATCCCGCAAAAGCTGTTGGGCCAGGAACAGGCCGGCGCTTTTACCCCCTAGCTTTCCATGTCCGCGGAGGGGATAGATGATGCGATCAACCATGCCGTAGATGTCCTCGAGGCTGGTGAAATCGCGGGCGATTCCGAGATATGCGGTCTCATCGCTGAAAAGGCGCCGAAGAGCGGCGGTGCTGAGCGACTTGCGAAACGCCGGCGCCAGATGCTCCGTCTCGCCGATGAGACTGCGGTGACGCTCGATCGCCTGAACTATTTCGGAGAATGTCTTGCTCTGATCTTCAAGGGCTTCGATCAGAAAAGCGGACCGCTCCTCGTCGATCCAGGACCGAATGGATGTCACCATCTGTTCCTGGCCGAGGCTTTTCGCCGCGATCTCGAAGACCTCCTCGCTGAACGGGGCAAAATCCCGAAGGCGGGCCTTGCGTAACGGCACATTGTCCCCCATCCGCTCGGAATCGCCCTGTTCTTCCGATGTAAACATCTTCAATAAGCGTTCGGCCTCGGACACACCCGCCAACTCCAGGTAGTTGATCATTCGGCGGGTGATTCGGCGCAGAAGTTCCGGGTCGGTACGACGCAGAAAGTCGAGAATGACATTCCACTCCGCGCTTTCGTTTTTATCCGACTGGCTCTGGGCGCTCTGCAGGCTCTGATGGGCCCGTCGCAGATTCCGCCGGGTTACGAAAAAACCGATCCGCTGGGCGATGGTGCTCAACAATTTTTGCTCTTCTTTCAAAAAAGGCCCTTGATCGGCGGGCGGCTTCTCCTGCGTGTAGCAGACTGACAGCGTGCCTATTTCGGTGGCATCGTCGAGAATCGGCGTGGTCAGCAGCCACGGCGTCTGCTGAAAATTGGCCGTTTCACCACTTTCGCCTCCCAGCAGGATGCGGGCCTCACAGACTTCTGGATATTTCCAGCCGGGCGGGATCGCCCCGACGACCTGGCTGCAGACATCGGGCAACGGTGTGGTTGGTTCCGCCAGAATTTCGTCGATGTGGTACAGGCAGTTGAGTTCCTTGGCGCGCTCCTGGAGCGACCCCATGAGCTGCTGGATCGGCTTCTCTTTCGTGTTCATGGGCGAAGTTCCTCTGCGGCTGCCTGAGTCCACCAGACGGCACCGAGTCCGGTGCGGCCATCGACCTTGACCAAAACAGGCTGCTCGAGGCGAACATGGCGTAAAAAGCGGGTTTCGCTTACTGCGGGCTGGCGATCGAGCCAGTCCCAGTCGATGTTGCGTGTCTGGCCACGGCCGCTATCATCGTACCTGACACACAGGTAGGGAACTTCGAAACTGATCAGGTTGTGAAAAAAGTGCGCGCCCTGGCTCGGCTCGACATTCATGTCCGGCAGCGTCGATTCGACAATGACACCTGCGCCCGAGATCTGGCCCCACTCGACGGGTATTCCGAGCCACGGGTCCGAACTTCCCCAACGACCGAAACCCAGTAACAGGTACGGCCGGTCTTCGTCCAGCAGGGTCCGGTTGACCGTTCCCAGTTCCGAGGCGATCTTCGGGGTGTGTCGTGCTTCGAACGTTTCGGGACGAACATAGACGATGTCGCGAAGGGTTTCGAGCGTACCGTTCCCGATGGCCCGGTCGGAAGCGAGCAACGCATTGGACGCCGTTAGTTCCCCATCCGTGATGGCCACTTCCTTTTCTGATACCAGCATCGGACGCAACTGCAGGAAACCGAGGCGGGCAAGCGCTTTATCGGACAGGTCCACCGCGAACTCGATCTCCACCGCATCCTGCAAGGCCTGCTCGCTGATCGACAACAGTTCCCGGATGGTCTCGTTAAGCGGAATGTTGCCGTAGGTCAGGATCGGTGCAAAATCGATGACGCGCGGGCCGGGTCGCGCGGTGCCAGGCAGAAAGCGCTCACGCTTCGCGTCAAATGTGGATGCAACCGCCGACAGGGTGTCATCGTAATCTGCCGCCGCCAGATCCGCCTGGACCAGGTATTCCGTTTCCGCGATCGGGTCGTACGCGGGTGGTCGCCCCATATTGACCGCCCAGAACTCGAGTTGCGTGAGTTTCATGATGTCACGCACAGAGTTGAACGGCATTGGCGCCCGCGGGCGGGTAGGGGTGTAGACCCATGAAGCGCCTCCATCGACGATGGTCTTGCCGAGCCCAAGGGCAAGATTGACAACGCCGTCCCTGGGTGTCGACCCACTGGCAGGAAAGAAATTATACGAACGCCCGACGCCTGACACATCGGGATAGAACCGGTCGCCATGGCGCTGCCCGACGACTTCCTGGATGATCAGCGCCATTTTCTCATCGGAACTGGTGCAGTCGGTGGCGCGAATGTAGCTCTTTGCGCTGTTGAAATAGGTCGAGGCATAGACGAACTTGATCGCCTCGACCAGCCTGCGGAACCGCGTGTCGACGTCGGGCGGGTTGTTGGGCAGCATCTTGGTCCCGTAGACGCCTGCGAATGGACGAAACAATGCGTCCTCGAGCAGACTGGACGATCGAATCGCCAGAGGTGTCCGGACTTCCTCCGCCAGGGCGCGCAGGTCACCCAGGATTTCGGCAGGCAGTTCGGCCCGCTGAAACAACTCGGCCATGTGGTCATCCGCAAGTTCCGTAAGCGCGCTCTCCATGAGTCCGTTGCGTTCCATGAAGGCGTCGAACACGCCGGTTGCGATGACAACCATCTTGGGAACGTAAACCTCGATGCCGGGATAGCTTTCCGCAGCAAAGCGTGAAACCAGCAGATCCCTGATCAGCACCAACCCACTGGCTTTGCCCCCCAGTTCGCCGTCGCCGATGCGCGTTATCGGCGACGGGGACTGGAAGAAGTTCCGGTCGAATAACGGGACGTCCGGTCGTCCGAAACCTGTTGATGTCATGACGAGTCCATGAACCGTCTCACCAGCGTTGGGATCTCTGCTAGATGCTTACGCGTCGATCAGACCCAGCCACGGTCGCGACAGGCGCGGGCGACACGATCGATCGCGATGATGTAAGCGGCGTCGCGCATGTACAGCTTCCGTTTCTGAACGATCTCGCTGACGGCAAGGTAGGCGGCCGTCATCTTGGAATCGAGCTTGCCCAGCACCTCGTCCTTACCCCAGTAGTAGTTCATGTTGCTCTGCACCTGTTCAAAGTAGCTGCAGGTCACGCCGCCGGCGTTGGCAAGGAAGTCTGGGATGACCACAAGATCCCGTTCGCGCAATACGGTATCTGCGCCGGTCGTCGTCGGACCGTTGGCGCCTTCGGCGATGATCTTCACCTGGTCACTGATGTCGTTGACGTTTTCTTCGTTGATCTGGTTTTCCAGCGCGGCCGGTATCAGGATATCCACGTCCTGCTTGAGCCAGTCGTCACCGGGCAAAACCTCGTAGCCAAGCTCTGCGGCCTTCACCTTGTCGATGCCGCCGAAGCGGTCGGTAATCGAGAGCAACTCGTCGATACTGATTCCGTCTGCCTTACGGTAGGCGTAAGACATGCGGTCCGCCTGGTCCCAGCAGGACACGCAAACGGTGGTGCCGCCCAGCTGTTCGTAAAGACGGATGGCGTACTGTGCAACATTGCCGAAACCCTGCACGCTCGCGGTGGTGTCCGAGGCACGGACGTTCATATCCTTGAGCGCCTCGCGCACCGTGAAGATGACGCCATAGCCTGTCGCCTCGGTGCGCCCCAAGGACCCACCGATGCCGACCGGTTTGCCGGTAATAAATCCCGGAACCTTGGCGCCGGCGATGCCTTCGAACTCATCCAGCATCCAGAGCATGTGCTGGGGCGTGGTCATGACGTCCGGCGCGGGTACATCTGTATTCGGACCGACGTTGCGTGCCATTTGCCGCACCCAGCCACGGCAAATCTGCTCCTGCTCGTGTTCACTCAGGTTGTGCGGATCGCAGATAACCCCACCCTTGGCACCGCCCAGCGGCAGGTCGACGACGGCACACTTCCAGGTCATCCACATGGACAGGGCCCGCACGGTGTCTTGCGTCTCCTGCGGGTGGAAACGAATACCACCCTTGCACGGACCGCGGGCGTCGTTGTGCTGCACGCGGAAGCCGCGAAATATCTGGTTTTTCCCATCGTCCATGCGAATCGGTATGGCGAAGGCATACTCGCGCATCGGGTTGCGAAGTAGGTCGCGGGTGGCATCGTCGAGCCCCAGGATCTCGGCTGCTCCGTCGAATTGCGTCTGTGCGATAGAGAATGAATTATAGGGCTTATAGACCACGGTGGTGCTCCTTTGTCAGTCGATGCCAATGAGCTCAGATGATACACTTGGGGGGTCACCAGCGAAAGGTCGGCACGGCCGGTCTCCAGCGTGCTTCTGGTGGCTCCACTGGAGGCATTGAAGCGAGTTGAAAAACGAGGCTAAAAGCCCGTCGCATGACCCTGGCGAATCACGCCGCAGGATAGAGTCGGGCCTGTCCGACCATCCCCGCTTGTTCGACCGGGTCCACCGGGCGTTGCTGATTCTCCTGCACAGCCGCGGCATCACCACAATCGACGAGATTTACCGCCGGATACGTGCACGTGCACTGCCCGGCTTATCGAACGATGCCGTGGACCAGAACGGCCAGTCCAGCGCCCGCTGGAACGAGCAGGAAAAACAGCTAATACAGCAGCTAACGCTAGAAACGGCGGCGCAGGCCTTCAGGCCCTCCGAAATCGATGATCTGATCAATCTCACGATCAAGCGCGAGGAAGCGAAAACGCTGGAGGAAATCGCCAATCTTTCTACCGTCTCATTTGGCCTGATTGCCGAAAGGGTCAAGGCATTCTGCACGTTGCCCGAGGGGCAATCCAGAATTCCGGAATCCGAAGCGCTCGCCGTGCGTGTGGCGCTGATCCGGCATTTCATATCGGACCAGCTTGAGTTCATCGGGGTCGCCAAGCACTACCTCACCATCCGGGACTTCGAGGACCTTGTCGATCATGTCATCGGAACAGACGCCGGGCTGGGTCGAATCGGCGGGAAAGCGGCTGGCCTGTTGCTGGCACGGTGCATTCTCGACCGCGCACAGAAAGAAGACCCGGAGGCGCCGCGGATTCGGGTCCGCACGCCCAGGTCGTACTACCTGCGCTCCGACGTCATCGAGCAGTTTCTGAAACACGCTGGTCTGGTTGAGTTGCAAAGCCACAAGTACAAGAGCATCGAAGAAATCCACAACGAGTACGGCATGATCCGGGAGGTGTTCAGGAACGCGGAATTCCCGCCGGCCATTGCGTCCCGACTACGCGCAATATTGGAAGAACTTGGCCCCCATCCGCTGATTGTCCGCTCCTCGAGCCTGTTGGAAGACCGCTTCGGCGCAGCCTTTGCGGGCAAGTACCGCAGCGTCTTCCTGGCCAACCAGGGTAACCTCGACAGGCGCCTGCAGGCACTTCTGGGTGCCGTTGCGGAGGTCTACGCCAGCACGCTTCATGCCGACCCCATCAGCTACAGAAAAAAACGCCAACTGCTGGACTATGACGAAAACATGGCGGTGCTCATCCAGAAGGTCGTCGGCATGCGCTATCGGCACTACTTCCTGCCGTGCTGGGCCGGCGTCGGTTTCTCGGTCAACGAATACCGGAGGAACCCCAGGGTCCGGCCCGAGGATGGCCTGGTGCGCCTGGTCTGCGGCCTGGGATCGAGGGCCGTGGACCGTGTGTCCTCGGACTGGGCGCGGATGGTCCCTCTCGGTACGCCCACCCTTCGGCCGGAGGTCAGGCCGGAAGACATCTGGCGCTATTCCCAGCGTGAGGTTGATGTGCTGAACCTGGCAAGCGGCAGCTTCGAGACCTTGCCCCTGACCGGTTTGCTCGAAGAGGCCGTCGATCTGCCCGGACTCGACCAGGTGGTATCGGTCATGGATCATGGTTTCATCCGCCGTCCCATTGGCTCACAGATTTTCGAAGACCCCGCGGACCTGGTGGTGACTTTCGATCGACTGACACACGATTCGGACTATCCCGGTTTTCTGCGGTGGGTGCTGAAGACGCTGGAAAAGGCTTATGGCTGCCCCGTGGAGATCGAATTTGCCCACGATGGCCGCGAATTCTACTTGTTGCAGTGTCGCCCGCAGGTGACCCGGGGGGTCGAGCAAGCGGTCAGGGTAGCCAGCAATATTCCAGCTGACCGGCGTGTCTTTTCAGCCTCGCGCGATATCGACAGCGCAGCGGTTCACGGCGTGGAATACATCGTGTTGATAGATCCACGGCACTACAACCGCCTGGAATCCTCTGAAGACCGTCAGGGTGTTGCCCGGGTGGTCCGGAAATTGAATGAACGGCTGCATGATCGCCCTTTTATCCTGATGGGGCCAGGCCGCTGGGGAAGCCGCGACATGAGGATGGGCGTTCATGTGGGTTACGCCGACATCAACTACGCCCGGATGCTCATCGAGATCGCACGCCCTGTCGGGGGTTTTGTTCCCGAGGTCTCGTTTGGAAGCCATTTTTTTCAGGACCTGATCGAATCGCGTATCTGTTACCTGGCGCTTTACCCCGAGGAAACAGGAAACCTGTTCAACGAAGACTTTCTCCACGGGACAGCCAACGCCCTGACCAGCATTCTTCCCGACGAGAGCGCTTTTTCCCGCGTCGTGCGAGTCATCGATGTCGCTGCCGTAAGTAATGGACTGCTGCTCAACGTCGATATGGATGGTGATGCCCAGGAGGCCCTGGCTTATTTGGCGTGATTTCAGTTCTCTCCCCCAACAAACGTTACAGGCGTGCGCGTTAGCGCGGAACTTTCCAGTTTGTACGAACACGCATGCTGATTTATTCCACCAATACCAAGGTCAGAAGTACCGCAAGGGCAGGGATGTCTCAGGTAATCTGGCGTTGCAGTTTACCGTCCCTGGCCGCTTCGCTCAGCGTGTGCTCCCTGGCCCACTGCTCTATCTGGTTCTTCAACACGCTCCATTCATGGTGAAGCGGACAGGGGTTTTGTGCGTCACAGTTACCCAGCCCAAACAGGCAGTGGTCCAGGCCCGGTTCGAAGTCCACGGCCCGCAGTATATCGATAAACCTGATTTCCTCGGGTTGCCTGGCGAGCTTGAACCCACCGTGGTGACCTTTCTTTGCATCCAGAAGTCCGGCAACCGTCAGGCGCCGCATGATCTTGGAGAGATAGGGCCCCGATACATCGATGGCTTTTGAAAGATCATCGGCACGGACCCGGTCGCAGGGCTTTTGCAGTGCAAGGTAGGTCATCGCACGCAGTGAGTATTCGGCAGGTCGGCTCAGGTACATCCGACCATTCTAATGGACGAGCGGCCCGTGTAAACGGCTAGTTTCCGTTGACCAAAACAGTCGAACAAAACTCTATGGAGTAAAAACTCAATAGAGTTGACAATCCATTGACATGATTCTATGTTGGCTCGGGTGGTGTTCCGGCAACCGGGCACTGATATCCATCACTCCGAAATCTTTAAAAACGGCGAGATTCAAATGGCAGGCGCCCCGCAAGAATACCAATACGACAAGAAGAAACAGATCTCCGTTCTCAGCATGAACACACTGGCCTTCACGGTGAACTTCGCCGTGTGGACCATGTTTTCCGTGATCGGAATCAAGATCAAGGGTGAGTTGGGTCTGAGCGAAACCGAGTTCGGCCTGCTGATCGCCACGCCGATCCTTACCGGTTCCCTGTCCAGGCTGCCGCTGGGCTTTCTAACCGACCGCTTTGGCGGGCGCACGGTGTACTTCATCCAGATGATCCTGGTTGCCATCGCGACCTATGGCCTGCATTACGCCGACCAGTTATGGCAGTACCTGGCCATCGGTCTGTGCATGGGCCTGGCCGGTGGTTCTTTTGCCATCGGAATCGCCTATACCTCGGCCTGGTTCAACAAGAAGCAGCAGGGGTTTGCGATGGGTATATTTGGTGCCGGCAACGCGGGTGCGGCACTGAACATATTTGTCGCGCCGCTGATCGTCGTGGCGCTGGGTTGGCGGGCGGTGCCTGTTATCTACTCCGTGGTCATGCTGGTGATGGCCTTCATTTTCCTGTTTTTCACCTACAACGACCCCCAACTCGAAGACAGGCGCAAGAACGCAAGCTTCCCGTCGATTGGCGATCAATTCAAGGCGCTGACCGAAACGCGGGTCTGGCGGTACGGGCTGGCCTATTATTTTGTCTTCGGGGGATTCGTGGCGCTATCGCTGTGGCTACCCAAGTACTACATGACCGAGTACGGGCTCGACCTGAAACAGGCGGCTTTCATCTCGCTGATTTTTGTCTTGCCGTCCGGTGTCATTCGTGCCCTGGGCGGGTGGATATCGGACAAATGGGGTGGAGACAGGACTACCTGGTGGGTGTTCTGGGTTTGCATCATCTGCCTGTTCTTCATGTCCTACCCGCCGACTTCCGTAACCATCCACCAGATCGACGGTGACCTGACCTTCGAAATCGCCACGGGCGTGGCGATGTTCACTGTTCTCGCCTTCGTCGTTGGTATCGCCCAGGGTATCGGCAAGGCCAGTGTTTACCGCAGCCTGGCGGACCACTACGCCGGCAACATGGGGCCGGTTGGCGGCCTGGTTGGTGTTATCGGTGGCCTGGGTGGGTTCAGCCTGCCTATCCTGTTTGGTGTCGCGGTCGATGCGACCGGCGTACGCAGCACCACCTTCATGCTGATGTTCGGTGTTCTCGCCATCGTCATGATCTGGACCTGGATGGCAGAACGCGGTGAGCGCGAAGAGGTCCTGGCGAGACGCCCGGGTCTGCGCGAAGAATTGATCAAGGAAGAATTGGCCGTGCCGGTTGCTGCTGCGGGCCGCTGGTTAAGCCACTGGCGTCCAGACGACGAAGCGTTCTGGAAAGCGGGCGGCAAAGCGATCGCGATGCGAAACCTGATTTTCTCCATGCCACCATTGTTCCTGTCGTTCGCCGTCTGGATACTGTGGTCCGTGGTGGTGATTGAACTGCCGCGTGTCGGTTTCCAGTTCACGACCGGTCAGCTGTTCTGGCTGGCTGCAGCACCCGGTTTGTCCGGTGCGGCATTCCGGCTACTTTATTCCTTCGTGGTGCCTATCTTCGGTGGCCGGAATTTCACCCTGTTCAGCACGCTGACCTTGCTGATACCGACCCTGTGGATGTCGCTGGCCGTTCAGAACCCGGATACCAGTTACATCGTGTTCGTGTTTATCGCGTTGCTTTGCGGCCTGGGTGGCGGGAATTTCTCCGCCAGCATGGCCCATATCAGTTTCTTCTTCCCCAAGGGCAAACTCGGTACGGCCCTGGGCTGGAACGCCGGGATCGGCAACCTTGGCGTCGGCGTGATGCAGGCCGTGGTGCCCATGGTAATCTTCAGCGGCGCTCTGGCGTTCAAGGGTGGATTCCCCCAGACCTACGAGCTCGGGGGCGCCAGCAGCCAGGTCTGGCTGCAAAACGCCGGACTGATCTGGGTTCCGTTTATCCTGCTCGCGACCCTCGCCGCCTACTTTGGCCTGAACAACCTGCGTGGTGTGCAGGAAACCTATGCTGAGAAGACCGCGATCTTCAGCCAGAAGCACGCCTGGGTCCTGGGTTGGCTCTACCTGGGTACCTTTGGTTCCTTCATCGGGTTTGCAGCCGCTTTCCCGATTTTACTGGCTGTATTGTTCCCCGAGTCCGGCGCGCTCAAGTGGGCGTGGATCGGACCGCTGGCGGGTGCCCTGATCCGGCCGCTCGGCGGCTGGTTGTCAGACCGGATCGGCGGCGGGAGGGTGACGTTCATCAATTTCATTGTCATGTTCGTGGCCGGCATCTGGGCCCTGGTGAGCCTGCCCGCGGGAACCGTTGGCGCCGACGTGACGGCATTCTTCGCGGCCTTCACGCTGTTGTTCCTTACCGCGGGTATCGGCAACGGCTCGGTGTTTCACGTGGTGCCAACGGTCTTCCGGAAACTCCATGAACAGTCCGCGAAAGGGAAGGACAGGGGAGAACGTGAGGCAGCGATTACCGCGGGCGACGTCGAAGCATCGGTTGCGCTCGGCTTCACAAGCGCCATCGCGGCGCTGGGCCTGTTCTTTATCCCGGCGCTTGTCGCAACGTCCATCCAGGCTTCAGGTACGCCGCGTTTTGCCCTGCTGGCATTCAGCGTGTTTTACCTGACTTGCGTGGCAGCGACGTGGTGGTGGTATCGCCGTGAAGAAGCAGAGACAAGGTGTGATTGACAGGTTGAGAAATATTGAAAACTTCCAGGGGCACAACGTCCCTGGAAGAACCAATAAGGCGAGGAGTCCCTGATGGCTAAAGATATTCAAAGTTGGAATCCGGAAGATCCACAGGAATGGGAGGCGTCGGATAAATCCATCGCTACCCGCAATTTGTGGATCTCCATTCCCAGCCTCTTATGTGGTTTTGCAGTCTGGCTGTACTGGGGCATTATCACGGTACAAATGCTCAATCTTGGCTTTCCTTATGCGAAATCCGAGTTGTTCTCCCTGGCCGCAATCGCCGGCCTGTCCGGCGCGACATTGCGTATTCCCAGTACCTTCTTTATCCGCATCGCCGGTGGCCGCAATACCATCTTTTTCACCACCGCCCTGTTGATGATTCCTGCGGTGGGAACCGGTTTTGCCTTGCAAGATCCGGAAACGCCACTCTGGCAGTTCCAGTTCCTGGCCCTCCTGTCCGGTATCGGCGGCGGCAATTTCGCGTCGTCCATGTCGAATATCAGCTTTTTCTATCCGAAGAAACAACAGGGCCTGGCGCTTGGGCTCAATGCAGGCCTGGGTAATTTCGGCGTGACCACGATGCAGATCCTGGTGCCGCTGAGCATGACCTTCGCCATGTTTGGCGGAGAGTCGATGACCCTGCTGAACTCAAGCGGCACGCTGATCGGCAAGATTCCGGCCGGTACCGAAACCTACCTGCAAAATGCCGGCTTCGTCTGGTTGCTGTTCCTGGTGCCCCTGGCCTTTGCGGGTTGGTTCGGAATGAACAATATTCGCGATTCACACGTATCGCCCAATCTCGGCAACCCGCTCTCCGCCTTCGGAATCATCACCTTCATGCTGCTGGTTGCCCTGTTCACCGCGGGCAGCGGTCTGTGGCTGATGCTGCCCGAAGCGGCCAATGGTTCCGGCCTCATGGTTCCCAAGGAAATCGTCCTGTTACTGGTGGTGGTCGCAACCGTCTTCCTGCTCAGGGTCATCCCCGGCGGCGTCGGCAGCAATCTGAAACACCAGTACAAGATTTTTAAAAACAAGCATACCTGGGTCATGACGGTTATCTACACCATGACATTCGGTTCCTTCATTGGTTACGCCGCCACGTTCGCACTGGCGATCAAGGTCGTATTCGGCTATCAGCACATCGAAGTCGACGGCGTGATGACCCATGACCTGGTCAATCCCAACGGCCCATCCGCCCTGATGTACGCCTGGATGGGGGCGTTTATCGGGGCCCTGATCCGGCCGCTGGGCGGCATGATCTCCGACAAAATGGGCGGCGCCAAGGTGACGCAAATCATTTCCGTCATCATGTTCTTCAGCGCACTGGGCGTGGCTTACTACCTGAGACAGGCCTATTCGTCGCCGACCCCGGAAGAGTATTTCATACCCTTCCTGTTACTGTTCCTGGTGCTGTTCGCAGCAACCGGTATTGGTAACGGGTCCACGTTCCGCACGATTTCGCAGGTATTCGACAAGGAACAGGCTGGTCCTGTCCTGGGCTGGACGTCTGCCGTCGCTGCCTACGGTGCGTTTTACATTCCGAAAGTGTTTGGTGAGCAGATCAAGGCGACCACTCCGGAGAATGCCCTGTTCGGATTCGCCATCTTTTACGGCGTCTGCATCGTGATCAACTGGTGGTTCTACCTGCGTAAAAACGCGGAGTTCCACAACCCCTGAATCCTGGAGCACTGTTATGAGTCATTTTCTCGACAACCTGACCTATTTTGTCAGGAAAAAACCGGAACCATTCTCCGACGGGCACGGGATCACGACGGATGAATCCCGTGAATGGGAGCGCGCCTACCGCGGGCGCTGGTCGCACGACAAGGTCGTACGCTCGACACACGGTGTCAACTGCACCGGGTCCTGCAGCTGGAAAATCTACGTCAAGGGCGGCTTGGTGACCTGGGAAACCCAGCAAACCGACTACCCGCGCACGCGCACGGATTTGCCTAACCATGAGCCGCGCGGTTGCTCCCGGGGCGCCAGCTATTCCTGGTATCTGTACAGCTCGGCGCGTTTGAAGTACCCGATGATCCGCAGCCAGTTACTGAAGTCCTGGCGCAGCCTGAAAGAGCAGCATTCCGACCCGGTCGTTGCCTGGCAGCACCTGGTCGAAGACAAGTCGGCCACCAAAGGCTACAAGTCCGCACGCGGCCTGGGCGGAATGGTGCGCGCTGAATGGGACGAGGTGAACGAAATCATCGCGGCGTCGAATATTTATACGGCCAAGGCCTACGGCCCGGACCGTGTGGTTGGTTTCTCCCCCATCCCGGCCATGTCGATGGTGTCTTATGCCGGGGGCTCCCGTTACCTGTCCCTGATCGGTGGCACCTGCATGAGTTTCTATGACTGGTACTGCGATCTACCGCCCGCCTCACCGCAAGTCTGGGGTGAACAGACCGACGTACCGGAAAGTGCTGATTGGTACAACTCCAGCTACATCATCGCCTGGGGTTCCAACGTGCCCCAGACGCGTACACCGGACGCTCACTTCTTCACCGAAGTGCGCTACAAGGGCACCAAGACCGTGGCGGTCACGCCGGATTACAGCGAGGTCGCCAAGCTGTCCGACTCCTGGGTGCCGGCACGGCAGGGCACCGACGCTGCGGTCGCGATGGCGATGGGTCACGTGATTCTCAAGGAGTTCTACGTCGATGGCCACAGCGAGTACTTCGACGAATACGTCCGCCAGTATTCCGATATGCCTTTCCTGGTCATGCTGGAAAACAAGGACGGCCGTTGGGTGCCGGGACGCACGCTGCGGGCTTCCGATTTTGCCGGGTCTCTGGGCCATGAAAACCATCCCGACTGGAAACCGGTCGTGATCGATTCAGAAAACCACCAGGTGGTTGTGCCAAACGGCACCATCGGCGCCCGTTGGGGCGACCAGGGCAAGTGGAACCTGCAGGAAAAGAACCAACTCGATGGTACCGGCATCAAGCCCCTGCTCAGTTTCCTGGGCCAGTCCGACGAAGTTTTGCCCGTCTCGTTCCCGTATTTCGGGAACCAGGAACACGAACAGGACATATTTGCGCACAGCGGTCACGACAGTATCCTGGACCGCATGGTGCCGGTTAAGACGCTGGAGCTGGCGGAAGGCACAGTCAAGGCGGTTACCGTTTACGACCTGATGCTGGCCAACTACGGCCTCGACCGTGGCCTGGACGACGACCAGGTGGCCAGGAGCTATGACGACGACGTTCCCTATACGCCGGCCTGGCAGGAGAAGATCACCGGGGTCAAGCGGGAACAGATCATCCAGATCGCGCGCGAATTTGCCGAAACGGCAGACAAGACCCGGGGTAAATCCATGGTCATTCTGGGTGCGGCCATCAACCACTGGTACAACATGGACATGACCTACCGCGGCATCATCAACATGCTGATCATGTGCGGCTGCGTCGGTCAAAGCGGCGGTGGCTGGGCGCACTACGTGGGGCAGGAAAAACTTCGCCCGCAAACAGGCTGGCTGCCACTGGCCTTCGGGCTCGACGGGCACCGCCCGCCGCGCCATATGAACAGCACCTCGTTCTTCTACGCCCATTCCAACCAGTGGCGTTACGAGAAGCTGGAACTGGACGAAATTCTTTCACCGCTTGCGGATGCGTCTGAATGGCAGAACCAGAGCCTGATCGACTGCAACGTGCGTGCAGAACGCATGGGCTGGCTGCCCTCCGCGCCGCAGTTGGAGGAAAACCCGCTCGAGCTTTCCAGGAAAGCGAAGGAAGCCGGAACCAGCAGCGCCGAGTACATCGCCGGCCGCCTCAAGGACGGCAGCCTGCGCATGTCCTGTCAGGCGCCGGATGATCCACGCAATTTCCCCCGTAACCTGTTCATCTGGCGGTCTAACCTGCTGGGTTCCAGCGGTAAGGGGCATGAATACATGCTCAAGCACCTGCTGGGTACCAAAAATGGTGTGATGGGCAAGGACCTGGGCGAAACCGGCGGGCAGATTCCGTCCGAAGTCGAATGGGTCGAACAGGACACCGAGGGCAAGCTGGACCTGGTGGTCACGCTGGACTTCCGCATGTCCACCACCTGCGTGTATTCGGACATCGTGTTGCCTTCCGCAACCTGGTACGAAAAGAACGACCTCAATACTTCCGACATGCACCCCTTTATTCACCCCCTGTCGCGTGCGGTTGATCCTGCCTGGGAAAGCCGCAGTGACTGGGATATCTACAAGGGCCTGGCAAAGACCTACTCCGAATTGTGCGGTGGGCACCTGGGCGAGGAAACCGACATCGTCGCGCTGCCCATACTGCACGATACGCCGGCTGAGCTGGGGCAGGCCCTGGGTGTGAAGGACTGGAAAAAGGGTGAATGTGAAGCGATCCCCGGCAAGACCATGCCGAACTTCATCGAGGTCGTGCGCAATTACCCGGACACCTACAAGAAGTTCACCGCGCTGGGTCCCCTGATGTCGAAAGTGGGCAACGGCGGCAAGGGCATTGCCTGGAATACCGAGGACGAAGTCAAGCTCCTGGGCGACCTCAACCGCCGCGTCACCGAAGAAGGGGTATCCAAGGGACTGCCCCGGATCGAAAGCGATATCGACGCGGCCGAGGTGGTGTTGTCCCTGGCGCCGGAAACCAACGGACAGGTCGCCGTCAAGGCCTGGCAGGCCCTGGGGAAGATTACCGGCCTCGACCATACCCACCTGGCCTTGCCCAAGCACGATGAAAAAATCCGCTTCCACGACATCCAGGCGCAACCGCGCAAGATCATTTCGTCGCCGACCTGGAGCGGTCTGGAGGATGAGCACGTCAGCTACAACGCCGGCTATACCAATGTTCATGAGCGGATTCCCTGGCGCACCCTGACCGGCCGTCAGCAGTTCTACCAGGACCATTCCTGGATGCGCGCCTTTGGTGAAAGCCTTTGTGTTTACAAACCGCCGATCAGCACCAAAACGGTCGTCCCGGTTATCGACACGGTAGGCAAGGGTGGCAAACAGGTCGTATTGAACTGGATCACGCCGCACCAGAAGTGGGGCATCCACAGCACCTACTCGGAGAATCTGCTGATGCTGACCCTCAGCCGCGGCGGTCCCTGTGTGTGGATGAGCGAAGTCGACGCAGCGAAGATCGACTGCGAAGACAACGACTGGCTGGAGCTGTACAACAGCAACGGCGCCATCGCGGCGCGCGCGGTCGTGAGTCAGCGCGTCCCGGAAGGCATGGTCATGATGTACCACGCCCAGGAGAAGATCATCAACACACCGATCAGCCAGGTCACTGGCCAACGGGGCGGCATCCACAACTCGGTAACCCGGGCGGTGGTCAAGCCAACCCACATGATCGGCGGTTACGCGCAACTGGCGTACGGTTTCAACTATTACGGCACGGTGGGGTCCAACCGTGACGAATTTGTCGTGGTTCGGAAACTTGAAAAGGTCGAGTGGCGAATCGCCGAGGGCAGTACTGAAGAGGAGGCAGTGGCATGAAGATCAGAGCACAGATCGGCATGGTCCTGAACCTGGACAAGTGCATCGGCTGTCATACCTGTTCGGTGACCTGTAAAAACGTCTGGACCTCGCGCCAGGGTGTTGAATACGCGTGGTTCAACAACGTCGAATCCAAACCCGGTGTCGGGTACCCGCGTGAATGGGAAAACCAGGACGTCTGGAACGGGGGCTGGTCCCTGCACGGCAAGAGCGGGCTCAAACCCAAGATGGGTGGCAAGTTCCGCCTGTTGGCAAAGATCTTCGCCAATCCGGACCTGCCGGAGATCGACGATTACTACGAGCCCTTCACCTACGAGTACCAGCACCTGCAAAAGGCGCCCGCTTCGCAGACCATGCCAACGGCGCGCATGCGTTCGGTGATCACCGGAGAGCGCATGGAGAAGCCCGTCTGGGGCCCAAACTGGGAGGAGATCCTGGGTGGCGAGTTCAGTAAACGCAGCAAGGACAGTAATTTCGACCAGGTCGAGAAGGAGATTTACGGCCAGTTCGAAAACACTTTCATGATGTACCTGCCGCGTTTGTGTGAGCACTGCCTGAATCCGTCCTGCGTGGCCTCCTGTCCCAGTGGCGCCATTTACAAGCGCGAAGAAGACGGCATCGTGCTGATCGACCAGGACAAGTGCCGCGGTTGGCGGATGTGCGTCAGTGGCTGCCCGTACAAGAAGATCTATTTCAACTGGCAATCGGGCAAGTCCGAGAAATGCACTTTCTGTTACCCCCGTATCGAGGCGGGCGACCCGACGGTCTGCTCGGAGACCTGTGTCGGCCGCATTCGCTACCTCGGTGTGCTGCTTTACGACGCGGACCGCATCGAAGAAGTGGCCAGCGCCCCGGGCGAGCACGAGCTTTACGAAAAGCAGCTGGAAATTTTCCTGGACCCGAACGACCCGGCGATCATCGAGCAGGCGAAGAAAGATGGCGTGCCCATAAACGTGATCGAAGCCGCCCAGCGCAGCCCGGTCTACAAGATGGCGGTGGACTGGAAGCTGGCCCTGCCGCTGCACCCGGAATACCGCACCCTGCCCATGGTCTGGTACGTGCCGCCCCTGAGCCCGATCCAGTCAGCCGCAGAGGCTGGCAAGGTCGAATTCGACGGTGTACTGCCAAAGATCGAAAGCCTGCGGATTCCGGTCAAGTACCTGGCCAATCTGCTCACCGCCGGTGACGAGAAGCCGGTAGTCCTCGCGCTCAAGCGGATCATGGCCATGCGCCTTTACAAGCGTGCCGAGACCGTCGAAGGCAAAGAGGATCTCAGGGCGTTGCAGGAAGCGGGACTGACCAAGGCCCAGGCCGATGAAATGTACCGCTACCTGGCCATTGCCAACTACGAAGACCGCTTCGTGATTCCCACCAGCCACCGGGAACTGGCGCAGGAGGCATTCCCGGATGCCACCGCCCACGGCGAGCGCGGTGGTTGTGGCTTCAGCTTCGGCGACGGCTGCAACGGCGACAGCAAATTCAACATGTTCGGCGGCCGCAAGCAGACCACCAGCATGGTGCAGAAGCTGTCCACCGTGAAGCAGGTTGACCCCAAACAGCTGCAGGAATGAGGAGGCCCCGATGAAACTCTTGAAAGTAATGGCCCGGTTACTCGAATACCCCAATGAAGAGCTGCAGGCCTCGAAGGACATTCTGGTAGCCACGGTGCTTGAAGACCGGCACTTGCCCCGGCAGAACAAGGAACAACTGCTGCGGTGCATCGACCTGGTGTGCGACGGCACGCTGCTGGATATGCAGGAAAACTACGTGGGCACCTTCGACAAGGGCAGGGCGACGTCCCTGCTGCTGTTCGAACACGTGCACGGCGAGTCCCGCGACCGGGGCCAGGCCATGGTCGACCTGATGGAGGAATACCGCGCCAACGGCCTGGAGATAGACGCCAAGGAACTGCCGGATTACCTGCCGCTGTTCCTGGAGTACCTCTCCACCCGGCCCCAGGACGAAATCCGCAACTGGCTGGAGGACATCCACCACATCCTCGGGCTGCTCGGGGAGCGGTTGTACCAGCGCGAAAGCCTGTACCACGTGGTGATGGATTCACTGCTGGTGCTGTCCGGCCGGGAGACGAACCGCCAGGAACTGGCGCAGATCGTTGCCTCGGAAGAACGGGACGACACCCCGGAAGCACTGGACAAGGTCTGGGAAGAGGAAATGGTCAAGTTCGTGGACGACCAGGGCAGTTCCTGCAATACCGGTGGCGTTGTAGGCCAGCGCCGCCGCGAACTGGAACAGACCCAGACCATTCATCTGGCCGATCAGTTGATGACGGATGCAACGCCCCGTCAGGCAGGAGGCGCCTGAGGGCGCGGGAGGAAACACAATGTCTTACCTGAACACACTGTTATTCGGAGTCTATCCCTACCTGGCACTGGCGGTGCTGGTGCTGGGAACCTGGGCGCGCTACGACCAGGGACAGTTCACCTGGAAAGCCCATTCCAGCCAGATGCTGCGCAAGAAAAACATGGTCATGGCCAGCGTGCTTTTTCACGTCGGCGTATTGGTCGTGTTCTTCGGCCATCTGGTGGGCCTGCTCACACCGCACTGGGCCTACGAATGGCTGATCACCCCGGGGCAGAAACAGGTTCTGGCAATCGTGGTGGGCGGCATTGCCGGTGCCATGGCGCTGGTTGGCGGATCCATGCTGGCCTGGCGCCGGCTGACCGACCCCCGGGTCAGAGCAAGCAGCACCATCGCGGATAACCTGGTGATCCTGATCCTGGTTGTCCAGCTGGTCCTCGGACTGGCCACCATACTGCCAACCCTGGACCACCTGGACGGCAGCACCATGCTCAAGTTCTCCGCCTGGGCCCAGGGCATCTTCACCCTGCAGGGTGGCGTGGCGGCACACATTGCCGACGTGCACTGGATCTACAAGACCCACATATTCCTGGGCCTGACCATCTTCGTGCTGTTCCCCTTCACCCGCCTGGTGCACATGCTCAGCGTGCCGGTGGAATACTTCGGCCGCAGGTACCAGGTGGTGCGCAAGCGCGC
>JAZBOH010000162.1:0-4235 GCA_036351055.1 Lysobacterales bacterium
AAAAGGCGACATGAGCATTATCGGGCCCCGGCCGCAGACCCGGCGCTGCTTCGATGCGTTTCCCGAACGCTCGCAGGCCGAGATCATCAAGGTGCGACCAGGCCTGTCCGGCATTGGTTCCGTGGTATTCCGCGACGAGGAAGAACTGATGGATGCGGCCGGAGACCCCGAAGCCTTTTACGACGAGGTGATCATGCCGTACAAGGGCTTGCTGGAGGAGTGGTACGTGCAGCACCGGTCCTTGTGGGTGGATGCGCTGCTGGTGTTCGTGACGGCCTGGGTGGTGGTGTTTCCGGGGGGTGGCATTGTTTGGAAGTTGTTTCGTGGCCTTCCAAAGCCACCCGCCGAGTTAGGGCCGAAACTCTCTGATTAAGCAAAACCTGCGCCTGCTTTCGCCAGTGCGCCAGTCGGTGACCAGGGCGCATTATTCCGATTGGGCGATCTTTTGCTCGTGCTCGCCCCGAAATACCTCCTCATACTTATCTTCTATCGCCCGGGCCTCCTCATCGGTCAGCTCGGCGAATTCCCTGCTGCGCGCGCGTTTCGACAACCGGCCGTCGTTCTGTTCCAGGAAGCGGATCAGCAGCGCGACCATCCGGTCCGGCATTTCGATGTAGTTCCGGATGAATTCTTCGAGCACGTCATACTTTTGAAGGTAATCGACTTCCTCGGGCAGGGTCTTGCACACGGTTTCTTCAACACACGCGAACAGGAATTCGGCCTGCCGGGTTGCATCGAAATAACGATAAAGGTCGGTCGTGTCGTTCAGCACTTCGACGTTGCCTTTTTCGGTCGGACGCCACTCGATCAGCTGAAGTCGCGGCCGGGAAAAGTGCTCCAGTGCCTGTCGATAGTCGGTGATGCGGTCCAGGATGACGGCTGAAACCGGGAATACCCAGCCTTCGGGCACGAAATGTTTTTCCGCCAGGACATGGTGAAAGAGGTAGCGGTGAATGCGCCCGTTGCCGTCTTCGAAGGGGTGGATGAACACGAAACCGAACGCGACCAGCGTGGCGGCCAGCACCGCGTCGAAGGCATCCTCGAGCAGCAGACGATGCGTCTCGACCAGGCCAGCGAGCAAACTGTGCAGGTCCTGGGCGCGCGCAGAAATGTGATCCGGGATGGGTATGCCGGTCGCGCGGTCGTGATCGCCGACGAAGCCGCCTTCGCGCCGCAGGCCCGGCATGATGAAACGACGGTCTGCGATAACGGCGGATTGCAGGCGTTCGAACTCTTCGATGCTCAGTGGCCGGCGCCCGGCCTCGCCGATGATGCGGCCCCAGCGTTCGATGCGGTTGTGCGGCGGGGTTTCGCCCTCGATCGAGTAGGACGCCTTCGAATCCTTGAGCAGCAGGAAGGCGGCCGCCCGGCTCAGCAAGTCCGCGTGCGTCTTGCCCAGCCGGTCCTTTGCGGCGCGCCCGAGGTCCATCGCGATATATCGGTCGAGCATTTCGGTCCGCCGGATCAGCGGGCAAAATGCACGGGTGCCGGGCAGGTTGTTGTGGACGCGGTGTCGTTTCGATTTCCGTGAAGCGGCCGTGTACTGCAGTTTGTCATTGAGTAGCGGGACGAAGTTACCCTGCGACGCATCGTCCAGGTCGAGCTTTTCATCCAGCAGCCATTCGTACAGAAACCAGAGCCGCCGGCTGTAGGCGCCGGTCGGCAGCGAACGAACGATCTCGGCGATGGCATCGGGCCCCGTGTGCCTGAACACGGCTTTGAGCACGGCCAGGTCGACGCCCTCGTATTTCAGGGCGAAGGTCAGGTGGCCTTGCAAGGTCTCGTTGGGACGGTGCCTGGGCGTGAACAGGCGCCACGGTCCGTGCTCGGCCATGCGATGCCTGGCGCCAATGGCGCACAGGCTGTCGGGTACCGGAACCGCCAGGTCGTGGTTCGCGATCAGCGCGGCGTATCCGGCATAGGTCGCGTCTTCGTTCAACGCAGGAAGCGCGTGAAAACTCATTTTTTGGCCTGAAAAATGGTTACTTTTCACTATATTGATGAAATCCGATTAGAATTCTGAAAACCGATCATGACATAAAAAACGGTTAGATTCCATGAAAAACGGTTTTATTTGGAATGCTGTGTGAAAAATGATTCAGTACTTTGGTTTGAACAAACGACACGACTTGTCTGCTTCCTGAGGCCATGTTCGCCCTGACCAAGTTCCTTTCGCTGTGGATCTACCCGCTCGGCATCTCCACGCTGCTGGCCTGTGTTGCGCTCGTTCTTCTGCTGCGCCGGCACCGCCTGGCTGCGCTGTGGTCCCTGGGGCTGGCCATCGTCAACCTGTGGGTGTTCTCGACCGCGGCCGTGGCCGATGCTTTGGTACATTGGCTGGAAAAAGACTGGCTGGACCGGCCGGTGAGCGCCTTGCCATCAGCGGATGCGGTGATAGTGCTGGGCGGGGCGTTTTCCTCGGGTAACGGGCAGTTCGTCTATCCCGACGCCGGCGGCCACGTGGACCGCTACTGGCATGCCGCGCGCATTTATCATGCGGGCAAGGCGCCGCTGATTATCGTCAGCGGCGGGCGCTCGCCGCACCTGGCGGCGGGGCCGACGGAGGCCGAGATGGGTGCGCAGTTCCTGGCCGACCTCGGCGTGCCGCCGGGTGCGATCATCGAGGACCGCGCGTCGCTGGATACGCACGACCATGCGGTGCAGTTGGAGCGCATTTCCGTTGATTACGGTCTCGAGCGCGTGATGGTGGTGACTTCGGCCCGGCACATGCGGCGGGCGCTGGCCACCTTGCGCGATGCGGGGCCGGAACTGGTGCCCGCGGCGACCGATTTCACGGTGTCACAGGACCCGCCGGCGACGATCCGGCGCTACCTGCCGGGCGTCTCGGCCCTGTCGCGCAGCACCTCGGCGCTGCACGAGATCTATGGAATGGTGTACTACCGGGTGATGGGGTGGATGTAAGGCCCCTGCGCCCGTTCTGATCGTCTTCTTCCGCTGCGCGTTCTCCGCGCGGCTCATTTCCCCGCGTAAACCGCTTCCTGCAGCCGGCGTGTATCGTCTGCAGCGGCTTTCCTGATTTTCCTCAGTACCCGCAGCGCCCGGCGCATGTCGGATGCACGGTCCTGCATGGCCAGGCTGAACAAGCCCCTGATGACGAAACGGCGGTCGAACCAGCGGTTGACCAGGTCGTTTTCAATCCAGAGCTTGAGATAGCGCTGGCGTAGTTTGCCGGGTTCGAAATACCGGGCACGGCGGGTCCAGGCTGCCTCATCGCCCAGCAATCGCAGCAGCAGCAGCGAACTCCAGGCGGCCGCCTTCGCGCCGGAGTCCGCGACCTGCCGTACCACGGCTTCCCAGTCGGCCTCATCCACCGCCAGCAGATGGTGCAGGTCCACCATGTGCATGGTCATGGAATAGGGCGAGGCCAGGTGCTTGGTGAACACCGGGTGGATAAGCATCACGAACAGGCTGGCCTGCCGGTTCAGACCCCAGGCGCCGTCGACGAAGGGTTGGCGGTTACTGAACAGGTAGGGCTCGGGGCTGACGCGCAGGCGGCCCGGCCGCAGCAGGTGCCAGTGCAGGTCGATGTGGATCGTTCCCCGTGTCAGCGACGCCTGGTTGGCGGCGTTCTGCGGCTTCACCTCGAGCGCATAGCCCGCGGCGGCCAGGTGGCGGATGGCGTCGTACTTGTGTTCGTCCGGCACGTAGGCGTCGATATCGCAGGACGAGCGCAGGGTGGGGTTTGCATAGAGGGTGTAGCGCAGGTTGGCCCCCTTGAAGATGAAATAGGGGATGCCGTGGTGTTCGAGCAGCTGGTGCAGTTCGCCCAGCGCATGGCGTTCCTTGAGCTGCTGCGCCGCCAGGGCCAGGGCCTGCTTCTTGCTGGCCTCCAGCCAGGGTTTGAATTCGGCCGGGCACTCGATCGACGACAGGTACTCGCGCCACAGTTGATCCAGGCGGTTCTGGTGCAGGTAAGCGAACAATTTTGGCAGTTGAATCGACGTGATGGAATGCAGAAAACGCGCTGACTCCGTGGTGGAAAGCTCGTGAAGCAACGGGTACAGGGCCAGCCGTGCCCAGTAGAGCGTTTCGTTAGAGCCGTTTGGCGCCGCGGTGAAGTTCATGTGCCGCAATTTTAGCCGATCTGTGGAGCTGGCATGTTCATCCGGGAGCGGTTGCGTATTTTTTTGGGATGACGATACTCATTCCGTCATCCTGAACTTGATTCAGGATCTACTTGGGTGTGGGGAGATCCCGGATAGCGCGGAGCGACT
>JAZBOH010000163.1:0-14828 GCA_036351055.1 Lysobacterales bacterium
ACGATCGTCATGATGATCAGCGGCAACGTGCCGCCACCCGCTGCCGATTCGACGACAAACGCGTAACCGTAGTAGATCGCGATGATCAACAGGCCCAGGTTCAAGTAGTGGCGGCCTGGAAGCGTCAATGGGTTGCCGCTCATTTTGCCGGACAGCTTGCCAAACGCAATAACGGACCCGGAGAACGTAACCGCACCGATCAGGATGCCGATATAGGTTTCGATATCGTGAATGGTCAGTGCCGCGCCCGCGTAGTGAGCCAGGCGATCCGGATCCATGAAGTTGGCAAAACCAACCGCCACGGCGGCCAGGCCGACCAGGCTGTGCAGGATGGCCACGAGTTCCGGCATCTGGGTCATCTGCACGCGTTTCGCGGCGATGAGACCGATGGTGCCGCCCAGCAGCAAGGCAATGATCAATTCGACGTAAGCCTTTTCAACGATGCCCAGGATGGTGGCCAGCAGGGCAATCACCATACCGATGATGCCGTACCAGTTACCTCGCCGGGCGGTTTCCTGGTTGGAAAGTCCGCCGAGGGCGAGAATGAAGAGGATGGTCGCAATGATGTACGACACAGTGATTATTCCAGTGTTTAACATGTCGACTTCCTCACTTCCTGAACATTTCAAGCATGCGGCGCGTGACGGCAAAACCACCAAAAATATTGATACTGGTGATGGCCACTGTGCCTACCGCGATCCACTTGATCAGCTCTGAATCTGAACTGATCTGAATCAGAGCACCGAGAACAATGATGCTCGAAATCGCGTTGGTCACGCTCATCAGCGGCGTGTGCAATGCCGCGGTTACGTTCCAGATCACCATGTAGCCAACGAAGCAAGCCAGCACGAACACCGTGAAGTGCGCCATGAAGTCCTCAGGCGCAACGGCACCCAGGCCCAACAGCGCGAGACCGGCGATAACCATGCCGATAATCGGACCCGCAGCGGACTTTTTCTTCTTCACGACCGGTTCCGGCTCCGGCGCGGACGCCGGTTTCGGCGGCGCGGCGGAGAGCTTGGGAGCCGGTGGCGGCCAGGTCGTTTCACCTTCCTTGCAGATGGTCGCGCCGCGTACGACCTCGTCATCGAAATCGACGACGATGTTGCCATCCTTTTCAGGGGTCATGTCGGTCAGCAGGTGGCGCAGGTTGGTGCCATACAACTGGCTGGACTGGGCCGCGAGACGGCTGGCCATGTCGGTGTAACCAATAATGGTCACGCCGTTGTGGTCGTAAATCTCACCCGGCTTGGTCAACTCGCAGTTGCCGCCCTGTTCAGCGGCGAGATCGACGATGACGCTGCCGTTCTTCATGGATTCAACCATTTCAGCCGTGATCAGTTTCGGCGCGGGCCGTCCCGGAATCAGGGCCGTCGTGATAATGATATCCACTTCCTTGGACTGTTCAGCAAACAAGGCCATTTCTGCGGCGATGAACTCGTCGCTCATGACCTTGGCGTAACCACCTTCACCTGAACCGTCTTCATCGTCTTCGAAATCCAGCATCAGGAACTCGGCGTCCATGCTTTCGATCTGCTCCGCTACTTCAGGACGCGTATCGAAAGAGCGCACGATGGCGCCCATGGACTTGGCTGCACCAATAGCGGCCAGGCCCGCCACACCGGCGCCGATGACCAGGACCTTGGCTGGCATGACCTTGCCGGCAGCCGTGATCTGGCCCGTGAAGAAACGCCCGAAGTGCTGGGAGGCTTCAACGACCGCGCGGTAACCCGCGATATTGGCCATGGAACTCAGCGCGTCCATCTTCTGGGCGCGAGAAATGCGTGGAATACTGTCCATTGCCAGTGCGGTAACACCCTTGTCGGTCAATTTCTGCAGCAGCTCAGGGTTCTGCGCCGGCCACAGGAAACTGATCAACGTCTGGCCCGATTTAAGCAGCTCAGTCTCCGCCTCATCCGGTCCGCGCACTTTCATGATGATGTCGGAATCAGCCCAGATTTCGCTGGCGGAAACAACGGAACACCCCGCTGCCTCGTATGCTGCATCTGAATAATTCGCAGCGGCGCCCGCATTGGACTCAACCGCAACATCAAAGCCCAACTTCATCAGCTGGGCGGCAACTTCAGGGGTCGTGGCTACGCGCTTCTCTCCCGCGTATATCTCCTTCGGTACACCGATTCTCATATGGAAACTCCGATTGATTTTGCCGTTTAAAGAAAAATCCCCCACTCATTTCAACCGGCTTGCCGAATTGAAAAAAACCCAAATGAGGAATGTTTTAAAACTCAGGCCGAGGATACAGGCAATGTCTGGTTTTACCTAGACGTAGGTCAATAAAATTGTAAAGAAAAGCGGATAATTCGGGGGCAACTGACCCGGGTTAAGCGGGCCGCCGCATGGCATTAAAATTTTGGATATTTTTCTGAACACCGGGATCTTTCCAATGGATTCGAATCGCGCCGGACTTTATCCTGTGCACGCCTATAATCAAAACAAGAAAAGGAGACATTCCATGCTGGACAAAATCGAAATCACCCGGAACTGGTTACCGCGCTATACCGGCATGCCGCTGGATAAGTTTGGCGACTATATCCTGCTGACCAATTTCCAGAACTACGTGCAGATGTTTGCCGAGCAATTCGACTGTAAAATCTATGGCGAAGACCGCACCATGCCGGCAGCAAGCAATGACGACGGCCTGACCATCATCAATTTTGGCATGGGTTCGAGCAACGCGGCCACCGTGATGGACCTGCTCAGCGCAATCCAGCCCAAGGGGGTGCTGTTTCTCGGCAAGTGTGGCGGGCTGAAGAAATCCACGGAGATTGGTCACTTCATCCTGCCCACCGCCGCGGTCCGTGGCGAAGGCACCGGTGATGACTATTTCCCGCCAGAAGTACCGGCACTGCCCTCGTTCAAGCTGCACAAGTTTGTTTCAGACAAGATCCTCGCCCACCAGGTCGACTACCGCACCGGCGTGATCTACACGACCAACCGGCGCGTCTGGGAACATGAGGAGTCGTTTCACAGGAAATTGAAGGAAATGACGGTGATCGGTATCGACATGGAAACGGCCACGCTGTTCCTGGTCGGTCACGCCAACGAGATACCGCGCGGGGCCCTACTGCTGGTTTCAGACGTTCCGGTAACGCCGGATGGGGTCAAGACCGAGGAGTCGGACAAGAAAGTCACCGCGAACTGGGTCAAACTGCACCTGCAGATCGGCATCGAGGCCATGACCGAAATCGGCCACAAGGGCGAAATGATCAAGCATTTCCGGTACTAGGCTCAGGCGCGTTTCGGCCCGGTTCTGACAAATTCGCTTAAATCCGACTCAAGTATCCAGTCGAATTCAGCACGGCTGGACGGGTCGGTCTGTACGAACAGGAAGCCAAAAAGCGGGAACGCCGAAAAATCCATGCGCGACAGGTGCAATGGCCTGGAGAATTGCTGTAAAAGTGCTTCGTATCCGAACGATCGGATCTTGCATCCGGGAATGCCCGTGCTGTTGTCCAGCACGATCAGTCCGTACTCGTTTTCCTCGCGCCCGGCAAACACCGTTTCCCAGTCCGGCCTGGCGCCGTTCATGAACAGCTCGTAGGGATTGATCCCCCAGGCAAAGTGGGCAAAATCCCCGGTCGTGCACCAGCCGCCAAAGCGCAATGGATTGACTTCGATCGGCACCAGGTTGCCGCTCCCGTCACGCCGAAATTCGGCGTGCAGGGGGAAATTCCGGATGCCGGCCAGCCCGTTGATGTCGTCAAGAAACTTGCGGGCCTGCGGTTCCAGTGTCTCGATAATGCGCTTGGAGGATACGTAGAGCCGATCCGATACGTCTTCGGGCCCCGCGTAGCGGTGTTCAAGGATATTGAGGATCACCGGCTGGCCTGCCGTATCGTAGTAGGCGTCAACCGCGAACTCCGTGCCCTCGATATAGCTTTCGAGCAGGAAATGCGTCTGGCTCAGCATATGCTCGGGAAAAATGGATCTGAACGACGAAACCTCCGCGCTGATAAGCTCTCGCGCCTTCTCCCAGTCCGCCGCTGTCCGGATGATGTGGACGCCGATACTGAAAAAACCAACCGAAGGTTTCGCCACAAAGGGATAGTCCGCCGCGTCGGGAACGTGATTCCGCAGAGTCTCCAGTGACAATTCTGTAAATGACAGCCAGGGAAACAGCGGTTGCAGCAAGCGGCGGAACCGGGCCTTGTCCTTGAACAGCCGGACCGCATGGTCCGTCGCCGTACCCGCCAGTTCCCGGCTTACCCAGTCCAGGGCGTGTTCCCCGCTGGTCAGCAAACGAACGTCCGGCCGGGAGCGGATTTCACGAACTGCCTCGCCGGATTGGGTAACCCGAAAATCAGTACCAAACAACCCGTAGCCGGTCGCCTCGCCGGCATCGACCACAGGCCAGGCGTTCCTGGTGACGGTCTGCACGAAATGGGGTGAAAGGTAAGGGCCGCTGGCAATGATCATATCCGGTTAGTTCATTTGCTTTCCACCCGCCGAAGATACCGGAATGGGCCAGCAACATCCATGCCGCCCGGCCGAATCTTTGCGGCCAAAAGGCCATATGATTGAAGTCATCTGCTGCTATAATAAAACTTGATTTTGGGACAAATTCGGCGCCGCGGGCAAAGCCATCTGTTCACGGGGTGAGCCAGCTATCTCGTGCGTAAGCGCGACCCCTGCTCTGTTTGTGCTTTTTCCCTTGACTCCCGGTTAAGAATTTCTTAACTCGAGTTAATAGATGCATAGCATTTCATCTTTTGATCCCGGTCATCAAACCTTAAGATTTACTGAATTATAATGGCCACAACATCCACTCAGAACGGAACCAGTCCACAATGAAAACTCCTGATTACGTAAGACACGAAGAACTCAAGAGATGGGTCGCCGAGATGGCCGACCTGTTGAAACCTGATGCCGTTCAATGGTGCGATGGCTCGCAGGAAGAATACGACAGGCTGTGTGAAGAACTCGTCCAGGCAGGCACTTTCACACGTCTGAACCCGGAACTCCGTCCGAACAGCTTCCTCGCCCGCTCCGATCCCAGCGATGTCGCCCGCGTCGAGGATCGCACTTACATCTGCAGTCTTAACGAAAAGGACGCGGGTCCGACCAATAACTGGATGAATCCGCGCGAGATGCATGATGTTCTCAACGAGGTGATGGACGGCGCCATGAAAGGCCGCACCATGTACATCATTCCGTTCAGCATGGGGCCGCTGGGATCCGACATTGCGCAGATCGGTATTGAAATCACGGATTCGCCCTATGTGGTCGTCAACATGAAGATCATGACCCGCATGGGCAAGGAAGTGTTCGACGTACTGGGTGAGGACGGCGACTACATTCCCTGCGTGCATACGATCGGCGCCCCGCTGGAACCCGGCCAGGATGACGTGGAATGGCCCTGCAACCCGGACGTTAAATACATCGTTCACTTCCCGGAAGAACGCGCGATCTGGTCCTATGGTTCCGGTTACGGCGGCAATGCGCTGCTCGGCAAGAAATGCCTGGCGCTGCGCATCGCGTCAACCATGGCGCGTGACGAGGGCTGGCTGGCTGAACACATGCTGATCATGGGCGTCGAAGAACCCGGCGGCGAAAAAACCTACGTCGCCGCCGCCTTCCCCAGCGCCTGCGGCAAGACCAACTTCGCCATGATCGTGCCGCCTCCGGCCTTCCAGGAGAAAGGCTGGAAGGTGACCACTGTCGGTGACGATATCGCCTGGATCAAGCCAGCCGCCGACGGCAAGCTGTATGCCATCAACCCCGAGGCCGGTTACTTTGGCGTTGCCCCGGGCACGTCTTACAAATCCAACCCGAGCGCGATGGAGTCGATCAAGGAAAACTGCATCTTTACGAATGTAGCCCTGACCGATGACGGCGACGTCTGGTGGGAAGAGATGGATGGCCCACCGCCGGCGCATGCCATCGACTGGCGCGGCAACGACTGGACACCTGCCAGTGAAACTCCGGCAGCGCACCCCAACGCACGCTTCACCGCCCCGGCCGGTCAGAACCCGGTTATCGACGAAGCCTGGGAAGACCCGAGAGGCGTGCCGATCAAGGCATTCATCTTCGGCGGTCGCCGTTCCAATACCATCCCACTGGTATTCCAGGCCTTCAACTGGGCTTACGGCGTTTACCTGGCAGCCACCATGGGTTCCGAGATGACCGCGGCGGCTTTCGGCAAGATGGGCGTGGTGCGCCGCGATCCGTTTGCCATGCTGCCCTTCGCCGGATACCACATGGGCGACTACTTCAACCACTGGCTGAGCTTCGGCCGCAGCATTCCCAATCCGCCGCGCATCTTCGGTGTCAACTGGTTCCGCCGCGACGATCAAGGAAAGTTCGTCTGGCCGGGCTTCGGCGAGAACATGCGCATCCTCGAATGGATCGTCAAACGCTCCAAGGGTGGCCGGGCTAACGGTATCGAAAGCCCGATTGGCTGGATGCCAAGCCACAAGGACATCAACTGGGAAGGCCTCGAGGGCTTCACCAAGGATGATTTCTACAAGGCCATGTCCATCGACAAGAGCGACTGGGACAAGGAATTACTGGAGACCGACGAGCTGTTCATCAAGCTGTATGACCGCATTCCGAAGGAAATGATGGCCATCAAATCCCTGATGCTTTCTGGCATGTGGCGTTCGCCCGACCACTGGGAAATGGACGGTGATCCGACCTGATCGGCGGCACCCATGCAGGCAGTAATGAAAAACCGGGCCACGCGCCCGGTTTTTCATTCTGACCGGGCAATTTTTAGTGTAGTTTTCTCGACAGCGCTGCGACAAACAGGTTGAGAAAGGAGCAAATCGAGCGCATCGCCACTCATGCAGAACCGCAAGCATATCGCTGAATTCACCGACCGGGTGCAGGCACACCAGGACATCATCCACAAGGTGGCGTTCATTTATGGCCGCGTGCCGGCTGACCGCGAAGACCTGGCCCAGGAGATACTGCTGCAGTTGTGGCGCTCCTACGGCTCGTTCAATGGCCGGTCTGCTTTTTCCACCTGGATGTACCGGGTCGCGCTGAATACCGCCATAACGTTTCGGCGCAAACAGAGGCCGCGGGTGGATGAAGCACCCGAGCCCTCGGTAGATGCCATACAGCCCTTGCAGGCTGAATTGTCCGACGCCCTGAAAACACTTTACCGGGCGATCGCCCGGCTAAGCGCCATTGAAAAAGCCGTCATCATGCAGTGGCTGGATGAACGCAGCTACGAGGAGATCGCCGATACCGTTGGTATCAGCGTGAAGAACGTCAGCGTCCGGCTGGTGCGCATCCGCAAACGGCTTGCCCAACTGATCACGGAGGCAGAGCAAACATGAACGACAACAACCTGGAACGCTACAGGGCCGCCTGGCGGGCTAATGAACACTTCGGTAATCGAGCACTCAGCGCGGACGAAATACACCAGGTTCTCACGAGAGAGTCGAATACCATCACGCGGCAATTCCGTAACGGCCTGCTTTTCGACATGGTGCTGAAAGGCGTCGCTGCCGTTGCACTTGCGGGACTGTTGTTCCTCTTCCGCGGCAACGCCACGGTCAGCCTGGTGAACACGGTCGTGCTGGGCTTCACGCTGTTCCTGCTTTCTGTGCAATGGAAAACCCTGCAGGACGTACCGCGCCCGTCGCTGGCTGCGGAGAGCCTGCGGGCCGGTCTCGACACGATGATCCGTTTCTACCGGGAGCGCTTCCTGCGCGCACTGTACATTGCAGCCGTCTCTGCTTCGCTGGTGTTTTACGTGGGGGTGCTCTATTACAGCTGGTTCAAATACGGCGGTATCAGGGCGCTGGATATTGACGACTTCGTGGTGTTTGTTTCCGGCTTGCTACTGGCCTTCATCATCAACGCCGCGGCACAGCGCTGGCAGGCCGCCTTCCACGTCAAGGAACTTGAATTCTGCCTGCAGGAAATCGATGCGGAGTCATTGTCACACCAGCAACTCAGAAAACAGCGATTCCGGCGCACCCGGCTCAGCCTGATGTGGACAGTCTGGGCCATATTGGGTGCATTGGTTCTGGCCTATTTCATAGCGCGCTGATCTTTGGGGCCGGATGAGTATTCAAGATGCGCATCCGGCCCCACCATCAAATCAACTCTTCGGAATGGACACCCCTGTCGCCACGATGGCGTACTGAAACTCCGGTGCCGTTTCAGGAGCCTTTTCGCCCAGGTCTTCTGCAAAGTGATCGGCCTCTTCCTGGCTCAGGGGCTTGCGGGCAAACGTGCCGGCCAGCAGCACCGTTTTGCCGCCCGCATCGGTCGGGATAAAGAAACTGTATTCCTCGAAGGAGACGCGTACTGAATCGGCGCCGTGCTGGGCTATGAAAAAGCAGCCCTTTTTCTGGCAGACCTTGGCGATGCGGGTTGAAACCAGGACATCCGCATCTTGGTACTTTGCGCTGTTCTCCAGTAATTCGCCAAGTTCCAGCACATCGGACGATTCCGGCAAGGGCGAGCCAAACACCTCGTGTGTGTCGGTCACTTCGACGGGGTCGGAAAGACGGATGACTTCTTCACCACCAGCCAGTGCAGACCCCGTGACACCCGATGCAAGCAGTGCACAGGCCAAAGCGAGTCCGTTACCCATTCTGTTTTTCATAATCAATAATCTCCAATCTCAATTTTCAGTTTCCAGGCTTCCGGGCCGCTCTTGTGAACCGAGTCGCCATTCACATCAACAGCCACCGTAACCGGCATGTCTTCCACCTCGAACTCGTAGATGGCCTCCATGCCCAATTCAGGGAAACCGAGCACCTTCGAACTCTTGATGGCCTGCGACACCAAGTAGGCGGCGCCGCCCACGGCCATCAGGTAAACGGCCTGGTTGTCCCGGATCGCATCGATTGCGAGGGGGCCGCGCTCCGCCTTACCCACCATGCCCATCAAGCCGGTTTTTTCCAGCATGGTGCGGGTGAACTTGTCCATGCGCGTGGCGGTCGTTGGGCCGGCCGGTCCGACGACCTCGTCCCGCACCGGGTCAACCGGGCCCACGTAGTAAATAAAGCGGCCTTCCAGATCGACCGGCAATTCTTCGCCGGCGGCCATCATGTCAACCATGCGCTTGTGCGCCGCATCACGGCCGGTCAGCATCTTTCCATTGAGCAACAAGCTGTCACCCGGCTTCCAGTCCTTGATTTCTTCCCGCGTCACCGTGTCCAGGTTGACCCGCTTGACCTTGCCGCCGGCTTCGCGCGTGATTTCGGGCCAGTCTTCCAAACGTGGCGGCTTGAGACTGGCAGGACCACTGCCGTCCAGCGTGAAATGCACGTGGCGCGTGGCAGCGCAATTGGGAATGATGGCCACCGCCTTGTTCGCTGCATGGGTTGGGAAGTCCTTGACCTTGACATCGAGCACGGTGGTCAGGCCACCCAGGCCCTGGGCGCCGATACCCAGCTTGTTGATCTTGTCATAAAGCTCCAGCCGCAGTTCCTCGGCCCGGTTGGCAGCGCCGCGCTGCTGCAGGTCCTGGATGTCGATGGGTTCGAGCAGGGCTTCCTTGGCCAACAACATCGCTTTCTCGGCAGTACCGCCAATGCCGATTCCCAGCATGCCCGGCGGACACCAACCGGCGCCCATTGTTGGAACCATCTTTAAGACCCAGTCCACCACCGGGTCGGAAGGGTTCAACATGGCAAACTTGGACTTGGCCTCCGAGCCGCCACCCTTGGCCGCCACGTAAACTTCCAGTTTATCGCCCGGCACCAGCTTGTAGTGCACGATACCGGGTGTATTGTCGCCGGTATTGCGGCGCGCGCCGTCCGGGTCTTCCAGCACTGAAGCCCGCAAGGTGTTATCGGGCAACAGGTAGGCGCGGCGTATGCCCTCGTTGACCATCTCGGTCACACCCATATGACCCGCCCAACGGATGTCCATGCCGACCTCGAGGAAAACGGTCACGATACCCGTGTCCTGGCAAATCGGCCGGTGACCCTGGGCGCACATGCGCGAATTGATCAGGATCTGCGCAATGGCGTCTTTCGCCGCCGGGTTGGCTTCTTTTTCATAGGCCTTGTCCAGGGCCTGGATGAAGTCCAGCGGGTGGTAATAAGAGATGTATTGCAGCGCCTCGGCGACGCTATCGATCAGGTCTTGCTGTCGGATGACGGTACTCATGTTCGGGCTCCCGGGGTCATGCGGAAAGGATAGGGCCGATTGCAGCGCGAGTCCATGATGATTTGCAGCCTGATTGCGCAGCGGGGCTTTCAATTGACCCGAGCAGTTAATGTGGGTTGAATTTGCTGTTAGCATCGGGGTATCGATTGCGGAGAGAACAGGAACCATGACAGACGCCAAACCAACAGAAACAGCCAAGCCCGCCGAAAACGAAACTGCAGCTATCGAGCAGCCGCCGATCAAGACGCCCGAGGAAATCAAGGCAGAGCAAGATGAACTGCTGAAAAAAGCCGAGGAGATTGGTGCAAAAAAGGCACTGAAAACGATTCAGAAAGCCGCGCTTGAAAGCAGCCTGAAACCTTTCCAGGCCGAACTGATCCTGATGCAGAAATACCTCGAGCAGACCAAGCGCCGCATGATCATCCTGTTCGAGGGGCGCGACGCCTCTGGCAAAGGCGGTACGATCCGGCGTGTTTCGCGTTACATGAACGAAAAACACTACCGTGTCGTTGCACTCGGCAAGCCGAGTGATGCGCAGCGCACCCAATGGTTTTTCCAGCGCTACGTGGAGCAATTCCCGCGCGGCGGTGAAGTCGTGATGTTCGACCGCAGTTGGTACAACCGTGCGGTTGTAGAGCCGATCTTCGGGTTCTGCACACCGGAGCAATACAAGACGTTCATGAAAGGTGTGGTCGGTTTTGAAAGGGACCTGGTGCGCCAGGGAACCATCATGGTGAAACTGTACTTCAGCGTGGCCAAGGCCGAGCAGGCTTACCGTTTTGACCGTCGCAAGAACGACCCCCTGCGCCAGTGGAAACTAAGCGAGGTCGACCTGCAGGCGCAGGAACGCTGGGATGATTTCACCAACCAGAAATATGAGATGCTCAAGAAGACCCACTCCAACCATGCCCCGTGGACCGTGATCCGCTCCAATAACAAGCACTTGGCGCGGCTCAATGCCATGCGCGTGATCCTGAATTCCGTACCCTATGAGCGGGCCAACATGGACCTCGATTTTGTCCCGGACCCGAATGTCGTCATTTCCGGTTCGCGCGAGGTGGAACAGATGGAAGCCGAGCGCATCCGCCGCGGCAAGTTCTTCAGCTAGTGGAAAAGATCAGGCTGGGCGTAATCCGGGAAACCAAGGACCCACCGGACAGGCGGGTTCCTCTCAACCCTGAACAGTGCAGGCGTTTACTCGATCTCTACGCCGGCCTCGATATCAAGGTTCAGCCATCACCGCTACGCTGTTTCACAGACGAGGAATACGCGGCGCAGGGCATCACGTTGGACGATGACCTGTCCAACTGTGACGTTTTGATGGGGGTGAAGGAAGTCAAGCTGGACGCACTGCTGCCGGACAAAACCTACTTTTTCTTTTCCCACACGGCCAAGGAACAGCCTTACAACCGCGGCCTGCTGCAGGAAATCATCAGCAAACGAATCCGCATGGTGGACTACGAATACCTGACGCTCGACGGCGTGCGTGTTGTCGCCTTCGGGCGCTGGGCCGGACTGGTCGGCGCCTATAACGGTTTGCGCGGCTACGGCCTGAAGTCGGGTCGGTACGAATTGACGCCGGCCCATGACTGTTTCGACCTCGAGGAGCTCATGGGCGAACTCGAAAAAGTCGAACCGGGCCAACTGCGGATCACCGTGACCGGCGGTGGCCGGGTTGCCGGCGGTGCGCTGGAGGTACTGGATGCTGCGGGTTTCCAGCAGGTTTTGCCCGCTGACTTCCTCGAAAAGACGTTCGAACATGCCGTCTACACCCGTCTCGACCCATGGCACTACACCCGGCGAAAAGACGGCCTGGCATTCGAATTCAGCCACTTTGTAGAGCACCCCGAAGCCTACGTAAGCAGTTTCGACCCTTACGGCGAGCGGACCGGCCTGTTCATTCCCTGCCACTTCTGGGACCCCCGCTCACCGCAGATGGTCAGTACCGAACAACTTCAGTCAGGCCAATTTCCGATTTCACTGGTCGCCGATATCAGTTGCGACATTGGTGAACCCATCGCGTCAACCATTCGTGCGTCGACGATCGCAGAACCGTTTTACGGTTACGACCCGGCCACGGGTGCGGAGGCCGGCCCTTTTGAGCCGGGTGTGGTAACCGTGATGGCGGTCGATAACCTGCCCGGTGAACTGCCCCGGGATGCCGCCAGCGATTTCGGTGAAGCGCTGGTTGCACAGGTCATCCCTGAAATTCTCGGGCAGCGGGATACGGGAATGCTCGCGCGCGCATCCATCACTGAAGGCGGCCAACTCACGCTGCCCTATTCCTATCTCGAAGGCTACCTTCTCGGAAAAAGTTGAAATTACCCGGAGAAATTGTTTGAACCGCTTTTTCACTCGCGGTTAAGATTCTACGGACTCCCCAAAGGATAACGTCATGACCGACACTACCGCAGCTGCGTCACAACCCTCCTCCGCCTATCGTTGGCTCGTGCTGGTTGTGATCAGCCTGGCGATGTTCGGCAACTACTACGTTTACGATTCCATTGCACCCATCGCGGACATCCTGAAATCCGAACTCGATTTCAGCGACGAAAACATCGGCAGCCTGTATTCGATGTACTCCATAGCCGCGGTCATCGTACTGTTGTTCGGCGGCATGCTGGTGGACCGCTGGGGCACGGTGAAATCGACCATCCTGTTTGGCGGCATATGTGCACTGGCCGGCGTTCTCAACGCGATCAGCCCGGAACTGCCGATGATGCTGGCCGCGCGTTTCCTGCTCGGGGTTGGCGCGGAACCGCTGATCGTCGCGATCACCTGCGCGCTGGCCAAGTGGTTCAAAGGCAAGGAGCTGGCCTTCGCGTTCGGCATCAACCTGACCATTGCCCGGCTCGGCTCCGTGGCCGCCGACTGGTCGCCGACCTGGGCCGATTTTGCCTACGAGGGCGGTTGGCAGCCGCCCCTGGTCGTGGCCGCTATTGTCGGTAGCCTGTGCCTGGTCGGTGCCATCATGTATGGCATCCTGGAAGTCTCTGCCAAGCGCAAACACAGCCTGGGCGAAGCCGGCGGAACCGACAAGCTGGTCATCAGCGACCTGTTCCGTTTCAGCAAGTCCTTCTGGTTCATCACGCTGCTATGCCTGACCTTCTACTCGCTGATCTTCCCGTTCCGCAGCTTTTCCATCAAGTTCTTTATCGAGGCATGGGACATGACCCGCGACGTCGCCGGCCAATACAACAGCGTCCTGCCGCTGGCCGCGATGATCGCCACACCGCTCTTCGGCCTGTTGTGCGACAAGGTGGGCAAGCGCGCCCTGCTGATGATTTTCGGGTCGACCCTGTTGCTGCCGGTGTTCCTGATGATGGCCTACCAGGTCACTCCGCTGTCGGTACCCGTGGTCATGATGGGCATCGCCTTTTCACTGATTCCAGCCGTGATGTGGCCCGCGGTCGCGTACATCGTTGAAGAACGCCGCCTGGGTACCGCCTACGCGCTGATGTTCCTGATCCAGCAGCTTGGCGTGGCGGGCATGAACTGGCTGGTAGGACGCACCAACGATATCAATGCAGCCAGCGCCAGCAACCCGGAAGGCTACATCCCGATGCTGTGGATCTTCTCGGTGCTCGCCATCATGGGCCTGGTTTTCGCCATCCTGCTGAGGCGAGAGGAGACGGGCCCCAACGGGCATGGCCTGGAGACCATCACGGCGGCCAGTTCAAAAGGCTGAAGGCCTTCGGTTTTTAACCGGCCTGCGCTAGTTCTTTCTCGGACTTGACGCCCATCTTGCGGAAAACGATGGCGGCCGGGCAGAACCCCGTGAACGATTGCTGGAACAGGTTGGCGCCGATAAACACTGTGAACCAGACAAATCCGGGGTGGACCCAGGTGGTCAGGGCGACGGACAAAAGGATCATGATGCCGGCAAATGCCGATACGGTTCTTTCGAGTGACATGAGTCTTACTCCTGGTTGTTGCTGTACTTGACGATCAGCTCGTTCCTGAGTTGCAGGTACATGCTGGTGGCCTGCTCCATCAGGCCATTCGAATATTCTGTCAGGAATTCCCGTGCGGCCTGCGGATCCTTCTTATACAGCGCCAGCGCCTCTGCCTCGAGTTCCTGCTGCCGCTCGAACATGGCCTGCTCAAAGGGCTCGCGCACTGCCCTGACGTCCTTGATCGCCTCCTGGAATTTCAGGTTCAGCAGGTTGTCGACAAAATCAAATGACCAGCGCGCCGAACGCTCGTCGTACTCCTCCGGGTCGTAAACCTGGTAGGACTCGTGGGTAGACAGGTTGCCGGCATACATCGGCACGTAAGGGCCAACATAGGGATTGTCCAGGAAAATCCAGTACACGCCTCCGATCTCATTCGGCAGCCAGTCACGCAACTGGGCGATCATGCCCGAGTGACCGCGGTGCCGGGCGACCGGCCGGCGGTAGGTCAGCTTCAGCAGCTCGCGCGTGTCGCGGCCCGGAAACGGGGTGGCCAGCGGGCTTTTCACAAACTCGTTTGTGAACTTGCCCTCCTCATCCCTGCCGGGAACCAGCCATTGGGGACCGGCGGTTATGTCGTAAATCGTGTCCTCGAACACCGACCGCTGGAAAGCCATGATGTCCCTGACCGAGACCTTGTTTTCCGGTTTCACCGAAAACGGGTAGATGGACAGTGGCTCCACGGTCTGGAAGTATTGGTTGAGACCTTTGTAGGGGTCGCCGTCCAGCTGCCGGTCCGGCCAATCGGCATAATTGGGCGCAAAGGTCCTGTGGAAC
>JAZBOH010000164.1:0-6281 GCA_036351055.1 Lysobacterales bacterium
AGGGCGGCCGGTATGAATTGCTGTAGCAATTCGCTTGCCTGCGCACCGGTGAAGTCGTTGGAAATCGCGTCCGGAAGGCCCGGGCAGGCCTGCTGCGCAATCCGGCTTGCGGGAATACCTGCCTCGCGCAGCCTGCGCCGGTAAGTGTCTTCCGCGATCGTCGTGGGTGTGGCGAAAACGATGATATGGCTGTCGCTGTTTTCCTGCAGGGCCGAGACGGCCGCCGCTGTTGCGGTGCCGACGATCCCGTCGATCGGGATGTCATGGTGTTTTTCGAAATACGGATCCTCGAACAACACGCTCAGGGTATTGCAGGCGATGAACAGCCTGTCGGGCCGGTAGTTCGCGGCGACGTTGCGCAGGAAACAATCGAAAGCTTCCAGTTTTTCCTGTCGCGTGGCCATGGCGTTGTAAGAGTAGTCGTCCTGCAGGGCGGCGTTGAGGTAAAGAATTTCAACATCAGCCTGGACCGGCTTACGGCGCAGGCCGGCTTCGACCGCGGCACAGACCGAAAGTCCCCCAACCCCCGAGTCTGTGATGCCGATTCTCAATTCAGGCGGCTCCCGCCGGGTACCCACCCATGATGAGCTTGCGTAACACAGGAACGTGCGAAGCCATCAGGTCCGGCAGCGACTCGGCGGGCAGTTCCCAGGTAATGATATTGATACCCTGTTCCACGCACCAGGTGCCAAAAGAGCCCGGCGTGGCATAGCCGACGTCCGGCACCAGGGGTAGAGGAACCTGTTCTGCAATCCATCGGCCCAGGGGGCGGGCATCGGGGTCTTCGATACAGGCCAGCGGGGCGTGCAAGGAGATCACGGCCCGCGGTCGCAGTTTTTGCACCAGGCCCAGCAGCGACCGGGTTTCGGGTTCCGAGGCGGCGGATGCCCCGGTACTCAACTCGATTTCCTGGCGTTCCTGGCCGTGCCCGCGGTAATAAACCGGATCAGCGCACCAGTTGGCGGTCGGCCAGTTGCGGTTCAGGTCCACACCGGCGGCATTGCAGCGCGTGCCACGCAGGGCGCCGTCGGGGTTGACGCTCAGGATGACGGGGTTTTTGGCGCATGTTTCCGGCACACTTCGCAGGGCCTCGGAAAGCACCACGGTGGTGTCGCATTCATCGCCGTGCATGGCGGCCATGATCAGGATGTCCACAGGCCCGGTTGCTGGCCCGTAGACCTGCAACGGCGTTCCCCGTAGTGACGAACCATAGTCGTGCGGCGGGTGGCGCAGGATTCCGCGCCGAGGACGGGGAACAAGGGGGTCATGGGTTTTCTTCTTCATCGGCGCAAGCTAGCATTGGCGGACGGACGAAACAAGGATGCTATGGTGAAAATCCGAAACGGTTCGGCAGCCCGGCTGTTATCGCTTTTCATGATGACTGCAGGCGCCTCGATGGTGAGTGATATGTCATACGCTGAAATAGACTCCCGGCTTGACGCGGGCCTCGATGCAATCGTCCGGGGCCAGGTCTCCGGCTCTCCCGAACTGTCGGGTCTCCAGGTATTGGTGATGCGCAACGGTGAAACCGTATACGAGTATGCAGGCGGCTTTGCGCGCCTGGTCGAGGCGGGCGAAGTGCCGCTGGCGCCGGAGCACAAGGCGCGCATCGCTTCGATTTCCAAGCTGGTGGCAACGGTCGGGCTGATGCGGTTGGTCGAGGCCGGACAGGTCGACCTGGATGAAGATGTCTCCTCCTACCTGGGTTTCGCTTTGCGCAACCCGGCGTTCCCGGATGAAAGAATCACCCTGCGCATGATTCTTTCCCACACCTCGTCAATCCGGGATGGCAGTTATTACTGGCTTGAGTCGGGGCAGCATTTCGAAGACTTTTTCCTGCCCGGTAGTGAACACTTTGAAGAGGGCGCCCACTTTGCGATGGAGGAAGGGCGCGGCCCGGGCCGCTATTTCACCTATGCCAACCTGAACTTCGGCATCGTCGCCGGGGTGATCGAGCGGGTCAGTGGCAGGCGATTCGACCGTTACATGCGCCAGGAAGTGCTGGAACCGCTGGGATTGAGAGCCAGTTACAACGTCTGTGACCTGTCCGAAAAATACCCGGAACAGATCGCCACGCTGTACCGGAAACGGGACAGCGAGGAAGTCTGGCGGCCGCAAGGCGACTGGATAGCGCAACTGGATGATGCCGCGTTTTCCTGCCACTACGGCCGCGAACCGGTTGCGCGCGGCGAAGACCCGGGTGCGGTTCTGCCGGATTACACGCCGGGTGAAAATCCGACCCTGTTTTCACCCCAGGGCGGGTTGCGCGCTTCGGCGCGTGACCTTTCGGTGATCGCAGGCATGCTGATGGGCGGTGGCAGCAACAACGGCGTCCGGCTGCTGGATGAAGCGACAGTCCGGATGATGTTTTTCCCGCAATGGCAGTACGATCCCGGGCTGGACAACGGCAACACCGCCGAGGGCCTGAATCCGGGTGACCCCGGCTACCGGCCGATATTCACCGCCTGGGGACTGTCGGTTCAACGCATGGACCTGGAACAATGGGGCCTGGCGGAACAGCCACGCCTGCTGCTCGGTCACCTGGGTGATGCTTATGGGTTGATGGGCCAGTTCTGGCTGGACCCGGAGAATGGTGACGCCCTGATCGCCCTGATAACCGGTGCCGGGGATGACCCCGACCGGAACCCGGGCGTCTCCCCGATGTACCGGCCGTCTGATGAAATCATGCGTTGGTGGCTGGAGCACTTTCCGCGTTAAGTGTCGTTCATGAATTGAAATACCAGTCGTAGGCAAACAGGCCGGCCGAACCGCCGGTATGCAGGAACACGATGGTATCGCCGGTCCCCAGTTCCCGGTTTTGAATCATGTTGATCAGGCCCGCCATGGCTTTTCCGGAATAGACCGGATCGAGCAGGATGCCTTCGAGACGGGCGCAAAGTTCAACGGCTTCTTTCATGGCCTCGGTCGGCACGCCGTAAGCTTCACCCACGAATTGGTCGCGAACATGGATGCTGCCATCCGGGGCCGGATGGCCCAGCCCCACCCGTTCCGCCGTCTCCCCGCACAGGCGCCGTACCTTCCCGGTCTGGGTGGCCATGTCCGCGCTGACGCTGATTCCGGTCACAGCCATGTCGAGGTCAAGCAGCTGCAGGCCGGTCAGGATACCGGCCTGGGTCCCTGCGCTGCCGGTGGCATGAACGATATGTTGCGCCTGGATGTCCTGTTGCTGAAGCTGCCCGGAGAGTTCCAGGGCGCAATCGACATAACCGAGCGCACCGGTCGCGTTCGAGCCGCCAACCGGGATGATATAGGGTTTGCACCCCGCCGCAGCCAGTGAGTCGGCCAGCGCACGGCTTGCGGTCTGCATATCGCTGCCCTTTTCAAACAGGCTCAGTTGCGCGCCAAACAAGCCATCGAGCAGGACATTCCCGGACCGTTGGTAAGAGGCTTCCGTACAGGGAACTTCGGTTTCCAGCAGGCCATGACAGGCCAGCCCAAGGCGCGCGGCCGCAGCCGCGGTCTGGCGTACGTGGTTGGATTGAACCGCACCGATCGTGAGGATGGTGTCCGCACCCTTCTCCAGGGCGTCGGCCATCAGGAATTCGAGTTTGCGGGTCTTGTTGCCGCCGGTGGCCAAGCCGGTGCAGTCATCGCGCTTGATATAGATGTCCGGTCCGCCGAGGTAGGCAGACAGCCGCTTCATCGGCTCCAGCGCCGTGGGGAGCTGGGCGAGGGAAACACGCGGAAAACGGTCCAGTATCATAGCTATTCTCCGGGCCGGTCCACCCGGCCATCTGCCAGACCGGAATGTTAGCCCCTCAACACTCCGCGGTCACTCTATCGGCGTCTTGCCCGTCTTTCCGGGGATTTCCTCCACGTATCGCGGCACCATGTATCCGGGCAGGCGTTCCCTGAGTTGCCGAATGATCTGCAGGCCCTTGATGCGGTCCACCGCAAAATGGGCCGCGCCTGCAACCCGGTCGAGCTGGTGCAGGTAGTAGGGTGCCATGCCGCACGCCACCGCACGTTCGAGCAGTTGTGCCAAGGTTTCCGCCGAGTCGTTCACGCCCTTCAGCAACACGGTCTGCGTCAACAGAAGCACGCCGGCTTTTTGTAACTGCAAAAGCCTGTCTTGGCTCAATTGATCAAGTTCGTCCGGGTGATTGACGTGGACGGCCATGACCAGCGGTACGGGCGCCGCCCTGAACAGGGTGATCCGTTCCGGTGTGATTCTCTGCGGCGAAAACACCGGTTCGCGGGTATGGATCCGGATGCGCCGGACCTGCGGGTATTGTCCGATCAGTTCAAACCAGTCCCTGAGCCTGCGATCGCTCAGAACCAGCGGGTCGCCACCGCTGAGAATGACCTCGGAAATATCCTCCTTTTGCTGCATGCGCTGCCGAAACGAGACCTGGATGTCTTCCTGTTTCAGGGGTGAATCAAGCAGGTGTCGCCGGAAACAGAAGCGGCAGTGGCCGGAACACGATTGCGTGACCATGACCAGCAGGCGCCCCGCGTACTTCTCAATCAGGCCTTCGTTTTCCAGGGGCTTTTCATCCAGTGGGTCGTGCCCGTAAGCCGCGACATCAAGGAGTTCATCCGCGTGCGGCAGAACCTGGCGTATCAGGGCATCCGGCGCACTGCTGTTTTGAATTTTTCGGAGATAGGCCGGGGGAAGCAGAAAGGGAAAATCAGCGGCGGCTTCCGCGTTCATCCCGCTTTTCAGAGTGGAGAGCCGGATCTTTGGCGCTGAATCATAAGGCATAAGGGCGAAGAGTATAAACCACCCGGCTACCATCCCCCGCGCTTTCATTCGTATTCGATGGAATGGTGTTTCAAAGTGTTTGCTATACTTCTCAGCCCTGATACCAGGGGATGATGCCCTGAACCGTTCTGCCCCGCCCCAAGTCGCTATCGTGGCCACCGTGAAGGCACCGCTGGCCATTCTGCAACCCTGGATCAACTACCACCTCCATTCGGGCATCGGCCGGATGGTCCTGTATTTCGATGATCCGCGGGATCCGGCCATCAACGCTGTGCAGGGCATTGAGCAGGTGACTGCCATTCCTTGTTCGGACCGGCATTGGCAGGACGTGGGTTTTTCCAGGCCCGAATATTTCGGCGAGGTACAGGTGTTGAATGTCAACCATGGCTTCGCCCTTGCGGCTGGCATGGGCTGCACCTGGGCTGCGCACATCGATTGCGATGAACTGATCCTTCCCTTGAAGCCTGTTGGCGTACTGCTGGGGCGGTCGTGGGCCGACGCCCTGAAGATGACGGTTCTCGAGGCAGTATCGGAACGTTTCGACTATGACAACATTTTTGATGCACGGCTGTTCAGGCGAGTACCCAATCGCCTTCAAGTGTTGGCCGCTGGCCTGTTGGGCTGCCGGCATTCTGTTCGCTACGGGGAGTATTTCAGGGGCCACACGGAATCAAAAATGCTGGTTCGGCTGAATGCCGGCGTTACCCGCATGGGTATTCACAAGCCCATCGAGTGCAGGGATGCGGTGCGCATCGAGCGATGCAGGGAAATCCAGCTCCTGCATTTTGACTGCGTCGGATTCTCCGACTGGGATCGCAAATGGGGTTCACGCCTGGAAGTTACTTACAATACCGATGGCTGGCGCCCGGCGCGACAAAGACAGTTTGCGGCCTATCGTGAAGCCACGGACAAGGACATCGGGGCCCGGGAAGCGCTTTTCCGTGATTTGCACATGATTCCCGGCCGGGAAACGACTACCTTGAAACGACTGGGCCTGTTGACCACGGTCGAACTGGACAGGTCCAGGCTGAGTCTTCCCGTACAGTAAACCCTAATCCAGCCAGTCGGTCAGCGAGATACCAAGGCCGATACGGTTAACCCGCTGGTTGTAGTCGATCAGGCTTTCCCCGTAACCGTAAAAGTACTGCACGTAGCCCTTCAGGAACGGGTAGCCAAAAACCGGGAAGCTCCAGGCAAGTTCTACCGCACCGCGGTCGAACCCGCTCTCCAGGTTGTTACGCGACATCATGCTGAACACGTGGCCATGCCTGGCATAGGCCAGGCGCATTTCGCCGTGGCCCAGGTATTCGGTGATGTCCGGGTTGTCGCTGTCTTCCCGGTCGCTTTTCAGCCATATCCAGGGTTTGATGCCAAAGGCCCAGCGGCCTTTTTGAAACACAAAATTACCGTAAACCCGGTTCCAACTGCGGGAAAGTACGCCGCCCCGGCCATTGGACTGGTGAACGATGCCAACGGCATTGACAGAGTTGGTAAAGCCGCCGATGATCCAGTCGTTCTGAAACTGTGCCCACAATTCCGGTTCGTGGTTGGTTTC
>JAZBOH010000165.1:0-3839 GCA_036351055.1 Lysobacterales bacterium
GGAGGCAGACTATGGGAGTTTCCGCTGCAGGTTATGACCTGGCACCACTTAACGAAGCACAGGTTGAGGAGAAAGCTGCGGATCTGACATCGGAAGAGCGGCGCGTACTGCTCGACCATGGCACCGAGCATCCGTTTTGCGGAACCTTGCTGGATAACAAAAAAGCCGGTGTTTACCACTGCCGGCTTTGCGATCTGCCTTTGTTCAGCTCGGACTCGAAGTTTGACTCGGGAACCGGCTGGCCGAGTTTCTTCCAGCCCTTTGATCCGGAGCATATCCGCTACATTGAGGACACGAGTCTTGGCATGACTCGCACCGAAATCCGCTGTCCCCGTTGCGACAGCCATCTCGGCCATGTCTTTCCTGACGGCCCGCCGCCAACCGGGCAGCGCTACTGCCTGAACTCGGTTGCCATGGTGTTTCAGGAAAACGCCTGAGACGAAAAAAAGGGGGCTGCAGGGCCCCCGATTCTATTTATTGCCGCCTGTCACAGTCGCCACATAGTGGGCCACAGCATTTATCTGTTCCTCAGACAGCGACTCGTTGAACGCCGGCATGACACCCACCCCGCTGGTTACGGCATTGACCACCTGTTCCATCGTGGGTTTGAGTTCATCGAGATCCGGGCCGATGGCACCAGCCGAACCGGCATCCGCCAGGGTATGGCATATGGTGCAGGAGGGTTGTGCCTCCTGAGTGAATACCTGTTTCCCCTTGTCAAAGTCGCTGGCGATCGTCAGGGGCGACAGTCCCATCAGAGCTATGGCGCCCAGTACTGCAGTTTTTCTCATATCATTGCTTTCCGGATAGGTCGGAGCCGCCTTACTCCCGGGTCGGCTCCGCCAATGATCAACTGATGGCAACCGTGACTCCGTGGTCGCTCCAGCCATTGTGACCGTAGCCACGTTCATTCTCGGTCCGACCCTCAGGTTGGGTGTTGCCCTGCACGTCGGTCGCCCGGCTGACAATCCGGTGCTCTCCGGCCGCTAGATCCGCTGCCAGGACAAACGGCCTCCAGGCATAGGGGCCAAGGTCCGGTCCCAGGAAACGAGCCTGTTTCCAGGTTTTACCACCATCCACTGAAACGTCGACTTTTTCGAGCGGAACAGTGCCACCGAAAGCGACGCCATAGATCATATTGCGACCGTTCTGACCGCTTTCCAGAGGCGATGTTACCCAGGATTTGACGTTCATTTCCCACATGGAAGGCTGATCCGGGGCGCCTTTCACGCCGACATCACGAACCCGGTAGCCTGAAGCCTGGATCTTGGCGTCCGTCTGGTTTTCGGTGAAGGCAACGTTCTTGACGTACTTCACGTTGTTCACGCCGTAGTAACCCGGCACAACCATTCTTAGCGGGCCACCGTGCGTGTGGGTCAGAGGCTCGTCATTCATTTCCCAGGCCAGCAATGCGGTTTCCATGGCACGGGTGGGAACGGAACGTTCCACGATAATCGTTTTCGGGTCCAGGCCGTCGGGAAGTGTCTCGCCGCCGGTGCTAGTGATGTACCGTGTACCGTCAACAGGGCCGCCAAGAGCCTCCACAACATCTTTCAGCGGTACACCGGTCCACATGATGCAGCCCGCAGCGCCAACAGACCATTGGGTACCACTCGCGCCATGGGGGAAGAAGGCGCGACCGTTACCGGAACACTGTAATACGGAGGCAACGGTGGTAACCCCCATCTGTTTCAGGTCGCCGACCGTCAGGGTTCGGGGATTTTTTACGCCCTCGATCCGCACCTCCCAGACATCGGGGTTATCGGTTACCGAGGCTGGTGGCGCGGGCAGGTTATTACGAACGAACAAGCGGTCACTTGAGGTAATAACGCCATTGCCGATGGCCCCCCGTTGGGTTTCCATCGTGTTTGCGCTGTGAACAATCAGGGCGTTGCGTTCTTTCCAGGCGGCGTAATCCGGGAGTGATTTTGGTTCATCGGCTTTGGCAAGGGGCGTAAATCCCAGCACGCTTACCGCGGCCATGGCGCCGGCACTGCCAAGTAGCAGGGTGCGGCGGGAGGGGTTCTGAAGGCCCGGGTCATTCGGGCCGCGCATCAGCGCTGATTCCTGCTTCATTATCCGTCTCCTTCTTAGGGTTGTCGTCGGACGGTGGGACTGCTTTTTCAATTCTTCGCGGTTATATCCTTATACCTTATAGGTAATGGTCAAAAATTAATCAATACTTTTGTGTGTTATTCAACGGGTTTTTCAGTCGCTATAATTCGCCCCCTATTGAACGCGCAGCAACGAGGCCGCGAACGAACCCGGGAAACAGAGAAGGGTAGCTGAGATGATTCGATTGAAGATGAATCCGCTAACGGAGTCAGCAACGCTTCTTCGGCGGGCGGGTGTGGTTCTGGGCAGTGTCGGATTGACAGCACTCTTTTCCCTGTTGGTTTTGCTGAGGGCGCTGTTCGGGAGGTTGAACCGGCCCATCGTCGACAAATACTGCCGCGAGTGGTCGGCCTCGCTGTTACGACTGGTTCGTGCCAGCCTCACCGTACGCGGGCAAGTGCCTGATTTCGGCGACGGGCGCCGGTACATCATCATGTGCACTCATGCCAGCCACTATGATATTCCGGTCACCTTCGTATCGTTGCCGGGATCGATCCGCATGCTGGCGAAAAAGGAGCTGTTCAGTATCCCGCTGCTGGGGCAGGCCATGCGTGCAGCGGAATTCCCCTCAGTAGACCGCTCCAATCGGCAACGTGCAGTCAGGGATCTGGAGAAGGCGCGGGCGATGATGGAAAGTGGAATCGTGCTCTGGGCCGCGCCCGAGGGAACCCGCTCGCCGGACGGAAAACTTCTGCCTTTCAAGAAAGGCTGTTTTCACCTGGCGCTGGATACTGAGGCGGTGATCGTGCCGGTGGCCGTGCGGGGTATCCACCGTGTTTTACCGGCCCGCACCTGGCAGATCAACCTCGGGCAGCCGGTGGATGTGAGGGTAGGAGAACCGCTGGATACGGCAGGAAAGACCAAAGCCGACCTGGACGAAGTCATGACCGAGGTGCGCGCAAGGCTGACGGAGCTGTTGGGAGACGGTGAAGCCGGTTAGCACCGGCCTCACATCGGCGCGCAGATCAGGCCGTACCGGCAGCCACCACCGTGGAGAGCAGATAGCCGGTATAGGCCACGTACACCAGCACCAGGATGCCACCATCCACACGGCTCACCAGTTTTCGCCATCCGGTAAGCCCGTAACCCATCAGGAACAGACCCACCGTGAGCGCCAGCATCAGCGTCCAGTCACGGTAGAGCACTTCCGGGTCCACCGCGAGGGGTTCGATAACAGCCGCGAGACCCACCACGGCGAGGGTGTTGAAAATGCCCGACCCCAGAATATTGCCCAGGATCAGGTCGTGTTCGTTCTTTTTGACCGCGGCCAGAGCCGAGGCGAGTTCGGGCAGGGAAGTGCCGATGGCAACGATGGTGAGACCGATCACCAGATCGCTGACTCCAAGGCTCTGGGCAATCGTGACGGCACCCCAGACCAGCATCCGGGAGCTGACGATCAGCAGTACCAGGCCAATTACCAGCCAGATCACGGCGGTTTTCAGGGGCATGGGGTGCGCAATGATCTCGGCGTCGGCATCACCGGCCAGAGGGTCCGCCTTGCCTTTCAGGCCCTGGTAAATTGACCATCCCATAACCACAGCAAATACCGCCAGCAACACCCAGCCATCCATGCGTGAGAGTTGCCCGTCGATCAGCTGGGCGCCGGCAATGAGGGTGAGTACGATCAGCAGTGGCAACTCCTTGCGGATCACCTGGGAGTGCACTGCAATGGGCGCGATGATGGCTGTCAGGCCGACAATAAGCGCAATGTTGGTAATGTTGGA
>JAZBOH010000166.1:0-24314 GCA_036351055.1 Lysobacterales bacterium
CCGCCGCGGGGCTGGACGACTCAACGTCGTAGATGGCGGAACCACCGCCGGTAACATCAATAATCCACTGTTCGTATTCGTCCTGCACGGCCAGGATCTGCTGGGCGTGGACCACTGAATCCTGCATACGAAGTTCGATGTAGTGGATACCGGGTTCGAGTTGCAGTTCCGCCAGTCCGGCCGCATTGCTCAGCATCGCCAGTTCATCGTCGACCAGTACCTCGATACCACCCACCGGCAGGCCTTCGTTAAACAGGTAAACGCTCAGCTCGGAGGTCTGGGCGAGGGCATTTCCGCTGCCAAGGGCCAGTATGCCGGCCAGGGCCGCGGCCAGTGGCCTGCGGAGTTTGATCAAAGACATTTCCACCTATCTTCCGCACAGTCCTGGATGGCGCGGCGCAGTTCCGCCGATTTGCGGAAGAGGTCCGGGCGGTTCAGTTCGGCCAGGTGCCGCTCGGCGGCGGCAAAATCACCTACCTTGAAAAGCGAGTAAGCAACGGCGTAGCGCAGGTCTTCCTGCTTGAGCAGGCCGACCCTGCGCAGGGGTATTTCCATTGCCGCCGCCTGTTCGTAGCTGCCCATTTCCAGGTAGAGGGCCAGCCGCTGACGTAGCTTCTCTTCCTGGTTTGTGATTTGGCTGTTCAGGTTCATCGCCCGGTAAGTCTGGCCGGAGCGGCGATACAGCTCAGCTGCTTCCGGTAGTAGTGACGGGTCGAGCAGGGCGGCCTTGTACAGCAGGTCCGCGGCGCTGCTCAGCTCACCCCGTTCGATATAGACGTGAGCCAGCACTTTCTTGACCTCAGGAGACGCCGGGAAGATCAGCTGGGCCTGTTCCAGGAAGACCGCGGCCTCATTCAGTTCCCCGCTGGCTCTGAGCGCGTTGCCCAGCGCGATATGGTCTTCCAGTTTGCCTTCCGACCGCGAAAGGTAGGCCTTGCCCTGCACGACCGCCGCCTTGAACAGGCCGATATCCAACAGGTAAAAGACCTTGCGCCTCTGGAAGGAAGGATCGTCGGGGAAAACTTCGGAGGCCAGGTCGAGTACGGCGATCGCCATGGTTTTTTCTTTCATCAGCCAGTGGCACTGGGCGCGCATATGGTAGACGGATGGAATGCGTTCAACGCTGGCCCCGGCCTGGTCCAGCGCCTCGATGGTGCCCGCGTAATCTTCTAGCTGGTAGTTGGCCTGGGCCAGGTAGACAAAAACAACGGCTTCCGCTTCGCCGGAATCGATGGCCGCGTTGAACGCGTCGCGGGCAGCTTCGGGTTCCCGGCGCCGCATATGCGCCATGCCGCGTAGCGTGTAATAGCGCACCAGGTTGGCATCTTTGGCCTCCAGGTCCACCTGGTCGAGCGCGGTGATGGCCCGCGTCAGGTTGCCGTCGCGCAACATCAGCGACGCCAACGCCAGGTAGTCGACCTCAGTTTCATCGTCCTTGGCCACGGCGGGAGCGACGAACAGCAGCGCCAGGGCGATTGCGAGTAGGACATTGATGCTCCTTTTCATGGTTCCGTCCACCTAGCCCAAATCAAAACGGATGCGCTGCCTGGCCCAGGCTCGTACCGCCTGCCCCTGGTACATGGCGGGTTCGAACTGCCACTGGTTGATACCCTGGGTGGCGGCATCGTCAAACAGGCCTTCGGGGTACGATTCGACCACCTTGATCTGTTCGATTTCGCCCGTGATACCAATCAGCAGAGAAAAAATGACGTAGCCCTCGATTCCCCTGGCGCGGGCGCGGGGCGGGTAAACCATGGGCGCCTGGTAGGCGGCGCGCGGTGCCTGGTCGACGGTATCGTCGGTCATCACCATGCTCGATGCACCGCCCAGCAGGTCGCCCTCCAGGCCTGCAAGGTCATCGGCTGAAAAACCGGGAAGGCCCATGTCTACGCCTGACAGCCTGGTGTCCAGCCCGGCCAGGGGGTTGGGTGGCGCGCGCCTTGTTTTCCGTGGCCTGGGTTTGGGCCGGGGTTTCTGCACCTGCTGTTCCACGGGCGGCTTCTTTCGTTCCATCGCGATCTGGTGGCCGGCTTCCGAACGCGTTTCCTCCAGTGAACTGGAGAAGAGGTTGATCAAGATTACCGTGCCCATCACGAGCACCGAGCCGACCAGCATGGAAGCCGTGGCCCAGGCCAGGCGGCGCAAGCGTTCGTTCCGATGCACTATCCTGCTCCAGCTTCCTCGACGGTCGCGACGCCGACGTCCGTCGCACCGGCCAACCGTGCCTGGTCAACCACCTCCACCAACCGGCCCGCCGGAACACCGTCATCCGTGATGACCAGCACTGCCTTCGCCGTCATGGTCTTCAACTGATCACGGAGCCGACTCTGGATGACCCATATCTGCACCGGTTCGCCGTCGAGGAAGGTATCCCCAGCGGCGTCGATATACAGACGAAGCGCCTTGGTGGACGCGGTAACGGCACTGGCCGCAGCCGGCCGGTCGAGGTCCAGCTTCATGTCTTTGACGAAGGTTGTGCTGACCATGAAAAAGATCAGCAGGATGAACACCATGTCGATCAATGGTGAAATATTGATATCCTGGATGTCTTCTTTACGTTCGCGATAGCGCATATTCAGGGTCTCCGGGAATCAGCCGGGCCTGCGTCGCCGGAGGCCATTGACGGCTCGGAACACAGGATGTCTTTGAGCTGAGCCAGCTCGAGTTCGATGTTTTTCTGCCGGCGCTTCAGTGCGCCGTTGACGATCAGGCCGGGTATGGCAACCGCCAACCCCATCTGGGTGGTTATCAGAGCCTGTGAAATACCGCCGGCGATGCCACCTGACTGGGAGAACAGCGACATGTCGCCAAGCGAATCAAAGGTTTCGATCATGCCGATCACGGTACCCAGCAGGCCCAGCAGCGGCGCTGCCGAGACGATGGTGACAATCACGCGGTCGAATTTGCGGATCTCGCGTTCCTCGGCGAAAAAAGCATCGTCGAGGTACGGCCGGAGTTCGTCCTTGCCGGCGTCGCGCAGTTCGATGCCCTTGGCCAGTGCCCGGCTTATGACGCCCCTTTGGGTCGGTGTCTTGCCCTTGTCGTGGCGGCGCACCATGTTTCGCACGTCACGCACCGAACCACGTTTCAAGGCTGCGAAACGGTAGCCGATGGCGAACCAGAGCACGAGCGTGGCCAGGATCAGCGGCGGCATGACCCAGCCGCCTGCTTCGGCGTACGCGGTGAACTCGCTGAGCAGATTTCCAAACATTGGTCAGACGCCTTCAAACTCCGGTGACGTCTTGTCCTTGAACTGATTCATGACGTGCAGGGCGGCTTTTTCCATTTCGTCCTTTATTGATTCGGCCCAGCCGGACAGCAGGTTGCCGAAAACCAGCGCAGGGATCGCCACGGCCAGCCCCACCTCGGTGGTGACCAGTGCAATCGAGATGCCGCTGGACAGCAGCTTCGGGTCGCCCGTGCCAAACTCGGTGATGATGTCGAAGGTCGAGATCATGCCCGTCACCGTACCCAGCAGGCCCAGCAGGGGAGCCACGGCGGCGATCACGATGATGAAGGCGCCAAACCGGTTCAGGTGGACCGATTCGTGAAGAATCTGCTCGGATATGATGTCCTCGATATGAGCGCGGTCTTTTTCCAGATTGCGCACGGCAGATGCCACCACGCGCGCGGTCGAACCTTTGAGTTGCTTGCATGTTTTCAGGGCCTGTTTACGCCTGCCGGCCTTGACCAACGGTCCGACCTCGCGTGCCACCCTGCCGGTGCTGGCGCTGGCCGAGCGCAGGAAGAAGATGCGCAGGATGATCAATAGCGCTGCGAGCACGCCCAGAGTCACGATGATCCAGGCGATGGTGCCGCCGCTGTTGATCACGCTCAGCAAGGTTTTGCCGGCCTTCTCTTCAATCGCATTCTGGCTGGATTCGTAGAGGAAAATGTCCAGGACATCCGGTGTATTGCCGGCGGCAAGTTGTTTTGCCGTGGCCGGAGAAGAAGTCGCCCACACTTTGAAGCGGCTGTCACCGGCGGGCGCCAGTGCTCCGCCCTGGTCACCCGCGAGGCCGTACGAGGCCACGTTACCGATCCGGACCAGGGTACCCTCCACTTCGGCGCCGTTTTGCAGGAAAAAGCTGCCCGCGGTCTGGCGTACTTTGCCGAGCCCGCCGAGCAGATCCAGGGTGTTTGAAAGCAGCGTCTCAATTCTGGCACTGTCTGCTGCACCCAGGTATTCCTCGGTTCTTAGTTCGGGAATATCGAACGGTTCCAGTGTGGAGCCGGCCTGCAGAAAGGTGGCCTCCAGTGTCGAGCGTCCATCCTCGACCGCGGTGACCTGCCGCTCTGCCTCCGTGATCAGGTCGTTGGCGCGTTCGCCGCGGGACTGCATGTCGATGTATTCGCCTTCTATGCGGTCGATCTGTGCTTCCTTGTCCTGTTCGGCGCGGCGCGACTCGATATCGAAGGCCGTCAGGCGTGCCTGCAGATCACGCACTTGTGCTTCCAGGAAAGCATATTCTTTCTGGTAGGCAGCCTGTAGTTCGTCCTGGGTTTTCATGGGATTAGCCTGGGGAACCGGGGCCTGCAAGGGCGCCTGCTCCTGGGCCGCGATGGTGGCGCTGGAGAGCAGGAGCGTGAGCCATATATGCGAGAAACGTTTCATCGGTTTTCCTCCCGCATTGGCAGGGCGGCCGGCAACTGGAAGTAACCCTGGCGAATCTGTTTGCGTAGCGAGTCGAACAACCGCGCCACCATCTCCTGGTCGGAAGCCGAATCGAGGCGTTCGAAACGCCAGCCACCCGGCGTCTCTGCAGCCCGGCCGTATTCGAGGTCGCGGGTGCGGAAATACATCATCACGCTGCCCAGCTTTGCCACGTCGACCAGCACGTTCTGGCCATCGAGCGCAATTGACTGGGAGTAAATGGCGTTTTCACGCGTAAGCCGGATCTCGTCTTCGATAAAAGCCCACAGGCGGTTGAATGCCCGGTGGGCCGTGATCACGCCGCTGTTGAGTTGCACGTCGATTTCATCCAGTGCAGCAAGCCGGTCTGCCACCTTGAACGGAAATCCCTTTTGTACTTGATCCCTGAGGGCAAGCACGCCATCCATGATGAGCGGGCCGAGCGTCTCCGACGTTTCGCCCGCCTCGGCAACCTGTTCGCGCATCTGGTCCAGGTCCTGCTCCAGTTGCTGCACGCGCAGTGCTTCGCGGTCGCGGCTGGCCTCCATTTCGGTCAACTGGGCGGTCAGGTAGGTCATGCGGTTCTTGTGCTCTTCGCGCTTGAGGTTGAGTTCGCTCTGCAGTTCGTCGACCTGGCCCCGCATCTGGATCAGCCGCTTGGCCAGTGCCTCGGTGGCGTCCTGTGCATACACGCCGCAGGTGCAGAGCAGCAGTGCCGCGGTCAGCGCTATACGAATACTCGAGTGGTTCATAAACGGTTCCGGATTGTGATCACTGTGAATGGAATACAGGTGCCCGGATGACAAGACCTGCACGTGATTATGAGCGCAAGTCTAGGAGCGATTTATGACATGATCGTTACATCAATGTCACGGCACTGTCACGAATCAGTAACCCGTCTGAAACAGTCCTTGGATAGCCTTTTTCGCGGAATGGTCTGCACGGGCAGCCCTATTCACGAATCACACAAGACTATTCGAGGAATGAAAAATGAGACTCAGAAATATCGGCCTGACCGTTGCAGCCACGTTGGCTGCGCTTGCAGGCCCTGTCAGCACAGCTAATGCATTCAATATCGATGAATATGTTGAGGGTTACTGGTACGAAGCCGCATTGGGTTCCAATCGCGGCTGGGGTTTCCAGTACCTGCCGACCGGTCCGGAAAAGGGTATTTTTTTCGTGGCTGGCTTTGTTTACGACAGTGCCGGCAACCCGACCTGGTTGACCGGCCAGGCCGAGGTATTCGACGGACAATTCGAGGTTGACATGCCATTGCAGGAGGTCAGCGGAGGCGAATTCGGCCCGGGTGCCGGTACGCCTGTGGCCAGCGACTGGGGTACCCTGAACGTGGTTTTCCACAGCTGCAACAAGGCGGACTTCACCTTCTCGGGCGGCGCCGATTTTACGCAGGAATACGACCCTTTCCTGCAGATCGTTGGCGGGGCCAATGAAGACCGTTGCGTCTACCAGAAAGAATTTGATTCGTGCCCCGCGGGCACCACGGAAATCGCAGATCGTACTTGCCAGCTCCAGGGCACCTATACCGACGATCTGACCCTGACCAATGACGCCGTTTACGTACTCAACGGCGGCGTTTTCATCGGCAATAAGGCGGGACTGGGCGACCCGGTGCCGCTGGACGGCCCGACGCTCACCATCGAGGCCGGTACGCGCATCGTCGGCGCCGGTGGGTCCAACAACGCACTTTACATCCAGCGTGGCTCAAAGATCATCGCCGACGGCATGCCGCACGCGCCAATCGTGATGACTGGCGCCGACTATGCGCCGGACGCCACTGCAGGCCAGTGGGGCGGATTGGTCCTCAATGGCGCGGCTCCGTTGAACACCTGTGACTCCGGTGTTTGCGAAGCCATCGGCGAAGGCGACAGCGGCGCCTACGGCGGAAGCGACCCGCTCGACAACAGCGGCGTACTGCGCTATGTCCGTGTGCAGTTTGCGGGTGAAAAAATCAACGATGAGGACGAACTCAACGGCATCGCCTTCCAGGGCGTCGGCAGCGGCACCGTGGTCGACTACATCCAGGTTCACCGCAACGCCGACGACGGCATCGAGTTCTATGGCGGAACCGTCAATGCCAAGCACCTCGTGCTGACCGATATCGAGGACGATAGCGTCGACTGGACCCAGGGCTGGCAGGGTAGTCTGCAGTATGTACTGGTTAGCCAGATCCAGGACGAAACGGTCGATACTGACCGCGGCATGGAGCTAGACAACCTGGAACAGAACAACGACGCACTGCCGCGCTCCGGTGGAACGATGATGAACTTCACCTTGCTCGGCAAGACCGGTGAACTGGGTATCAATCCGCGCCGTGGCACCGCCGGGCACTTCTGCAATTTCGTCGTGGTTGACTTCAACAACTGCCTGGATATCGACAGTGCGGCCACCTTCGCCGTGGCCAGCGCTGGCGACCTGACCATCTCAAACACGCTGTTGAATTGCTCGGGCACCAACATTGTCGAGAACGATGAAGATACGCCGGATCCCTGGTCCGTCGTGACCTGGTTCGAAGGCCAGCCCGGCAATGTGCACGGTGTGGATCCGATGATGGATGGCGCATTCTTGCCGGAGGGGTCAATCTACCTCAGCGGGCAGCCGTGTGATGCCACCACTTACGCTAGCGACTTCTTCGATGACGTTGACTATATGGGTGCTTTCCGGTCACGCGATTCTGCATGGGTGTGGGGCTGGACCGAGTTCAACCAGAACTGGTAACAAACCCGGTCTACCCCGGTATATGGAAGGGCGCACCCCGGTGCGCCCTTTTTTACTGGGAACGGGTTAGAATGTTCGGGTATCAATAGCAACCGTACCCGTTAGACACAATATGCAAAACACGATCCTGCTTGCAGACGACGACGTTGAACTCAGCGACCTGCTCAAAGAATATTTCGAATCCGAAGGGTTCCAGGTGCGCGTGGCTTACGATGGCGCCAAGGCCCTGGAAGCCGCACGCCAGCCCGGGTTGGACCTGGTCGTGCTGGACATCATGATGCCCGAGATGAACGGCATGGACGTGCTCAAGGAACTGCGCCGTGACAGCCGCCTGCCGGTGATCATGCTGACCGCGCGCGGCGACGACATGGACCGTATCCTGGGGCTGGAGCTGGGTGCGGACGATTACGTGCCCAAACCCTGCAATCCGCGGGAGCTGCTCGCCAGGATTCGTGCCGTGATGCGCCGGGCGCCGGCGGTTCCGGAAGGCGACCACAGCGCGATCATATGCGATGACCTGGAACTGAACCAGGGCAACCGCACCTTGAGCAAATTCGGAGAACTGGTCGAACTGACCAGCACCGAGTTCAGCATCCTGCTGGAACTGCTTCAACACCGCGGGGAAGTGGTCAGCAAGCGGGACCTCTATGTTTCGGCCCTGGGCCGCGAACCGGTGCCGCATGACCGCAGCGTGGACATGCACGTCAGCAACCTGCGGCGTAAGCTGGGCCCGGACCCGCGTGGCGACAACCGGATCGAAACCATCCGCGGCATCGGTTACCAGTACCGGGTAGCCTGACCCGGCGGCAACGCCGGAACCATCCGCATGCATTCCCTTTTCTGGAAAATCTTCCTGACGATGTGGCTCAGCATCGTCGGTTTCTCGGCGGCAATCGGACTTCTGAACGATACGCTGGCGCGCAAGCAATGGGCGGAACAACCACAGGAATCATTCCAGCGGGGTCTTTACCGGATTAGCCAGCGCGCCCAGCAGGCGCTGCAATCAGAGGGCCGCAAAGGTTTGCGCGATGAACTGCTCAACATACCGCGCATGACCCGCAGCCATATTTATATCGTGGACGAACAGGAAAACGAGGTTCTTGGGCGTGACGAATCCTTGCAGAGGCTCGTCGAACAGGGCGCGGGTATGGATAGTGAAATCGTGTCCGACCGCGGTGGCGAATCGTTTACTGTTTACACCGTGAACCGGACGCCGCCGCGCCCCATCCTGGCGCCTGGCCCCGAAGGTACGGCCCTGAGGTTGGCGGCTGCAGCGGTCATCAGTGCGGTGATCAGCTTCTTCCTCGCGCGTTCCCTGGCCACGCCCCTGGAACACATGCAACGGGCCAGCCGTAAAATTGCCGCCGGCGAGTTATCGACCCGGGTCAGCCCGGAAGTGGGCGGCCGCAAGGACGAGATCGGGCAGCTGGCCACGGACTTCGACGAAATGGCTTCCCGCCTGCAAGCCATGCAGGTGGCCAACCAGCGCCTGCTGCAGGATGTCAGCCATGAACTGCGATCACCGCTGGCCAGGATGAGCGTGGCGCTGGAAATTGCGCGCAAGAAGGGCGCCGGTCAGATCGCTTCGGAAATCGATCGCATCGGCCTGGAAAGCGAGCGCCTCGAAACCCTGGTCAACGCTGTGCTCGGGTTGCTCAGGGAGACCTCGGAAACCGTTCGCAAACTGGACGAAGACATGGATCTGGGCGAGTTGCTCAGCAGTCTCGTCGAAGTGGTCAATTACGAGGTTCCGGAAGGGAAACCCGGTATTGCGTGGTCATCTCCCGGCCCGGTGGCGTTTCACGGTGACCGGGAACTGATCTGGCGTGCGACTGAAAACCTGTTGCGCAACGCGCTGCGGCATACCGACCCGGACCGCGGTGTGGAGCTTGGCCTTGACCTGTCGCGGCGCAAAGGCCTGATCAGCCTGTCGGTGCGCGATTACGGCCCGGGTGTGCCCGAGAGGGAACTGAACAAAATTTTTGAACCGTTCTATCGTGTCCAGGAATCCAGGGACCGTGGCAGCGGTGGTCATGGCCTGGGGCTATCGATCGCGTCAACCGCCGTGCACCGCCATGGTGGGGAAATAAACGCCAGTAACGCACCCGGTGGCGGGTTATTGGTCGAGATCGTGCTGCCGCAGTCCCGCGCGGCGTGAAGGTTTTCAGATACGGTCATAGCTGAACGCCAGCACGGCGTCGATACGTTCCAGTTTCAGCACCGCCATCAATAGGCGGTCCACGCCCAGCGCCACGCCGGCGCATTCCGGCATGCCGTTGCGCAATGCTTCCACCAGCCCCAGGTCCAGGGGTACATCGTCTTGCCCCTGCTGCCGACGCAAGCGGCTTTCGTGGCGAAAGCGGCTTAGCTGCTCCTCAGCATCGGTCAGTTCCTGGTAGCCGTTGGCCAGTTCGGATTGCCCGAGAAATACTTCGAAACGTTCTGCTACCGGGGGATCATCCGCGCGAATCCGGGACAGTGCTGCCTGTTCCGGCGGGTAGTCGTACACGATGGTGAACTGTTCGCCAGGCAGGGTGGGCTGGATGATCTCCGCCATCACCAGGTCGAGCCATTCGGACTGGCTCAGCGGCCCGGCCAGCAGACCACGCTCCGCGCCGCAAGCAGCCAGCTCGGATTCGGAGCAGAAGTGGGGGTCCAGGCCGGTGTGTTCCTGGAACAGGCGGCGGTAGTCCACTTTCCTGACTTTCCAGTCATCAAAGACCCCGTGACCGCAGAATCGGACCAGGTCCACCACCTCGGTGGCCAGGTCCAGGTACGCCAGGCCCGTTCGATACCATTCCAGGAGGGTGAACTCCGGGTTGTGATGACGGCCTTTTTCACCGGCGCGGAAGACCCGGCCCATCTCGTAGATATCGCGGTGGCCGGCGGCCAGAAGGCGCTTCATCGCGTACTCGGGCGAGGTGCGCAGGTAGCGTGGCTGGGCATCATCGGTGCTGATGTTGAGTATGTTGGGATCGACGTTGCCAAATCGGCTCAGGACCGGTGTTTCAACTTCCAGCACCGCGCGGTCGGCAAAAAACTGCCGGATATCCGCAAGCAGTCCGGCGCGTGCTTCGATGGCGTGACGGGAGGCGCCGGGACCGCCATGTCCGCCAGGGTTGCCGGTTTTCATGGTCCCGGTGATACGTCGACCCTGAACTGCAGGCCGATGGCTTCCAGGGCTTTTGACTCCTGTTTCAAATCAAACAGGGTCAAAGGGTGGGCTTCCAGCCACTCCGCGTCGAAACTGGCCGTGACCCGGTTGTCGCTGCCGCTGAGTCTGAAACCGGGCAGGGAATCGTCATCGCGACTGCGGCACAGGATGCAGGCCAGGCGCAGGCACATCAGCAACATGCGCAGCGGTTCGTGCAGGCGGGTGGGCAGCAGGTCCGTGTATTCGCGCGGTATGGCGCGCCGGTGGTAACGTACCATCGTGGCCAGGAACAACTGTTCCTGCCGGGTGAACCCGGTCATATCCGAATACTCGACCAGGTAACCGGAATGCCGCTGGTACTGGCTGTGCGCAACGCTCAACCCGGTTTCGTGCAGGTCCGCGGCCCAGCCCAGCAGGCGCCGGTCTACCGGGAGCAGGAACATGCTGTCGGCGATCTTTTCACAGGCTGTCAAGGCGATGCCTTTGACCCGCTTGACCTGTTCACGGTCGACGCTGTACCGGTTCATGAATGCGTCGACCGTCTTGTCCCTGGGGTCGCGTTGCTCCATGCGCCCGAGCAGGTCGTGCAGGACGCCTTCACGCAAGGCGTAGGGCGATACCTTCAGGGTCTCGATGTCCAGCACTTCGAAACAGGCGTGCAGCATGGCCAGTCCGCCGATCAGGACCGGGTGGCGGCGTTCGGTCAGGCCGGGCAGCTTGACCGAATCGATGGTGTCGAACTGCAGCAGCTTGTCACGCAGCATGTAGAGCGCGTCGGCACTGATGTCTTTTTCCAGCCAGCCCATGCGGCGGCAGATTTCCTCGATGGCCTTGATGCTGCCCGATGACCCTATGGTGCTGTCCCAACCGGTTGCCAGGTAGCGCAGGCGCAGTTCCTGCAGGTCGGCCATGACCGAGTTGACGGCCTTTTTCCAGCGTTTCCGGGATATTTTCCCATCCGCGAAAAAGCGCCGCGTCAAGGAAACACAGCCGTACTGCAGGCTCTCCATCTCCAGTGGGGTCAGGCCTTCGCCGATCACCAGCTCCGTGCTGCCGCCGCCGATGTCGATGACCAGGCGCCTTTCTTCGAGACCGGCGACGCCCTGGGTGACGCCCAGGTAGATCAGCCGCGCTTCCTCGCGCCCCGCAATGATGTCGATACTGCAGCCGAGCGCGGTTTCCGCGATCATCAGGAAGGCATTGGCGTTCTTCATGCGCCGGAAGGTCTGGGTTCCCACGGCGCGAAGGTTTTCCGGGGGAATGCCGCGCAAGCGCTGGCCGAAACGCGCCAGGCAGGAAAAAGCACGGTCCTGGACGGCAGGGTCGAGGTTGCCTTCCTCGTCCAGGCCGCCGCCGAGGCGGACCATGTCCTTGATGCGGTCGATGACACGCAACTCGCCGTGCTCGCGACGGGCCACCAGCAGGTGGAAGCTGTTGCTGCCCAGGTCGACGGCAGCATAGGTGTTGGAGCGTTCGGCTGAGTTTTCCATAGGGGGACAAGAATAAACCTTTGCGGCGCGCAATAGAAACGGGCCGTCTGTCCGGCCCGTTTTCTGGTTCTGTCAGGCCGGGAAACGGCCCGTAATTGGGCTCAGTCGAACTTGAAGTTGAGGTCCAGCATCAAGCGATCGTAGTCGTGAGCGTCTTCGAGCTTGCGCTCGTTGATGAAGTAGGTCGCCTTGAAGTTCCATTTCTTGTGGAAAGCGTAGGTGCCGACCAGTGCATGGCCGCGGCTATCGGTGCCGCCGCCGCCGAAATCGGAATCCGTCAGCAGGCCGATCATCGCGTCTTTCTCTTTTCTTGCGTAGAAGTAGGTAGCGTCCCACTGGCCTTTGTCCTTGGCTGAGCCATACTTGGCGCCGAACAGGTAGCCGGTATCGTTTTCAGGTGCGTCCTGGTTGATGGTGTAGTCGGCAAACAGCGTGACTTTGCCAATGCTCCATTCGGCGAACGCCTCCAGGTTGTGGTAGTTGTATTCGAATACCAGGTCACCCGTTATTGGATTTCTAACGAAGCTGTTGCCGTAAAAGTCATCCGGATCGCCGAAAACGGGGGTGCGCCCGGCAATGTCGAATACCGAGTAACCCGCACCGATTTTCATCTTGCCGAAATCACCCGTCTTGAAATCGAAGCCGGCCTGCACGGCCCAGCCGAACTCGGTGCCGTTCCTGCTGTCGACTTCCAGCCAGGTCCCCATGCCCTGGGCAAAAAAGAAACCGTTGTTCCAGACGATACCGAGTCCTTCCGGACGCCAGTCGCCGTCCCACATCAGGCCCTGCTTGGCGGGCCGGATCAGGAAGTTGCTGAACTTGCCGCCGGTAATGTACGTATTGGGCAGACCGGACCAGCCGAAGTAAGCCAGGTCGATCTTGATATCCTTGCTGGATCCGCCGCCGCCGATGGTCTGGTTGGACGAGACCGGGTCGTCACCGCCCGTGGCCAGTCCGATGCCGACTCTCATTGTATCCGACAGGTCCGCGGTCAGGCTGGTGCGCGCCCGTATCCGGCTGCGGTTGCGGCCGTCCTTGCCTTCCTCGTCGATGTTTTCGTAACGGTAGCGAAAGTCGCCTTTCCAATTCATTCGCTCGGCCCAGGACATGGCTGCGACCTGTTTCTCAACATCACCGAGTTTTTCGTCGACTTCCGCGACCCTGGCGACGGTTTCCTCGTTGCGCCCGGTCGCCGCTTCGACCACCTGTTTATTCTGGTTCTCCAGTTGGTCAAGGCGCTTGGTCAGCAACTCGATCTGGGCGCGCAGTGCCTGTACCTCTTCCTCGCTGACCTGGGCGGTCGCAGTGGTGCTGCAAAGAAGAATGCTCAATCCGATCAGGACTGTCAGCTTTTTCATGGTTTATCTCCCTCGTTGATGGAAGGGCTCCCCGGATCCAAGAAGCCCTGCGCAGCATTTTATTTCAGCTTTGTGACAAAATGGTTACGGATATGCTACCCATTCGTGTCCGTCTGATTTCAATCATGACAGGAAGCAACAAAAAAGCCCGGCAGGTGCCGGGCTTCCAGGCTAAAAAGGCTGGGCCGGGTTACAGCAGTTTTGATTTCTCACGCTCTGAAACACTGGCTGGCAGGGGGATATAGCCGTCTTTGACGACCACTTCCTGGCCCTGCTTTGACAACACCATTTTCAGGAACTCGGCAGTGATGGGATCGAGGGTCTTGCCGGGCTCTTTGTTGATATAGACGTAGAGGAAACGCGCCAGCGGGTAGGTTCCGTTGATCGAGTTTTCTGAGGTGGCTTCAACATAAGGCTTGCCTTCGGTCTTGGTCAGTGGAACGGCCCGAACGGATGAAGTCGTATAACCGATGCCGGAGTAACCGATGCCGTTGAGCGATGAACTGACGGACTGCACGACCGACGCGGATCCGGGTTGCTCGTTGACGGTGTTCTTGAAATCACCCTTGCACAGCGCGTGTTCTTTGAAGTAGCCGTAAGTGCCGGACACCGAGTTGCGACCATATAGCTGGATACCGCGGGTGGCCCAGGCGCCGGGCAGGTCCAGCTGGCCCCAGTTATCGATGTCTTCGTCGCCGCCACAGGTTCGGGTGGAAGAGAAAATGGCGTCGGTCTGAGCCAGGCTCAGGCCTTCCACCGGGTTGTCCTTGTGCACGAATATTGCCAACGCGTCGATGGCGACGGCGATGGGCGTGGGCTTGTAGCCATGGCGTTTTTCAAAAGACTCGATTTCCTTGTCCTTCATCAGGCGGCTCATCGGTCCGAGGTTTGATGTGCCCTCGGTCAGTCCGGGCGGTGCGGTCGAGGAACCGGCGGCCTGGATTTGAACATTGACGTTCGGGTAAACGCGCTTGAACTCTTCGGCCCAGAGGGTCATCAGGTTGGCCAGCGTGTCTGAGCCAACGCTCGACAGGTTGCCGGATACACCGCTGGTTTTTTCGTAAACAGCGAGGTTCTCATCGACCTTGGCCTGGGCCATGGCTGTGCCGGACAGGCACAAGCCGACCGCCAGTATTGCAGTTTTGTGGAAATAGGATTTCATTTGCAAGTCTCCTGTGGATATTTGGAGCCGTCGTGGCGCTCCATCACCGGCAATACTAGGGAGACATTGTGACGATTTGGTTACACCGGCGTCGCTTCTTCCGGATAGCCCTCATTGGCAGCGCCATCAACGGCCAGGCGGGCGCGCTCCTCGGGAAACGTGACGGTAAAGGTGCTGCCCTCGCCGAGTTCACTTTCAATAGCCAGTTCCGCCTGGTGGGCGTTCAGCACGTGCTTGACGATGGCAAGCCCCAGGCCGGTGCCGCCGGTCTGGCGCCCACGGTCGGATCCGACTCGGAAAAACCGTTCGGTGATGCGCGGGATGTCGCGTGCGGGAATGCCGATACCCTCGTCGATAACCTGCAGGCAAGGACCTTCGCCGCTGTTTCTCCAGCTGACCCGGATCCGGCCTTTTTCGGGGGTGTACTTGATGGCGTTCCTGATCAGGTTGCTGAAGGCGCTTTCCAGGTCAGCGGATACGCCGGTTAGGTGCAGCGCCGGATCGACCTCGAACTGGATATCGTGCTGATCACGGCTGAGTTCCTGCGCCTGTTCTTTCAACTGCATCAGCAGCGCCCCGATATTGACAATTTCCTCGTCGCCCTGTAACTCGGCGCCTTGCACGCGCGACAATTCCAGCAGATCGTCGAGCAAGGACTGCATGTGGCTGGTCTGCCCCAGCATCTTGCCGACCGCCTGGGCCACATCGCTCGACGGGTGTTCCTCCAGCATTTCCAGGTAGCCCTGAACCACCGTGAGCGGGGTTCTCAACTCGTGCGAGATATTGGCGACAAAATCGCGTCTTATTTTTTCCAAGCTATGAACCTCCGTCGTATCGCGCAGAATCACCAGTCTTTGCCTGTTTCTGAAGCCCACCGCGTTAACGGTCAGCCAGCGCCGGTCGCCGCGGGGTGAGGGCATTTCCAGCGGGCTGCGAACCTCGCCCTGTATCGCCAACCAGTTGGCGAAGTCGGGGTCGCGCAACAGGTTGGTCACCGACTGCCCCAGGTCGCCGGGGTTTTTCAATTTCAGCGAGGTTTCCGCCGCCGTGTTGAACCAGGTTATGACGTCGTTTTCGTCGATCGCCAGGGTGGCATCAGGAAAGGCATTGGTCAGGCTGCGGAATTCCATGATCATGGCACGGTACTTCTCTTTCTGCCGCCGGTTGCGTGTTTCCATGGCGCTGATGCCGTCGTAGATGTCCGCCCACATGCCACGGCTTTGTGGAACATCGTCAACCGGGTTTCTTAGCCACTGGTACAAACGCCAGAGATTGGCCCCCTGCCAGGCCACGTACACGGCGGCCGCAAGACCCAGGGTGGCAAACGGGTAGCCGATCGCCCAACCGCCGGTCAACACCGCGATGGCGAGAACCAAGACTCTTCCTGCGTGAAATCTCCAGCTTCGGGAGGGCATGAGTGTTTCCGGTCAGCGGTTCTGTTCCGCAAGGAAACGATAGCCGTGTCCGCGCACGGTTTGCAAATATTTACTGGCCTGCGCCAGTTCGAGCGCCTTGCGCAGGCGGCGGATATGGACGTCCACGGTCCTTTCTTCGAGGTAGGCGTTGGCGCCCCAGACGTGGTCAAGTATCTGGGATCGGCTATAGGCCCGGCCTGCGTGACCCATGAAAAACTCCAGCAGGCGGTACTCCGTCGGCCCCATTCGGATCTCTTCATCACCATTGAGTACTCGCCGTGAAACCGTGTCCAGCGTGAGGTTCCCCGCCACCAGGCGTCCCCGGTCGTCGGCAGGACTGGTGCGCCGGGTGACGGCCCGGATCCGGGCCAGCAGTTCGCGTGGTGAAAACGGCTTGACCACGTAATCGTCCGTCCCGGCTTCGAGTCCCGCGATCTTGTCGTCCTCGGTGACCCTGGCCGTGAGCATGATGATCGGGATGTCCTCGGTGTAGACGTCTTTGCGCAGGCGGCGTGTGAGTTCGAGTCCGCTGACACCCGGCATCATCCAGTCCATCAGGATGATGTCCGGCCGCGACTCGCTGATCTGCAGTAGCGCTTCGTGCGCATTGGAAGCCAGCTGAACGCCCATGCCGGCTTTCTCCAGGGCGAACTGGATCATGTCGCGGATGGCGGCCTCGTCATCTACTACCAGGACATTGGGTTGCTGTCTGCTCAAGTCTGTTTCCGCATCCGCGTCAAAAAACCGCCCGGCTGGGCTCTACAGGAACCATTATAAGGAACGATGTTACAGTTTTATGTCAAAACGGCTCGTTGGCCGGTGCCCGGTGGAAATCGCGCACCAAAACGGCTATTCGGTTTCTTCCTTGCCCATTTTTGCGAGTTCCAGCCTAAGTTCGTTAATGCGGGCGGTAATGCGGCTTCTCTGGTAGTAGTCTAGATCGCTGTCTCCGGCCAGTTCCTGCAATTGCATCGCGGCCTCGTGCACTCCACCTCGCAGGTAGTAGGACTCCGCGATCGCTTCCTTGGCCCGTATCCTGTCGCCCGAAATATTGGCGGAACGGGCGTAAAGTTCATAGAGGCGCGGGTCGTCGGTATGTCCGGGCAGTTGCTGGCGTAATATGACGGCGGCGGTCTCGGCCTGCGCAGGGTCATTGGACCTGAGCAAGGACTCGGCGTAGTGCAGGGAGATGGTGTGGTTGCCCGGAAAACTGTTATACAGCCCGGCCAACCGGTCCACGGCACTGGCGGGGTCGCCCGAATCCTGGTCGAGTTCGGCCAGTTGCAGTTCGTAGGCGAGGTGGGGTTCGCGCTCGATCAGGCTTTCCAGCAGCCGGCGTGCCTCGGCGTATTGGCCCTTGCGCTGCAGCGCGATGGCCTTGCCGTAGTCAATGGCATCTGACTCGGCGGCAGTGATATCGGCCCTTTCCTTGCGGTGATTGAACCAATCCAGCACATCATCCATGGAGTCTTCGGATTTGACGCGCAGGCGCGCCTGCACCAGGTAGAAATCCCTTCCATCCGACGGCTCCGGGGTTGGCATGTTGGCGGCCCGGTTTTCCGCCTCGGCAATTCGGCTGACCGACACCGGATGTGTGCGCAGGAATTCCGGCGGCCCTTCGCCCATCGAGCGGTTGATGCGCCCCATTTTCTCAAAAAACTCGGGCATGCCGGCGGGGTCGTAACCGGCCCTGGACAGCGTGGAGATGCCGATCCGGTCAGCCTCGTACTCGTTCTGACGCGTGTAGTTGATGGCGGATTGCGCGGCCGCCGCCTGGCCGGCCATCATGGCGCCCTGGATGGCCTCACCGTCCCCGCCGCCGGCCAGTGCAATGGCGAGCATGGCGAGCGCGATCGGGATGGTCATCGCCTGCTGGTTTTCCAGTGCCCGGTACAGGTGTTGCTGGGTCACATGGGCGATTTCGTGCGCCAGCACGCCGGCAACCTCGTTTTCGTCATCGGCCGCGAGGATCAAGCCGCTGTAGAGGGCGATCACTCCACCGGGGGCTGCGAAAGCGTTGACCACGTCCTGGTTGAGCACAACGAAGGTAAATGACTTGTCGGGACGGTCGCTGTTGGAGGCCAGGCGGTAACCCATGTCCTCGAAAAAGGCGCTGATCAGCGGGTCTTCCTCAAGGACTTCATAAGCGCGCATCTGGTGCACCAGCGCTTTTGCGTACGCTTCCTCTTCCGAGCGGGAAAGGATGGCGTCGGCGGAAGCGCCCATGTCCGGAAGGTCAAGCTGTTCAGTCTGGGCAACGCACGCCAGGCTGGTCAGCATGACCACCATTGCTATCAGTATCTTGACCCTTGTGCTGCTTTCCATGAGACTCTTTTGCTGGCCCTGGTCCAAAACCCTTACCGCCTGCAGGTAGTTTATCGTGAAAGTCCTCGTTATCGTCAACGAAAGTCCGTGGGGTTCCACGCTGCCGGCGACCGCGTTGCGTCTGGTCAACACCCTGCTCACGGGCGATATTGAAGTTGACAGTATCTTCTTCCGTGGAGACGGCGTTTACAACGCCCTGCAGGGCAGGGCATGTGACGCCGGCACGCCCGATCTCGCCGCGCAGTGGACCACCCTGTCTGCGTCTACCGGTTTTCCCCTGCTCATCTGCTCTTCAGCGGCGTCGCGAAGATTGGACTGCGCGCCGGGCGAGGGGTTCCGTGAAGCCGGCCTGCCGGAAGTGATGGAACGTCTGCTGTCCTGCGATCGGGTATTGGCCTTCTGATGCCGGGTGTGAACAACAGGCTGGCGCTGCTGGTCCGGACAGGCGTCTACGGTTCGCGAGAATCCCGTGCCGAGGCCGACATGGCCCTGGCGGCGCTTTCCCTTGATTTCGACGTGGAGGTGTTTTTCACCGGTGACGCCATTCTGCAACTCGCCGCAGACAAGGCCGCGGCCGGCGCGAGCCTGCCGGCCGGCTACAGGGCCTGGTCGGCCCTTCCTGACCTCGGTTCCGTGCAGGTTTTCGCGGAGTCCGGTTGGCTCGAGCGTTGTCATGGCCTGGGAATCGAACTGGTTCTTCCCGTTGAGGGTCTTGGCTTTGCAGACATGAAACAGCGCTGGCGCGGGTGCGATCACGTGGTGGTGCTGTAACCATGCCGGTCAAGCACACAATACAATCGAGCGTCTTGCACCTCGTTTTTTCAGCCGGCCAGGGCGCGTTCGAGGCCTGCCGGAAGGCCAGTGCCGCGGGCGATACGGTAGTATTCCTGGACAACGGTGTCAGGCAACTGCTGCTGGGTGAGCCGGGCAAGTTACTGCCACCGGGTGTGGCGGTCTACTACTCAGAACCGGACCTGCAGGCGCGTGGCCTGGCCAGCCCAGCCCGCGACCTCCAGGTGCGTACATTGAAGGACGGTGCTTTCCCGTCTCTCCTGGAAAACCACCCACACTGCCTGAGCTGGAAATGAATACGCCGGATCTGCAACTGCCTGGTGGCGCCAGCCTGGCGCTGGACGAAAAGGGTTACCTGCTGGAGTATGCCGCCTGGACGCCACTCGCGGCTGAAACCATGGCCGCCAACGACGGTATGCACCTGGAAGCCGATCACTGGGTGGTTTTGTACCTGTTTCGTGACTATTTCGAAAAACATGAAATCGAGCCGCCGATGCGCGTCCTGGTCAGAAAGACGCGTGAAAGCCTGGGAGAAGAGAAGGGTAACAGCCGTTACCTGTACCGCCTTTTCCCCGATGGCCCCGGCACCCAGGCTTGCCGTTACGCAGGCTTGCCGAGGCCACTCAGCTGCGTGTAAACCGGCGTCGCCTGTACAGTCCCACCGACAAAAGAAATCGTTTTCAATTATAATCGGCGGCTTTTGAATTTCCGCCGGGCAAGCCGGCACGAGGAGACGGTATGAAGCACACCATCAGCGTAATCCACGGTGACGGAATTGGGCCCGAAATCATGCAGGCCAGCTTGCGGGTGCTGGATGCACTCGATTGTGGCCTGGAGTACGAATTTGTCGAGGCCGGCCTGCTGGCGCTGGAGAAGCACGGCGATTTACTGCCCGCGCCGACACTGGAATCCATCCGTCGTAACCGGGTGGCCCTGAAAGGACCGCTCACCACGCCTGTGGGAATAGGCTTCCGTTCCATTAACGTCACCTTGCGTGAAACGTTTGACCTTTATGCCAACGTCAGACCGGTGGTGTCGATTCCCGGTACACGGGCGCATTACGAAGGCGTCGACATCATCACCGTGCGTGAGAATACCGAGGGCGCCTACCTCGCCGCCGAGGCCAAAACCAGTGATTGCGGCACTTCGGCCGAATCCAAGATCGTGATCACGCGCAAGGGCAGTGAACGCGTCGTGCGCTACGCTTTCGACCTGGCGCGTGCGGCAGGGCGGAAAAAAGTGACCCTGGTGCACAAGGCCAATATTCTGAAAACCGTATCGGGTCTTTTCCTGGAAGTGGCACGCGAAGTGGCTGCCGAATACCCGGATATCCAATGTGATGAAATGATCGTGGATGCGACCTGCATGAAGCTGGTGATGGACCCACAGCAGTTCGACGTGATCGTGACGACCAACCTCTTTGGTGACATTATTTCAGACCTTTGCGCCGGGTTGGTGGGTGGCCTGGGCCTGGCGCCGGGCGCTAATATTGGCCACGAGGCAGCCATTTTCGAAGCGGTCCACGGTTCTGCGCCAGACATCGCTGGTCGCAAGATCGCAAATCCCTGCGCCTTGCTGCTGGCTGCGGTCCAGATGCTGACGCACCTGGAAATGGCGGATAAGGCAGAACGCCTGCGCACGGCGATAACCGAAACCATCGCTGCGGGCGAACAAACGACACCGGACCTGGGTGGTGACGGCAGTACCGATACTTTTGCAGACGCGATTATCGCCCGTCTTTAAAAGCGGGCTTTGTGCCCCAGCAGTCCCAATCGGCCCTTGATCGGCGAAAGGCTGTTTTCGAGACAGGCCTGGACGTATTCCACCGCGTCCTGAACGGCTTCAGGCAGCGTTTTATCCATCGCCAGGCCGGCCGCCACGGCGGACGACAGGGCGCAGCCCGTTCCATGGAAACGGCCTTCAAAGGCCGGGTGCGTGTATCGGTGCATACCGTCGCGGGTGAGCAGGATGTCGGTGATGTCGAGTCCGCCAAAACGGCCGCCCTTGAGGAAAACGGCGTAGGGACCACGGTCTAGCAGTTCGTGCGCCGCCGCGGCCATTTCATCCATGTCGCGGATCGCCATGCCGGTCAGCACACGGGCTTCCTCGAGGTTGGGGGTAATCAGCGTTGCCAGCGGGAACAGGTGGTTCTGGATGGCTTCCAGCGCTGCTTCACCGCTCAGTTTCCTTTCGTCCGGCTCGATAACGACGGGATCCACGACCATCGGCAGCAACGGCTGGTGCTGCTCGAGCATCTCGCCGAGGATGGCGATGGCGGCCACGCTGGGCAGCAGGCCGGTTTTGATCGCCCGGATGGGCAGGTCTTCGAGCACGGATTCCATCTGTGCCACGATGAGGGCATCCGAAACGGGCTCCAGGGCCTGAACGCCAAGCGTGTTGCGTGCGGTAACCGCGGTAATCACCGAGGCGCCATAAACGCCGAACGCCGCAAAGGTGTTCAGGTCGGCCTGGATGCCTGCACCGCCGCAACTGTCGGAGCCGGCGATGGTGAGAACGGAGCTTTCGATAACGGGCGTTTGCATGGTCGGAATACCGGGTTGGGGGACTTTGTTGCATTCTAGCAACGCACCGGCTTAATCCCCAATTTTTATCCGGCTCGCATGACGGCGGTCAACTACACCCGGGTCGGATCATGAGATTGTTTAAAAACAAACACTTGCCTGAAAAGCCAGCCGCTCTCCGGCAGCAGGTCTGGCAAAGCCCCGTTTGCCGTTGACATGATGTTGTATTCCTGCCATATTCCACCTTGAGTCGATACATCCGTGTGAAGGATATAGGGCGGTTTTGAGAAAGACTATTGTCAGTGCAGCGATTGCCTTGATGGGGCTGGCGCCAGGTATGGCCGGCGCCCAGGGTATCGGCTTGCCTGTCGCCGGCTTTACAGCGGGCGGTACGGGGCTGACTTCTTTCTACGTGATCGGTTTCGAGCTGGGCCCGTGGCAGGAATACCTGGCACAGGAGCTGACGCCCGATTTCATGTTGTCCGAGGACAGCAAGCCAGTGCACGTTTCCTGGCTGCGCAGCAGCCAGGTGCCGATTCTTCCGGATTTCGCGACCGACATGCATTCCCAGCCGGAAACCTGGTTGAACCTGCAGTTTGAATACCAGTCCGCCAACGAATTCCTCTGGCAGGGCGTCGAGCCTGACCCGGTTTACGAGGGCACGATGTTCGAGCGGCAGTACTTTACGCCGGGCATCCAGCACCAGTTTAGTGCGAACGGAATCCTTGGCGTGTCGGCCATCGTGGCTTACCAGCGTTACAGCGCAGCCAACCTCGGCCTGTTCTCCGCCAGTTCGGTTGGCCAGGATGTGGGCATCTATTCGGCTTACCAGCCTTACCAGGAATCCGGTTACGGCACGGGCGTGCGCCTCGCCGTACACCAGGAAGTCATTGAGGGGCTATCACTCGACGCGGGCTTCCAGTCGCGCATCGACATGGAGGAATTCGCAGCTTATCGCGGCGTTTATTCCAACCCGGCCGACCTGGATATCCCGGCGCGTGCCAGCGTTGGCCTCGCTTTCCAGGCCAGCGACCGGTCCTGGCTCAATGTTGCAGTGGAACGCGTGATGTACAGCGATATCAGCGCCTTCCCCAGTCAGCACCTGCCGAACCGTTTCCTGTCGCTGCTCGGCGACTCCACCAGTCCGAGTTTCGACTGGGAAGACTTGACGGTCTACAGCGTGGGTTACACCTGGACCGACGGCAAGGACCAGGAATGGCACGTCGACCTGAGCACACGGACGCAACCGTCGCCCTCGTCACGCCTGCTTGACCAGGCGCTGTCCGGTGACCTCGCGACCCATGCCATGATCGTGGGCTACTCGCGGCGCACCAGCGACCGCAGCCGCCTCAACTTCAACGCGGCCTATGCACCGGCCGAGTATGCATTTGGCGGCAGTGTCCTGGGCGTCACCACGGAAGAACTCGACCAGCAGATCGAAGTCGAGGCTATGTGGACCCTGAGCTTCTGACGCTCAGAACCCTCCAGAAAATGAGTCTGTCATGGAACTGTTGAGAGACTGGTTCAAGCGTTCTTTTTCCGACCCCCAGGTGGTCATCCTCGGTGTTTTCCTGCTGATCTTTTTCGCGGTGATCGTCGGACTGGGCGCCTGGCTGGCGCCGATGTTCGCCAGCATCGTGATTGCCTATTTGCTCGAGGCCATCGTCAGCCGGCTGCAACGCTACGGCATGCCCCGCATGCTGGCGGTCGTCATCGTGTTTCTTTTATTCCTGACGGTCCTGTTCTTCATCCTGTTCGGCCTGGTTCCCATTGTCTCCCGGCAGCTGACACAACTGGTACAGCAGTTTCCGGTCTATATCACCCAGGGGCAGGAACTGCTCAAGCAATTGCCCGGGTCTTACCCCGACCTGATTTCCGTGGAGCAGGTCGAAAGCATCATTGGCCAGTTGGGTCATGAAGTGGGCAACCTGGGCCAGCAGTTGCTGGGCTGGTCGCTGGCATCGGTCGCCAGCGTAATCGGGCTGGTCGTGTACCTTATCCTGGTGCCGGTCCTGGTGTTTTTCTTCCTGAAAGACAAGGACCTGATGATCCACTGGGTTACCGACCGCATGCCCAAAGAACGCTCACTGGTTAACCGTGTCTGGGGCGAAACCGAGGTGCAGATTGCCAACTACGTGCGCGGCAAGGCGGTCGAGATCATCATTGTCGGTGGCGTCACCTACGTCACCTTCAAGATCCTCGGCCTGCAGTACGCGGCCCTGTTGGCCACACTGGTCGGTTTTTCGGTACTGGTGCCCTATATCGGCGCAGCTGTCGCCACGATACCGATCGCGCTGATCGCGTATTTCCAGTTTGGCTGGGGTTGGGATTTTGGCCAGGTCATGATTGCTTACGCCATCATCCAGGCCCTCGACGGCAACCTGCTGGTGCCGCTGCTGTTCTCGGAAGTCGTCAACCTGCACCCGGTAGCCATCATCCTGGCGATCCTGGTGTTTGGCGGCCTGTGGGGCTTCTGGGGCATCTTTTTCGCCATCCCCCTCGCCACCTTCGTCAAGGCGGTGATCAACGCCTGGCCAAGGAAAGAGAAATTGGCGGAAGATATAGCTGAAGCCTGAGCTACAAACACAATTACCATGTCCGGCCAGCTGATGCGGCGAAAGCCGTGAATGTTAGCGGTTAAAACCTTGCCTGTGACATAACGGCTCGCCGCCTGGGGGACCATCCTCTGTTTGGGCGAATATAGAAGCGCTGAGCAGGCGGGTTGAG
>JAZBOH010000167.1:0-43070 GCA_036351055.1 Lysobacterales bacterium
CGTTGGTGAAGACGATTCCTGGCATGCCGCTGTCAGGCGTCTGGATGTTCAAACTTTGTTCCATAAGCAACACTATGCGGACGAAATGGCTTTAAATCAATGTCATTGAGGTGAGACGGTGCCGGTGATGCCTTCCAGCAGGGTGTTCCAGGCGTAGCTGCGTTGCACCGGTTTGCGCCGGTCCCCGGCCTCCAGCGTGAGTATCAGGCGGGTCGGGCTGAACCCCCCGGGCAGGGTCAGGTAACCTTCCAGTTGCTGGAAATATTTGAAGCGGAAAGTGGGTTCCGGCGTATCGCCGTCACTGATCCGTGACCAGTACAGGGTGACAGGGCGGTCTTCCATGGTGCCTTCGACGTCAATCCGGACACGGCCGCTGACGATGGAGGCGCGGCGGATGTTTTGGGTCAGGGTCAGGATGAATTGAAAAACCCGGTCTGAACCCGTAGCCAGCAGTTCCGCGTGGTACACGTCCAGCCCGCTCTGGGCGCCGCCGGTTCCGGCGAGGCGGCGGAAGAAATCCAGTTCCGATTGTTGTTGGTTCAAGGCGGCCTGGCGTGAACTTTCCTGTTCACGCAGCAGGCGGTTGGCCTGCCGCAGCACGTCGGTTTCGCGCTCCAGAACGGCATTACGCGCCGCCAGGCGGTTCATCCGCTGGTTTACCGCAGCAAGTTCACCGGACAGGAACTCGACTTCTCCGCGCAGTTGTTTCTGCTCCGGTGTGACGGGTTGAGAAGCGATTTGCCAGGTGACAAACAGGAGCATCGCGCCGATGCTGAAGCTGATGACCGCCGCTTCCCAAAACCCGTGTCTGTTGAAATTGAATTTCATCTTCCTCGTCCGGATTCCCTGCAGAGGGGAACTTCCAAAGCGTCAACTTCCGGGACCAACAAAAAAGCGGCCGAAGCCGCTTATTCCCTGCACTTTTCTTTATTATTTTTGTTCCGTTATTATTTTTTTTCTCTGGCAAGACCCCAGAACTGTTGAGATTTATACAATGCTCCGGCCGATCCCGTCAAGCGATTGTCATAATTTTCATGTTCAGGCCTCGCCGAACGGTGTCAGCCAGTCCCGGGCGGCATCGGCAATGACGAGAAACTCCGGGTTGAGGAACGACTCCTTGAGGTTGTAGCGCAATGCTTCACCATCGAGGGTGATGATCTTTCCACCAGCCGCGAGGACGACCGCATGGGCCGCCGCCGTGTCCCATTCCGAGGTTGGGCCAAGGCGTGGGTAAAAATCCGCCTGGCCCTCGGCCACCAGGCAAAACTTGAGCGAGCTGCCCATGCTGACCAGCTCAAATGCCCCCATTTTTTCCAGGTACCCCACCAGGGCCGGGTTTGCATGAGAGCGGCTCCCGACCACGACCATCGGATCGGCGCAGGGGATACGTACCTGAATGGTTTCCGTTGCGTTGTCGGCGTCACTGCGCCAGGCGCCTGCACCCGCGATGCCGCTGTAGGCCACCCCGGTGACCGGCACGTAAACCACGCCGAGTACGGGTTCGTTGCCGCGGATCAGGGCGATATTGACGGTGAATTCGCCATTGCGGTTGACGAATTCCTTCGTGCCATCCAGTGGATCGATCAACCAGTACTCGTTCCAGCCGGCCCGGACATCGAAGGGGATATCCGCCGACTCTTCGGACAGCAGCGGGATATCCGGGGTCAGCCGCGCCAGTTCATCCCGGATGATACGGTGGCTGGCCAGGTCGGCCTGGGTCAGCGGCGACGCGTCGTCCTTGGTGATGACCTCGAAGTCCTGCCCGTAAACCTCCAGGATCGCTTTGCCCGCCCTGATGGCTATTTCCTTGATTTCAGGCAAGAACTGCCCGGCTGACTGATCAGTCATTTGCTCGCATTTCCTCGAGGTAGTCGCGCACAAAGTAGAGGGCGGCAATGGTCCGCCCCTCGGTACAGTCTTCTCGTTCGGCCAGTGCTTTCAGGTCGGACATCGGCCAGGGAACCACTTCCAGTTCTTCGGGCTCATCCCCTTCCAGCTTTTCCTCGTACAGGTCGCGGGCCAGTACGACATGCGTGATGTGTGTCATGTAGCTGGGCGCGAGGCTGAAGCGGTTGATTTCCCGCAGGTCACGGGCGCCGTATCCGATCTCTTCCTTCATTTCCCGGTTGGCCGCTTCCAGGGGGGTCTCTTCTCCCTCGATGCGACCCTTGGGCAGGCCGAGTTCGTAGTGATGCATGCCGCAGGCGTACTCCCGCGCCAGCAGCACGGTTTCATCGTCCAGCATGGGCACGATGATGACGGCGCCCAGTCCATGGGTAATCAGCCGGCTGTAAGTGCGCGTGGCGCCGTTCGAGAATTCCAGGTCGATGCGTTCACGCCTCATTCCGCCACCGGGGATTGCCTCGCTCCGGGCGTGGATGCTCGGAAGCTCCAGTTTCTTCATGGATTCAGCATGTCCAGCAATTGGCCGTGCAGGCCCGGCGCAGCGGCCAGCACCGACGTCGTGTCGATGCTGGGGGCATGGCCCTCGAGATCGGTAAACAGGCCTCCGGCCTCGCGCACGATGACCACCAGGGCCGCGATATCCAGGATGTTGACATCCGATTCGATGACGGCGTCCAACTGGCCGGCCGCGAGCCGGTGGTAGTGATAATAGTCGCCATAACCACGGGTGCGGTTAACGCGCGAAAAAATCTGCCCAAGACGATTCCATCGCGGGGAGCGCGCCATGCTCTGCAGGTTGCCGGTCGACACCGAGGCCTGTTCCAGGGAGGTCTTGTCACTGACACTGATCCGGTCGCCGTCCAACATCGCGCCCAGCCCCCTGGCGGCCCAGGCCATTTCCCTGGCGGCCGGTGCGGAGGAAACCCCCAGGACCAGTTCGCCGCGGTGCATCAATGCAATCTGCGTCGACCACATGCCGTAGCCGCCGACAAAACTCTTGGTGCCGTCGATGGGGTCGACCAGCCAGAGGTACTCGGCATTCTCCTGCCGTTTGCCGGATTCTTCCCCGTAAAACCCATGCTCCGGGAACGCACCCAGCAGGGTCGAGCGGATGATGTCCTCCGCCTTGCGGTCGGCGACGGTGACCGGGGTCTGGTCTTCCTTCAATTCAACTTCGAACTCGCCCCGGTAATACCCGAGGGCGACCTGTGCCGCGGCGCGGGCCGCCGTCAGCGCGGTTTCGAGAAACTTTTCCATAAACTTTGCAGCGCTGCGAAAGATAGGGAATGATACCAAATGGCCGTGAGCACATCGGGATAAATCGTGCGAATTCACCGAATACATAGCCCGCTGGCGCTGGAGCCGGGGGAAGCAATTACACTGACCGGCAAACCGGCTCATTACCTCGGGCGTGTATTGCGCGTGACTCCCGGGCAATCCATTGTCCTGTTCAACGGCGACGGCTGTGATTACGCCTGCGAGGTGCGCCAGCCGGGAAAAAATTCGTTGACCCTCGGGGTGTTGAGCCGCCTGCCGGCTAAGCCCGAATCGCCCCTGCACATCATCGTGGCCCAGGCCATCAGCCGGGGAGAGCGCATGGACCAGACGCTGCAAAAATGCACCGAGCTGGGTGTCATGGCCTTTCAGCCGCTGTGGAGTGAGCGCGTGGAAGTCAGGCTGCGCGGTGAGAAGTTGGCCCGGCGGCATTCACACTGGGAAGGCGTGGTGATTTCGGCTTGCGAGCAAAGCGGCAGGGCGGTGATTCCGCAAGTGCTGCCGCCGGGGGCTGGCGAACGTCTCGCCAACGCGGCACAGGGTCAATCAATCGAACTGGCGGTCGGGCCGGAAGGTGGTTTCAGCGCCGCGGAACTGGACATGATGGCGTCTGCAGGCATCATGCCCGTAAGCCTCGGCCCAAGGATCCTGCGCACGGAAACAGCCGCACCGGCCGCGGTCGCCGTGTTGCAAGCCCTGCAAGGCGATTTCTGAGTCAAGAAACCGCCAGTTACCCTGGTTTCAACAAGCGATAACAGGTCACACGGTCAATGTCGGGCCCATTCAACTCCAGAAGACCCCTACGTCCCGTTTTTCAGGCTCCCGTCACTTTAACTTGGCATTGATGTCCGCAACGGGAAAATCATTGATCAGGTCGCCCATGCCTGCAATCGCTTCGTCGGCCGTGTTGAAGTCGGAGCTTTCGAACATCAGGAGAGAGCCATTTTCGAGCGGGACCATCAACGATCCGTCGGAATTCAGCGAGGACGTGATCCCCGCTACCGTGACCTGCTGACCGCCTCCCATCTGGGCCAGGCCCAGCAATCCTCCAAGCCCGGATCCACCCGCAGAACCGGTCAGTGAAATATCGACTGTATTCGAGCCTTTCGCATAGGTCGCCGAGATATTGGAGAAACCCATGACCTGGCTCTTGTCAAGACTGGTCCGTTTCCAGTCTCCGATTTCCTCTCGAAAGTAAGCGCTGATCTCTCCGGACAACTTCTGCTCAATGCCCTGCAGGCACAACTGCGCTTTTTCCTTTGCCTCAGCGAATTTACCCGCCTCGTTCAGCGCATCGATTTGCTTACAGTTGTCGAGCAGCCCACCGCCGACTTCAAGCTGTGCAAGTGCTGACAGGGATACAAAGACCAATAGAGCTGGCAGCAAACGAAACATCATTATGGCCTCCTGATATTGAAACGATGGATTCTGACTCGTGTGAGCCGGTACTGATGGAATACTAAGAAAAGCCCGTTAGGGGTTCAAGCGAATTTGCTCAAGTAAACAGTATTAACTGTCCAACTGCGTAATCGGCAAGGCGCCAAAAGTGGCGTGCGTCACCAGGTGCGCCAGCCGGTCCATGTCCGGAATGATAGCGTCTTCTTCCTCGAAACGGATCCGGCTGAAAACACCCAGCGATTTTTTGTCGTCACCGGTTTCCTGCAGGTCGTTGTCCTTGATCTGGACCGGTCGTGGCAGACCGCTCATCAACAGTCCCAGGTAGGGGACACGGGCCGAGTCGGTCAGTGACTTGAGGATCATGATTTTCGAGCGTTTCGTGATTTCACCGACGTCGTTTCCGTTGATCAGCGCACCGAAACAGAACACCGGTACCTGCCGGCCTTCCCATTCGACCTGGCCAAGCAGCCAGGGTGGGGCGGATTCGGTCGGCCGCGGCTTCTGGAAGTCGATCACTTCCGCCATCACGCTGGTCGGCAGCAACAGGGTTTCCTGCTCGGTAGGGACGATCATGCAATGCAGCACGGCCGGCTTTCCCGTGCGGCGCATGACTTTTTTCTTCGGGCTGTTTCTGCCGCCGTAAGCGCGTCTATCCATGTCAGTCCTGTCTCCTCGGGATCAACTCCATGTCGAGCAGTTCGCTGACCTTCTCGACCAGTTCCGGTTCCTGGTAAGGCTTGGTCAGGTAGTCGTTGGCGCCTGCCTCGCGTGCCTTCTTGCGGTGTTTCTGCCCGGCCCGCGAGGTGATCATCACGATCGGTACATGCCGCAGGCGTGCATCGGCGCGAATATGTTGCAGCAGTTCGTAACCATCCATGCGTGGCATCTCGATATCCAGCAGCATCAGGTCGGGTACGCGGTCGTGCAGTTTCTCGACGGCGTCGACACCGTCCTGGGCGGTCATCACTTCCAGCGAGTGGTTCTCCAGCACGCGAGAGGTGACTTTGCGCATGGTAATGGAATCATCGACGACCATGACCAGCGGCTGGCGGCTTTCCTGTTTCGGGATGTCCAGCGGTTCGACAGTCGGCTGTGCAGCCAGCTCCAGGCCCTTGCGGATCAATGGACCCATGTCCAGGATCAGCATCACCTGGCCGTCCGCGGCGATGGTGCCGCCGAGGATGCCCGGAATGGAGCTGATCTGCGGCCCGACCGGCTTGATGACCACTTCCTGGTGTCCCTGCAGGCCGTTCACCCGGAACGCACCGAGAAACTCGCCGGAACTGATCATGAGCAGCGAAACGTTGTCGCTGTCCAGTGGCTCGACGTGCGCATCCAGCAGGGGTTCGAGCTCCAGCAGGGGGTAGTCCTGCCCGGCAAACTCATAAGACGGAGACTCGCTGGCCAGCAGCGCGGAGTATTCGGCCGGTGTCATGCGCGCCACGCCGGCAACACTGTTCAATGGGATCTGGAACAGGCGGCCGCCGACAGAAACGCCGATGGCCTGCATCACGGCCAGGCTGAACGGAATTCGAATGATGAATTGCGTTCCCTTGTGCTCGACGGATTCAATTTCCATCGAGCCGCCGATCTGCTTGATCTCGCTGTTGACCACATCCATGCCCACGCCGCGTCCGGCCAGGCCGGTCACGGTCTCGGATGTGGAGAAGCCGCTGCGACGGATGAACTGAACCAGCTGCTGCGCTTCGATTTCCTCGTCTTTGGCCAGCATGCCGCGTTCGATGGCGCGCTTGCGCACGGCCGCCAGGTTGACGCCGGCGCCGTCGTCCTCCACGCGGATCACGAACTCGGTGGCTTCCGCCTCGACCGTCACCGTGATACTGCCTTCCTCCGGTTTCTTCAGCTTGCGCCGGACTTTGGGTACTTCGATACCGTGTGCGATCGCGTTGCGCAGCATGTGTTCCAGCGGGGCGGTGATGCGCTCCAGGACATTGCGATCGAGTTGGTCGCTGGAACCCGCCATACGTAGTTGCAGGCGTGCCTTTTTGCCGGTTTCCGCGGCAGCCGAACGGACCACGCGGCGCAGGCGCGGCGCGGCGCTGCCAAAGGGCGTCATGCGGGTCCGCATCAGGCCTTCCTGCAGGTCGGAACTGACCCGCGACTGCTGTGTCAGCAGGTTTTCAGCGGAGCGCACCGACTCGTCGAGCATTTCGTGCAGGTTGAGCAGGTCGGATACCGATTCAGACAGGGCACGCGACAACTGCTGCATATTTGAGAAGCGGTCGAGTTCCAGCGGGTCGAATTCAGTTGAGCCCTTGGTGGATGCGCTCTGGTAGCGCGACATCATCTGCGCTTCTGCTTCCATGTCCATCTTGCGCAACTGTTCCTTCAGGCGCTGCACTGTGGAGTCGACGTCCTTCAGGTTGTGGCGTACCGCACCCATCTGCTGTTCAAGCCGCGAGCGGTATATGCTGACTTCGCCGGCGTAGTTGACCAGCTTGTCCATCAAGTCCGAAGCAACGCGAATCTGGGCGCCCGGGGCCGAATCCTCGGCGGAGACCGTGGGGCGGTCCGGGATGTCCCTGATCTCGCGCTGGGGTTCTTTGCGGCGACCGCGTTTCTTGTCGACGGGAACGGGTTTGCGCATAACCGGGATATCTTCGACCGGTTTCGCGGGAACGGCTTCCGGCTTTTGCGTTTCCGGCGCTGCTTTTGCGGGTTTCTTGCTGACGGGAACCGGTTCTGTAAAGGGTTCCGGTTCGCTGTCTGTACCGCCTTGCAGAAGCTGTACACGATTTTCGAAACGCGCCTGGGCGGCCTCGGTATTCGGCAGCTTGCCGCCCTGTACCTGTTCCACCCAGAGGTTCAGGCGATCACAGCCTTCCTCGAGCGCCTGCACGGCAGCGATGGTCGGCTCCATGCGGTTGCCGGCAATCTGCTCGAGCAGCGACTCCATGGAGTGGGCGAGTGAACCCATGCCTTCGAGGCCCGCCATCCGTGCGCCGCCCTTGAAGGTGTGAATCTCGCGTTGCAGGTTCTGGACCAGTTTTTGGTCGCCCAGCTTGTCGCGCCAGTTGTTGAGCAGCGTGTCGCATCGTTCGAGAACCTCGTTGGCCTCCTCGAGGAAGATCGAGATGATGCTCCCGTCCTCGATGACAATGGTGTCCGCCGCCTCCGCTTCTTCGAGCGGCGGTTGTGCTGCATTGGCAACGGTCTCCACCCGGGTGTCGTCCGCGGTGGTTTCCACGACAGGAACCGGGTCCGCCGCGGTAGCCTGTGCCTCAGAGGTGAGTTCGCCAAGTTGCCGCAGCAGGGACTTATCATCCAGCGGGTAGCAGGTCTCGTTGCCGCTTTCCAGCACGTATAGCCGCTGGTGGAAACGGTGCAGTGCTGTCTGCAATGGCATGGTGGCGGAGGCAGTCACCGGCAGGTCGCTCTTCTGGCGGTTTTCCAGGTAGTTCTCCAGGGCCTTTGCAACCGCGGCTTCCTGGCCAAGTGGCGCCATGGCGAAGTTGCCGGCAATCGTATGCACTGCCCGCACCAGCCTGTCGGTTACGATGGCGATCGCGCCGTCGGCGATGCCGTTGACGAAGGCTTCGAGGTCCTGGAGGTGCTCGCGGACTTCCGTGATCATCAACTGGATCAGCGTGGGGTCCACGCCATCTGCGGGGGCGGCTGCTGTGGGTTCCGCTGGCTGCGGCTCTTCGGGCATTTCCGTGACAGAGACTGGTGTTTCTTCGTCCCGTGTCGATACCGTTTCCAGTGGCTTGAGGACCTCGTCTTCGGGTCCACCCAGCACCAGCGCCATTAGTGGCGGCGGCAGCGTGGCGGCCAGCATACTGATATCCGGCTTATTGCCCGAGTTAAGCTGACGGGCGAAATCAGACAGGCTGCGTATGCCGGTCTCATCCAGTTCACTGTTTTCACCCACCAGGCGGTCACGCAGTGAATTCAGCGCGCCGGTCGCCAGTGTCATGGCGTCTGCCAGGGGCTGGCTGAAGGTAATCCGCCCTTCGATCAGGCCATTGAGCAGCTCCTCGAAACGCCAGGCGAATTCGCCGATTTCCATGGCGCCGACCATGCGGCCACTGCCCTTGAGCGTGTGGAAGGCACGGCGAATCTCGGTAAGCGGTTTCGGGTCTGATGCCTCGTCCAGCCAGTCCAGCAACTGGTTTTCGAGCTGGGTATGCACCGAATCGAATTCGTCCAGGAATATGCCAAGCATGGTTGGATCGATGCCCGGCGCCGCTTTCGGCTCCAGCGCCGCTTCCTCGGCTGCTGCGCCTGGCAACACAACCGATGTCTCGGGTAATTCCTCGCCTGAAGTTCCGGCCTCCGGCAAACCTGCCAGGCGCTCGTTCATGATGTCCAGGAAGCGGCGGTTACCACTCTGGTCGTCACGCATGCCGGCGAGGTACAGCTCGAGCGCCGCTACGGCGTCGGAAAGGGGAATCAGGTTGGCGACTTCTGCACCGCCGCTTTCCGGCATGTTGCCCAGCGCGGCGTTGAGTGTGCGTTCCAGCTTCTCCGTCAACTGACCGACTTCGATTTGCGTGGCGACGTTCAGGGCGCCGGCGATCTGCTGCAGTCCGCCGGAAAAATCGGCCTCGGAATCACCTTCGAGGCGTTTCCGGATGGCGTCCTGCACACCGTGCAGCGTCTTGACGCACTCGGCCAGCATACTGCTGAAGACCTGGCGCTGCTCGTGCGGTGGAAGCGAGATGAAACCCGTTTGTTCTTCTTCATCGACCGGCTCGCCGAGTAACTGGATATGGGTCGCCAGGATGGATTCGACTTCCAGCAGTTTCTGGGCCAGGCCAAGAAGGGGGGAGTCGAGGTCCATGTTGGTGACGCCGTCGGTTTCTTCGAGTGCCGGCAGCAGGTCTTCGACGGCTTTTGCAGCCACCGGCAAATTCAGCATGTCCAGGGTATCGGACAGCTGCCTGAGCGACGTTTTACTCTGGTCGCGCTGCTCCATGTCCACGCGTCCGGTGCGCAGTTCCATGTCGAGCGTATCTTTGACCAGCGCCAGTTCCTCGCGCACCGCGTCGCCAATGGATTGGAACAGTTCGGCGTCACGGCCGGTAACCGCACCCCGCGCGCGCAGCAGTGCATCGCGGTCGGGAATGATTTCTTCCAGCCGGAAGCGGTCCCGTAATGTATCGGTGGCCTTGCTGCCGGGCCGTGCCTGGGCAGCGTAAAACAGCAATGCGCGCGAGAGCGCCGTGACGGTGTCACGGGCCGGACCGTCTTCACCGCCTTCGGACATGGCCTTGAGCGTCATGTCCAGGCGGGCAAACAATCGGCGCAGCGGCAGGTCGTTGTCGATGGCGCGTTCGCGCAAGCCCTGCATGGCCAGGTCCGCGATCCACCACAGCCGCCTCAGATCGTTGCGCACCAGCCGTATGTATAGCGTGCGGCAAACTTTCTGCATGGGCTCCAGCAGGGCATCTTTAGATTGCTCTTTGAGCCAGCCCAGCAGGGCGCCCTGGTACTGGTTGCGAACCCGGCGGGCGAAGGCCGGGAAATCGCTGGCGGCGACGTGATCGGCTTCGCTGCCGCTGAGTTCCGGCACGATGACATCGAGATCGGGTGCAAACAGGGTGCCCTCCGACAGCAGGGACTCCTCGTGCGTGGCGCGTAACTCGTTAAGCGTGGGCAGCAGCAGGATTGGCAGGTCTTCATGACCCGCTTGCAGACGGTCCAGGTAGGACGGCAGGACGACCACGGCGTCGGTGATGGCCATCAGTGTCTCGTGGAAATTGACATCGTCGCCATGCAGCATGTGCCCGCAAACCGCGATCATTTCATCGGTCAGGATCGAGGCGCCTTGCTGCTCCATGGTCATGAACGTCAGGTTGAGACGTTCCAGTTGCTCATGGACGAACTGCAGGGGTGCGATTCGGGACGTGTCATCGGCAAATTCCTCGAGATTGTCCCGCACGATTTCCAGGCAGTCATCCAGGTCCTCGCGGACCCAGCCGATCGCCGGACTGGAGTTAGATCCTTCTAACATCATTTACCGGTCCCTCTGTCGCCGGGCAATTTGAAGTCAGCCACGGACTCGCTGAGCTTGTGCACCAGGTCCGCCAGTCTGCCCATGGCCTGCGCCGTCTGGTTGGTGCCCTCGGACGTCTGGATGGATACATCACGAATACTGTTCATCAGGTCGGCAACCCGCGTCGCGGTTTCCGACTGGGTCTGGGCTTCGTTGGAGATTTCCTCGATCATCGCGGAAAGGTCCCGTGACACCGACTCGATGCGTTTCAGCGCTTCACCCGCGTCCTCTGCTTTTTCAGCGCCCGACACCACTTCAGAGGTGGTGGTCTCCATGGAAACCACCGCTTCGGAGGTGTCGGTCTGGATGTTCTGCACCAGCATTTCGATACGGCGCGTGGCATTGGTGGCGCGTTCCGCAAGCCGCTGCACCTCGTCCGCCACGACTGCAAAGCCTCGTCCGGCGCCTCCAGCCGAGGCTGACTGGATGGCCGCGTTGAGCGCCAGGATATTGGTCTGCTCCGCGATACCGTTGATCAGTTCCACGATGTCACCAATTTCCTGTGAGGACTCACCCAGGCGCTTGATGCGCTTGGACGTCTCCTGGATCTGGTCGCGGATGGTATCCATGCCCATGATGGTCTGCTGCACCATCTGCGAGCCCTTGTGTGCGATGTCCACGGAACGCTGGGCCACTTCGTTCGATTCACGGGAGTTGGTGGCCATGGCGTCGAAGGACTTGGCCATGTCGTTGATCGTATCGGTGGCCTCGCGAACCTGTTCTGCCTGCAGCCCGGATGCAGCGGCCAGCTTGCCCGTCGTATCCATGGTTTCCTGGGCGGACTCGGAAACCGTGCGGGCGGTGATGTTGATACCGGTCACCAGTTCGCGCAGCTGTTCAACGGCAAAATTGACCGCGTCGGCGATTGCGCCGGTCATGTCATCCGTAACGGTGGCCCTGACGGTCAGGTCGCCGTCTGCCAGCGAACTCATTTCGTCGAGCAGGCGCATGATGGCCTGCTGGTTCTGTTGGTTCTGCCTGCCAGCGTCCACCGCGCGGCGGCGTTCCGCGCTCAGGAAAGACCGCACCATGAAAGCGATCGAGATCAATATGACGGCCAGCGCCAGTGAGCCCGACCAAAGCGACGGCCACAGGCGTGAATCGGAGCGATAGAGCACGTCGCCCGAAACACTCCGCGAGAGGTCGAACATGTCCAGGCTGTCGACGAAAATTTCATCGGCGGCACCCCGCACCGCGAGTATGTCCTCGGTGGAAATCAGGATGGTATCCAGTTGCGGGCGGGCGTTGTCGTAAAGCTGTTTCGCCTCGTCCAGCGCCTTGCGTGCACGCGAATTCGTAACCTGCGAAATTCCGATGCTGCGACTGCCCTGCAGCAGGGCTTCCATGGTTTGCTCGAAAAAGGCGATTTCACGGGTGAAGTTTTCTGCCGCCTGGACCGCACCGGCCCCGCCCCGCAGCATTTCTTTCAGGTGACGCAGGATCCGGTCCGAAAGAACCAGTTGCCGGCCCGCCACAAAGACCTGTTGGTTGGACGCGCTGTTCTGTGTCAACTCGCGGATGGCCTGGTCGGTGAGATCCTGGATCTCGGGCACCACCCGGATAAAAGCGTTGCTGTCTTCGGCCAGTTTCAGCACCTGGTTTTCACGGTCGAGAATGTCCCTGGCATTGGCGTTCATGCGTTTCCAGGTGTGATCCAGGTCGGTCAGCGTTTCGGACATCGAACCGGGCAAAGCGGGCAGTGAACGTACCGGGTCGCCGTCCTTGAGCGCCTGAACGGCATCCGAGATCACCCCGGTTGAGTCGCCCAGTTGGAGAAAGGCGCCGCGGTTGCCTTCCACCGCTTCAGCGGCGGACTTGGCCACCTGCTGGGAGTGGACCTGCAGGTCCGTGGACAGGCGTATCCACTCCTGTTCGTTCCGGCTTTCACGTGTCAGGAGATAGAATGTGACGGCGACGAAGGCCAGCAGCAGCACGAGGAATCCGACCAGTGCATAGAGGCGGCTGGATTTCTGGGCCGCGTGTTTGTAATTCGTGGACGTCATAATCTGCTGCCTTTTTCCATGCTCTTCAGAAATCCTCGCTGGCGCGTCCGGCCCCGCTGAGCGCGGTGCCTAGTCCGCTGCGCCATTGAGAAACTCCGGTGTCGTAAACAGCCGGTCCAAATCGAGTTCGTGCCAGCTCTCCGACCCGAAGTCGTGGCGTTTGCTGACCACGCCGCTCAAAGGTGAGTCTTCCTCCAGTTGCGCTGCTTTGGAGTCGCTGTCCAGGAAATGTCTCTGTCCGTAAACTTCGTCGATCAGCAGCCCGATCGGCGCCTTGTTCAGGCTGGCGGCCAGCAGGCGGCTGTTGTTGCTTATCGGCGTACGTACACCGGTCAGGTACCAGGCAAGATCGACAACCGTCAACAGTTCCCCGCGCACGTTGGCCAGGCCGACGATCCAGGGCTTGGCGCCGGGAACCGGTGTGGACTGGGGACAGGGAAGAATCTCGCTGATGCGGTCTATGTTGCACGCAAGCCGTGATTCACCAATGCCGAACACGACGCCGCTCCACTCGTCGGAAGGACCGCCGCCGTGTTTGATGCCGGGTGTGAAGCCCGTTGCGCGCTTCTCGTACTCGAGCAGTTTCGCAAAAGCGGTATTGTTTCCATTCATCGTCATCTTTCCATCCACATCCCTGTTCGTGGAACCCTGATGTTCACTGCGCGCTGTCAGGCGGCGTGTTGCGCCACCGCAGAGAGCAGTTCCTCCTTGGTGAACGGCTTGGTAAGGTAAAGGTCGGAACCCACCACGCGTCCTCGCGCCTGGTCGAACAGACCGTCTTTACTGGTCAGCATGACAACCGGCGTTGAACGATACTGCGCATTGTTCTTGATGATCGCGCAGGTTTGATAGCCATCAAGACGGGGCATCATGATGTCCACGAAAATCAGGTCGGGGTTATGGCGTGCGACCATCGACAAGGCCTCGAAACCGTTTTCGGCGGTTACGACATCGTAGCCCTCGGTTTTCAACATGGATTCGGCGGAACGCCGGATGGTTGAACTGTCATCAACCACGAGTATTCTTAAAGAAGCGGGAGCGGCTTCGCTGCTTGCGGCTTCATTTGTGTGTTCTTCAGACATATTTCCTTCCCTGGTCAATCGTCCTGGCGTAGACGCGACGATGCGCCATACTGCACACTGGCCCACCGGAAATCTTCCGCTGGGACCTACTAGTCTACCACTTTTGTTTACAGATTCCAGTAGTAACAATAGCTTATGATATAAAGCTAACACAAGCTATTGAAACAAATGCCTGTCGTAAGGCAGGGTGTCACTGACTGGCGCCGTCTGCCGCTTGGGACAATAATAGGAAGCAAGATCAGATCGTGACCAAGGAAGCCCAAATGAGCGACAACAGGCAGGAACCAGCCACCGTGATGCAGACCGGGGTCGTCATGGACCCGATTTCCGGCATTGCCACCTACAAGGACTCGACCTTTGCCATGTTGCTGGAAGCGCAAGCCCGCGGCCATGACATCTGGTACATGGAGCCCGGTGACCTGACCATACGCGATGGCCTGGCCTTTGCCCACATGCGGCCGCTGGCGGTTCGTGACAACGGGGATGACTGGTTCACCCTGGGCCAAAGAGAAAACCGGGAACTGGCCCTGCTGGACGTCCTGCTGATGCGCAAGGATCCCCCGTTCGACATGGACTATGTCTATACCACCTATGTTCTCGACCTGGCTGAAATGGCCGGGGTAACCGTGGTCAACCGTCCACAATCGTTGCGTGATGCCAATGAAAAATGCTTCATCACGCAGTTTTCACAATGTTGTGTGCCGATGCTGATCACACGCAGTTCGGCGGAGATCAAGGCGTTTGCGGCCGAGCATGGTCTCTCTGTTGTCAAACCGCTGGACGGCATGGGCGGTGAGTCCATTTTCCGCGTGCAGCCGGATGACCCCAACCTGAACGTGATACTGGAAACCATAACGGCAAAGGACCGAGACCTGGTCATGGTGCAGCGCTACATTCCCGAAATCACCCGGGGCGACAAGCGCATCCTGGTCGTCAACGGTGAACCGGTACCTTATGCCCTCGCTCGTATCCCGGGCGCAGGCGATTTCCGCGGCAACCTGGCCAAGGGCGGCACCGGCGTTGGCGTGGAGCTCACGGAGCGGGACCGCTGGATCGTGGGGCAGGTTGCGCCCGAGTTGATGAAACGAGGTATCCTGTTTGCCGGCCTGGACGTCATCGGCGACTGGTTGACGGAAATCAATGTGACCAGCCCGACCTGCATCCGGGAGCTGGATGCCCAGTTCGGCCTGAACATTGCGGGCGATCTGTTCGACGCATTGGAAGCGTTGAGAAAATAGAAACTTCTGAAGGGTGACGGCATGACGCTGAAGTCCAAAAGCAACCCACCATGGACACAGGACCGTTTCATGGTGTTTCTCGTGCTGGCCACCGGCCTGCATGCACTGCTGTTTTTCGGGGTTAGCTTCGGACTCTACCTGTCCCCGATTCCCCGGCTGGCCGACACCCTGGACGTGGTGTTGGTGCAGTGGCGCTCAGAAAGTGAACCCGAGGAAGCAGACTACCTCGCCCAGGTCAACCAGACCGGCGGCGGAGATACCACCGACCCGACCCGGCCCTCTGCGGAATTCAGTGGTGAGCTGCCGATACCCGAGCAGGGGCGGGACGCTACGCAATTCGAACAGCAGGTTCCCGAGGTGAGCATCGAGGCGCGCGAAGTCATCACGTTGGACACGTTGACCGATACGGCCACACAGACCACCGATATCGAACAGCCAGAAACGGAAATTCCCAACGCGGCTGAATTGATGCAGCAAAGCCTGGAAATGGCTTCGCTACAACCCGAACTCAGCCGTGAACACCAGTGGCAATCCAAGCTTCCGCGGCGCGAGTTCATCTCCGCCAATACCCGCGAATACGAATTTGCCAGCTACATGAGTTCCTGGGTTTCCAAGGTCGAACGCGTGGGTAACCTGAACTACCCCAGCGAGTTGCGGCGTAAAAAGCTGCACGGCGACCTGGTGCTGACGGTCGGTATCAACCAGAACGGCACGGTCGAGAGCATCGACATCAAGCGCAGTTCAGGCGTTGCCGAAATCGATGACGCGGCCGTGCGCATCGTCCGTCTCGGGGCGCCCTACGCCCCCCTGCCCGACAACATCACCGATCGCGTTGACATCCTGCACATCACCCGCACCTGGCGCTTTGAGTCTGCCTTTGGGGTGAGTCAGAGGTAGGTCGGGATAGCTGTCTGAACCCGGTCGTGGCCCGGTGCGAGGCCCGAAGGCGAGGGAAGTTGCGCGGCGACCGCTGGCCATGAGCCCAGGCAGGGGATGGTTTCCCAGGCGGCGAGCCTCGGTGTTGTGGCCAGGTGTGGTTCTCCGTAGTCGCGAGCAAGGCTCGTTCCTGCAGGGTCAGGCCAGGGGGCGTTCCCGGAAGCGGCCCAGTCGCAACTCCACGATGTTGTTGTCGGGGTCGCGGATGTACACGGAAGAGCCGAAGGCTTCGGCCCCGTAGCGGACCTCGAAGTCACCTACCTCGACATCGTGTGATTTCAGCCACGAAGTCAGGTCTTCCTCGCTGATGGCTTCGATCTGCAGGCAGAAATGATCGACGTTCTTTTCCACGCCCGAGGGTGGACCACCGCCGGCGCGGCCCAGTTCGCTGTCTACATCCACGATATCGATCAGCGACTTGCCCGCCCGGAGCTGGGTCAGGCCGATATGGGCCGGCAGTGCACGTTCTACCTTGCAGCCAAGAACCTGGGAATAGAACTGGATCATCTCTTCCAGGTGCTCGGTGCGCAGCACGATGTGGTCTATCATTTTTACCTTGATCATGTGTCCTCCGGACCGATCCATTTCTTTACGCGCGGCGCCTGGTAAACGCTGAACCGGTCAAGCAGCCTGGCCGGTGACTCTTCCATCATCATCATCGGCCGGAATTCTTCCTTGACGAACTTCTGATCGATGGCTTTATCCAGGAATGAAAACAGTTCGTCGTAGTACGATTCGACGTTCACCAGGCCGCAGGGTTTTTCATGGTGCCCCAGTTGCGCCCAGGTGAGCATCTCAAAAATTTCCTCGAAAGTGCCCCAGCCGCCCGGAAGTGCGATAAAGCCATCAGAAAGCTCGGCCATTCGGGCTTTCCGTTCGTGCATCGAGTCCACCACGACCAATTCGTCGAGGTTTTCATGCGCCACTTCCTTGGTGGCAAAAAAGTAGGGGATCACACCGATGGCCGAACCGCCTTTCTCCAGTACGCCATCGGCCACGGAGCCCATGACGCCGACGCTCGCGCCACCGTATACCAGTCCCAGGCCGCGACTCGCCAACTCATTGCCCAGGCTACGGGCCGCTTCGCAATACGCCGGATTGGCACCGGGGTTTGAGCCACAGTAAACGCATATTCTTTTCATGGGCCTACTCCAGGACTGCTTTCAGGACAGATCGCCAGGCCGCCTTTTTCTGCTCGAAATTCATGCCGGCATGGGCGGGGCTGGTTGATGGTAAGCGATTGCGCGAGATTTTGGCCGCGGCGTCATCGAGCCCGGGCAGCACCCGCTTCACGTAAATCGATTCTGCTTTTGCGCCATTGAAACAGACACCGGCGATTTGCCGGTGCCCATTGAAGAAGGCCTGGAAATCGTTGGTGACAGCTGTTTTCTCATCGATATCGGAATCAAGGCTGCCGGGACGGACACAGTCATGCAACACATCCCAAATGGCCACGCCCCGTTCAGCCACGGCCTGTGACCGTTCATGGTATTTCGTTGCCGTGATGGAAAAAAGGCTGCACAGGATGGGCCAGAAAGCATTGCGTGGGTGGGCGTAATACTGCTGCCTGGCAAGTGACTCACGGCTCGGCATGCTGCCGAGGATCAGGATTTTTGCATCCGGCCTGGTGACCGGGGGAAAGCCGTGGGTTCTTGACATGGGTGATCAGACAAACGGGCAGTCAGTGGCCATTGCGCGATTGTAGCCAGTTCTCACAAATGATTTGCGCGGCGATGGCATCCACTTGATCTGAGTCCTTCCGTCGCCGGGCCCCGGCCGCCCGCTGTTCGGCAAAGCGGCTTTCGGCGACCCGCGAGGTCAGCCGTTCGTCGATGTAGGCAACCTCGGTGGCGTAGCGTTTACGCAACGCGGCGCCAAATCCACGGGCCGCATTCGACATATCGGTTTCCTCGCCTTCCGCACCGAGCGGCAGGCCCACCAGGAGCAATGCCGGTTTCCATTCCCTGACCAGCCGGTCAATCGCCGACCAGTCGGGTTTTTGCCCGTGGGAAACGGTTTCCAGCGCAGTAGCGGTCGATGTCAGGGTTTGGCCTATCGCGATTCCAATACGCCGAAAGCCAAAGTCGAATGAAAGGACGTAACCGCGGACCGGCGCGGATTCAGGCATGCCCGGCTTCCGTATGCAGCATGTCGATCTGGATGCCGAGGCGGTTCAGCGCCTCGTTAAAACGGCTCGGCACCGGCAGGTCGAACACGATGTCAGTATCGGCCGACACGGATAACCAGGCGTTGGCCAGCATTTCGCTTTCCAACTGTCCGCCGCCCCAGCCGGCGTAGCCGAGCGCCACGATAAACTTACCGGGTCCGGTGCCGCTGGCGATGTCGCTCAGCACGTCACGCGACGTGGTGACCATGATGTCGTCATCGACCTGCATGCTCGATTCGTAGCCTTCCATCGGGCTGTGCAGGACAAAGCCCCGGTCAGGCGATACCGGCCCGCCTTCGAGTACCGGCAGTTTTTTAATGGCGTCGTCGCCGCAATCCATTTGGAGCTGCGAAAAGATCTCCCCAAGCGTGTAGTCAGAAAGGCGGTTGATGGTGATGCCAATAGCGCCCGTGTCATTGTGCTGACACATCAGGGTGACGCTGCCGGCAAAATTTCCGTCCAGCATGCCTGGCATCGCGATCAACATCTGGTGTTCGAGGTAGCCGGCACCGCCTTTTTCTTTTCTGACTGTCATGTTCACCAGATTGGGCTCTGGCGGAACATTTTTCAAGTGGTGCTTGTTACAATGCACGCACTATGAATAAGCGCCTTGCCATACAAAAAGACACGACCACCGAAAAAGCGCGGCAACGCACGGTGCGCAGCTACGTATTGCGGGCGGGCCGGGTCACCGAAGGGCAGAAGCGGGCACTGGAAGAATTGTGGCCGGTATACGGCATCGAACCGGCGAATCAGCCGCTGGACCTGGCGTCTCTTTTTGGCAACTCCCAGCCGGTGACCATGGAAATTGGTTTTGGCAACGGCGACGCCACGTGGCAAATGGCAAAAGCAAGCCCGGACAGGAATTACCTGGGGGTAGAGGTGCACAAGCCGGGTGTTGGCAGCCTGTTGTTAAGGCTAGAAGAGAATGGCCTGGAAAACGTAAGGATTGCCAGCGAAGACGCCGTTGAGTTCCTGGAACAGCGGATCCCGGATGGGTCACTGGAAGGCATCTGTATCTATTTTCCGGATCCCTGGCCAAAAAAAAGGCATCACAAGCGACGCATTATCCAGGCACCTTTCGTGGCGCTGATGGCAAGAAAAATCCGCGCGGGCGGCCTGTTGCACCTGGCTACCGACTGGGCGCCTTACGCTGAGTCCATGCTGGAAGTGATGCACCCGGAGCTGGATTTTGAGAACCTGTCACCCGCGGGCGATTTTTGTCCCAAGCCAGAGTGGCGGCCACCAACCAAGTATGAGAAGCGTGGACAAGGCCTCGGACACCGGGTTTCCGACCTGGTTTTCAGGCGTGTAGACCGGGGAGCGTAGCAGAAACGCAATGGAAGCAGGCATTCAGCTAACCCAGGAAATGGCACTGGTCCTGATCGTACTCAGTGCAACCATCGGCCTCTTTGTTTCCGAACTCGTGCGCGTCGACATCGCCGCGATCCTCGTTATGGTCGTCATCGGCCTGCTGGGCTTGGTACCCTCGCGTGACCTGTTCAACGGCTTCGCATCCAACGCCGTGATTTCCATCATCGCGGTCATGATCCTCGGCGCCGGACTCGACCGCACCGGCGCGATGACAGTCGTATCCAGGTGGATTCTGAAGGTGGGGGGGAATACCGTCTCGCGGATTGTGCCACTGGTTTCCGGAACCGTCGGGCTGATCTCGGGCGTCATGCAGAACGTGGGTGCGACAGCCCTGTTCCTTCCGGTCATGTCACGCATTTCGACCCGCACGGGGATTCCGCTTTCCCGCCTGCTGATGCCAATGGGGACCTGCGCTATCCTCGGCGGCACGTTGACCATGGTGGGCTCTTCCCCGCTGATCCTGCTCAATGACCTGATTGAAAACGCCAACGAAACGTTACCACCGGGCGTGCAGACACTGGAGACTTTTCACCTCTTCTCCGTTACGCCGGTCGGGATCGTCCTGTTGATCGTCGGCATCCTGTATTTCATGGTGGCGGGCAAGTTTCTTTTGCCGGCCCCCAAAGACAAAGCCACCGGCGCGCCGGAAAAAACCAAGACGTATTTCGCTGACGTTTACGGTATCGAAGGGGACATGTATGAACTCCTGGTAACCGTTGACAGCCCATTGGTGGGCATGACCATCGCTGATGCGGAGCAAATGGACGAGGCGCCGATCCTGTTGGCGATCCGCAATACGGAAGAACCCAGGCTGGCCCCGCCATCGGACGAGATGATCTGGGTGGGCACCATCCTGGGCGTGATGGGGACGCGGGATATCGTCGGCCGCTTCGCCCTCGACAACCAGTGCCGCGTGCAGCCCAGGCTGCGAACCTTTGGTGGCCTGTTCAACCCCAGCCGCGCCGGTATTTCGGAAGTGGTGATCCCGCCGGGCTCCCGGCTGATCGGCCAGACCATCGGTGAGGCCCGGTTGCGTACGCGTTACGGAATCAGCGTTCTGGCGGTTAACCGCCGCGGCGATGCGATTACCGAGGCTGTTCGTGATGTCGAGCTGGAGACCGGTGACTGCCTCGTCTCTCACAGCACCTGGCGCGACCTTGCCGCCGTGAGCAAGGAACGTGATTTTATCGTTGCCACGGATATCCCGGCAGAGGAACAGAGGCCGCACAAGGTCGGGTACGCCCTGGTATTTTTTGCGATCTCGATGGGTTTGATTATCTTCAGCGACTACCGCCTTTCCATTTCACTGTTGGTAGGCGCTATGGGCATGGTCCTGACCGGCGTGCTCAGCATCGATGAAGCGTACGAATCGGTCAGTTGGAAGACGGTATTTTTGCTGGCCAGCCTGATCCCATTGGGTCTGGCGATGGAACGGACCAGCACGGCGGCCTGGATCGCCCAGGAGATCATGGTCGTTCTCGGTGATGTGCCCGAGCTCGCGATCCAGGTTGCACTGGCCATCCTGGCGACGATCTTCAGCCTGGTGATGTCCAATGTGGGCGCCACAACCATCCTCGTTCCGATCGCTGTCAGCATCGCGCTGGCTACCGGGGCCAACCCAACGATGTACGCATTGATCGTGGCGCTTTCCACTTCCAATGCCTTCATCCTGCCGACCCACCAGGTCAATGCACTGATCATGGGGCCGGGCGGTTACCGGGTTGCCGATTTCATCCGGGTGGGCACCCCGATGAGCATCATTTTCATCGTGGTCATGCTGACCATGGTCAACCTCGTTTTTTAGGCCAGGCAGGTGCAATACCAACTGGGCCCTCCGCCGATGAATCCGCTGTCGCGCCTGCTGGCCGCGATCGTCGGCGCATTGCTTCTCGCGGGTGCTTTCTTTTTCGGGTTTATTATCCTGCTGGCCATACTGGCCGTGGGCTTGATCGCCGGCCTGGTCATCTGGCTGAGGGTGTGGTGGATCAAGCGCAAGATCGCTTCGGGTGAAGGTCCGGTCCCAACCGGTTTCGGCGAACCACCCTTGCGCGGACGGGATCCGGCAAACACGGCCGAAGATGTGATCGATGCCGAGTATGAAGTCGTGTCGCGCACGGAAGAAAAAAAATAGGGTGGTCAAATCCAGGAAAAGCGAACTAGAATGAAACAATAAAAACAGGAGCGTTTCACCATGTCCACAATCCGCGAAGTCCTCGACCGCAAAGGCGGCACCATTATCACTGTCAGCGACGATACATCCGTTCTCAAAGCCATCGGAACCATGTCAGAAGCCAATATCGGCGCCGTGGTCGTCGAACAGGGTGGAAAGGCGGCCGGGATTTTCACGGAACGCGACTACCTGCGTAAGATCGCACTTGAAGGGCGCTCTTCCAACGATACCGTGATCGCCGAGGTGATGTCCTCGCCCCTAATCACGGTCGGGCCGGACGAATCGACCCGCGAAGCCATGGAGACGATGACCGAGTGCCGTTGCCGCCACCTGATCGTTATTGACGAGGAAGAGATGGTTGGAATTGTTTCACTCGGCGACCTGGTCAAGCACATGCTGATTGAAGCCGAGGCTGAAGTGCAGCAACTCTCCAGCTACATAGCCGGAAGTTACTAGCACTTTTGCGAACGTCAACAGACTACTGTTCCTCTTCTTTCGGTCTGAGTGCCTTGCGCACGGCTTTGCGGGTTTCGCTTGCGCTGCGTCCCTTTTTGTATTGATCAGTTACCACGCTTTCCACCTGGTCGATAATGCCGTCCATCTGGCCCACGGTATGGGAGCGGCCAAGGGGTTTTTGATGCCCGAACAGGTTGATCCAGCGCTCGCTGCGCCGTCCCAGCTTGATGACCCTGCGGTACTCCAGGTCGCAGTCCTCACCGCCGCGTAACAATCCGATCAGTGTGGCTATGATGGAGATCGGGATGAGCAGGGCATCGCGAAATCCGTCCGCCAGCAGTTTCAGCTGGAGTGTCGCAGACTCGCGCAGCAACCGGATGCGTGGGCTTTCCTGTTCCATGTTTTCCTAAAGCAGGTACACGGTCGCCAGCAAACCGGCCAACGTCATCGTGATGGTATATGGCAGCGCCAGAATGACCATACGTCCGTAACCCAGTCGAATGACCGGCGCCAATGCCGAAGTAAGCAGGAACAGGAAGGCGGCCTGGCCGTTGGGGGTGGCTACCGACGGAATGTTCGTGCCGGTGTTGATGGCCACGGTCAACAGTTCAAAGTGTTCGCGCGTGATTTCACCTGCCTGGAGCGCTGCGTAAACCTCATTGATGTACACGGTGGCTACAAAAACGTTGTCCGAGATAGCCGACAAGATCCCGTTGGCCATGAAAAATACCGGTACTTGCTGCTCCTGGGGCAAGGTAAAGACATACTGGATGATCGGCTGGAACAGGTGCTGGTCGTGAATCACGCCGACGATGGCAAAAAATACCACCAGCAGGGCCGTGAACGGCAGTGCTTCTTCGAAGGCATGGCCAAGACGGTGTTCTTCGATGATGCCGGTGAACGCCGTGGCCAGGACGATGACCGCCAGACCGATCAGTCCAACCTCGGCCCAGTGGAAGGCCAGTGCGATGACCAGGAACATGGCGACGAGCGCCTGGAGAACCAGGGCGGCCTTTTGCCTGGGCGTGCGTTTCTGGTCTTCGAGGCGGTCGTATTCCTCGAGTATGCGCCGTGCCGCAAGTGGCATCTCAGAGCCATAGCCGAGTATTTTGAATCTTTCGATGGCTACGCAGGTCAGGAGCCCGACTGCCAAAACCGGCATGCTCACCGGCGCCATTCGGATATAGAATTCGATGAACTCCCAGCCCGCGACTTCACCGATCAGCAGGTTCTGGGGTTCGCCGACCAGGGTGCACACGCCACCCAGGGCGGTGCCCACCGCGCCGTGCATCATCAGGTTGCGCAGGAAAGCGCGGAACTGCACCAGGTCGTCCTTGGTTTCGTCGCCGATACCGGTATCGTCCGCGTGGTCGTGGTCGGAATCGAAGCCTTTACCCGAAGTCACCTTGTGATAAACGGCATATAAACCGGCCGCGACGGTAATGATCACCGCGGTTACGGTCAACGCGTCGAGAAAAGCAGAAAGCACTGCGGATACGAAACAGAACAGCAAGGACAGGAATGTTTTCGACCTCACGCGGATCATGATCTTGGTGAAGATGTAGAGCAGCAGTTCTTTCAGGAAGAAGATGCCGGCCACCATGAAAATCAGCAGCAGGATCACCTCGAAATTGGCCTCGGCCTCGTGATAAACCGTTTCGGATGAGGTCATACCCATGATGACGGCCTGGATCGCCAGTAATCCACCGGGTTGCAGCGGGTAACATTTGAGCGCCATGGCCAGGCAGAAAATGAATTCGCCGACCAGTAGCCAGCCTGCGACAAAAGGCCCCATCACGAGCATGACGATCGGGTTGATGAGCAAGAACAGTATGATGGTCAGCTTGTACCAACTGGCGGCGTTACCGAGGAAATTGTCCATGACGGACTGAGCAATTGTTTTGTGCATGGGGTCCTGCCGGGTGTCTTCCTTAGAGCAATAGCAGGCAATTTTAGGGTTTCCGGCCCGTGAGAACCACCATCTCTATCAATTAATTGTGTTCTTCGGGCACTTCTTTCATCGCTGCACGATGAAAACCGCTCCCTCAGAACGGCATTGAGGACTCTGCTGCTGGTGCTGGCGCACCAACTGCAGAGATGATTGTGTTCTTCGGGCACTTCTTTCATCGCGAACTTGTTGCTTTGCGTCGGAGAAGTGATTCATATAGAATATATCTCCATATCTTGATTGAAAGATATTGATTGGGCAAGATGCCCCGGGGCACTGTCGCGAATGCGGCGGTGCTTTGTTACGTTTTTAACCAGCGGGGCACGGTCCCGCCACGAGAGGAACTAAGTCATGAGCAGCCATTTGTTCACTTCGGAATCGGTATCCGAAGGCCATCCGGATAAAGTCGCCGACCAGATTTCAGACGCCGTTCTGGACGCCATTATTGCGGCCGATCCGGCCGGGCGCGTTGCCTGCGAGACGTTCGTGAAAACAGGCGTCGCCATTGTCGGTGGTGAAATTACCACGGAAGCCTGGGTCGACCTCGAGGAACTGATTCGCAAGGTCATCGTTGATATTGGCTACGATTCCTCCGAAGTAGGATTTGACGGCCATACCTGCGCCGTGATGAATATCATCGGCAAGCAGTCATCGAACATCGACCAGGGCGTGTCCCGTGACCGCCCGGAGGACCAGGGTGCTGGTGACCAGGGCCTGATGTTCGGTTACGCCACTAATGAAACCGACGTGCTGATGCCCGCACCGATCTACTACGCGCACGAGCTGGTCAAGCGTCAGAGCGTGGTTCGCCGCACGACCGACGACGGTAAATTTCACTTGCGTCCGGATGCCAAGAGCCAGGTTACTTTCCGTTACACCGACGGCGTTCCGACCGGTATCGAGGCCGTGGTGCTATCAACCCAGCATAACGGTGCATCGACACAACCCCAATTGCACGAGCTGGTGATGGAAGAAATCATCAAGCCGGTGTTACCGGGCGAGTGGCTGGACCGCAATACGAAATACCACATCAACCCGACCGGTGCGTTCGAGATCGGCGGCCCGGTCGGTGATGCCGGTGTAACAGGCCGCAAGATCATCGTGGATACTTACGGTGGCGTCGCCCGCCACGGTGGTGGCGCCTTCTCCGGCAAGGACCCGTCCAAGGTGGACCGTTCAGCGGCATATGCCTGCCGTTACGTGACCAAGAACCTGGTTGCGGCCGGGCTGGCGGACCGCGTCGAAATCCAGGTTTCCTACGCGATTGGCGTCGCTGAGCCGACCTCGATCTCGGTGGAAACCTTTGGTACGGAAAAAGTACCGGTGGAAGTGATCGAAAGGATCATCTTCGAGGAATTCGACCTGCGGCCGTATTCGATCATCAAGTCGCTGGACCTGATCAAGCCGATGTACCTGCCGCTGGCTTCTTACGGCCACATGGGCCGGGAAGACCTCGGCGTTAAATGGGAAGAAACTGACCGCGTCGAGCAGATCCGCTCCGCGGCTGGTTTGTAAAACCCGATTGAGAATTGGAGAAAAATAGTGAGTGCTGTCATTGAAGAACTGAAACAGGGTGATTATTACGTCGCCGATATTGGCCTGGCCGGCTTCGGCCGCAAGGAAATCGCGATTGCCGAAACCGAGATGCCAGGCCTCATGGCCTTGCGCGAGGAGTACCGCGAAGAGCAGCCGCTAAAAGGCACGCGAATCGCCGGTAGCCTGCATATGACCATCCAGACGGCCATGCTGATCGAGACGCTGAAAGCGCTGGGCGCACAGGTGCGCTGGGCGTCCTGCAATATCTACTCCACGCAGGATCATGCAGCCGCAGCGATTGCGGATGGCGGCACACCGGTATTTGCCTTCAAGGGTGAATCGCTGGAGGAGTACTGGGAATTCACCCACCAGATTTTCAACTGGGGGCCCGGTGATAACGACGCAGACTTCGCCAACATGATCCTGGACGATGGCGGCGACGCGACACTGTTGCTGTACCTCGGCGCACAGGCTGAAAAGGATCTCTCGGTGCTCGACAACCCGGGCAGCGAGGAAGAAGTGGCCCTGTTCAACTCGATCCGCAAGCGGCTGGACACCCGTCCCGGTTGGTACAGCAAGGCCCTGTCAAAGATCCAGGGTGTCACCGAGGAAACCACGACGGGCGTGAAGCGCCTGTACCAGATGGCGAAGACCGGTGATCTGCCGTTCCCGGCCATCAATGTGAACGATTCGGTGACCAAGTCCAAGTTCGACAACCTCTACGGTTGTCGCGAATCGCTGGTGGACGGAATCAAGCGGGCCACCGACGTGATGGTGGCCGGCAAGATTGCCCTGGTGGCCGGATACGGTGACGTCGGCAAGGGTTGTGCACAGTCCCTGAAGGGCCTGGGCGCGACAGTCTGGGTCACCGAGATCGATCCGATCTGCGCCTTGCAGGCAGCGATGGAAGGTTTCCGCGTTGTGACGCTGGAAGATGCCGCGGACAAGGCCGACATCTTTGTCACCGCAACCGGCAACTACCACGTGATCACGCACGATCACATGGCCGCGATGAAGCACCAGGCGATTGTTTGCAACATCGGTCACTTCGATAACGAAATCGATGTCGCCAGCGTGAAAAAGTACGAGTGGGAGAATATCAAGCCGCAGGTGGACCACGTGATTTTCCCCGACGGCAAGCGCATCATCCTGCTGGCCGAAGGCCGCCTGGTCAACCTGGGTTGCGCCACCGGCCATCCCAGCTTCGTGATGTCCAACTCTTTCACCAACCAGGTACTCGCGCAGATGGAACTGTGGAACCACGGTGACAACTACGAAAACCAGGTCTACGTGCTGCCCAAGCACCTCGACGAGAAAGTGGCCAGGCTGCACCTGGGACGCATCGGCGCCTCACTGACTGAGCTGACTGATGTACAGGCGGACTATATCAGCGTGAGCGTGGACGGTCCCTACAAGCCGGACCACTACCGTTATTGATCAGGCGAACAGGCGGGGGCCGGCCGGGCCGGCATCCCGCTTTTTCCGACACGGGATGCCGACCTTTGTCCACGAAACACAAAATTTCGTTCGAGTTCTATCCGCCACGCACTGAGCAGCAGAAGAGCACGCTGGATGCAACCTGGCGGGAACTCGCCCCGCTGAAGCCCGAATACCTGTCGGTCACGTTTGGCGCCGGCGGCTCGACCCTCGATTCGACCCGGGAGACCGTGTTGGCCCTGTCGGCTGAATCCGACGTACCGGTTGCGCCGCATATCTCGTGCATGGCCCAGTGCGAGACGATGCTGCACGATCTTTTACGCGGCTACCTCGAACATGGCATCGATCGGCTCGTCGTGCTGCGTGGCGACCGCCCCGATGGCATGACCGGCGCCGGCCCGTTCCAGTATGCCAATGAACTGGTGTCTTTCATCCGGCGGGAATTTGGCGATCGCTTCCATATCGAAGTGGCCTGTTACCCGGAGTTTCACCCGGAGTCGGAATCGCCCGAAACCGAACTGTTCCACTTCCGGCAGAAGGTGGACGCGGGGGCCAACGGAGCGGTCACCCAGTATTTCTACAACGCGGACGCCTATTTCAGTTTCATGGATGACTGCCAGCGGCTCGGTATCGACATTCCGGTGACCCCTGGCATCATGCCGATCACCAACTACCGGCAGCTTGCGCGGTTTTCACAGATGTGCGGCGCCGAAATCCCGCAGTGGATCCGGCGGCGCCTCAAGGGTTTCGGTGAAGACCACAGCGCCATCAATGACTTTGGCCTGGACGTGGTAACCCGCCTGTGTGAACGGTTGCTGGACGGCGGTGCGCCGGGCCTGCACATCTACACGCTGAACCGCGCGCACACCAGCCACGAACTCTGGCAGCGCCTGAACGGAACCTGACACGCCCGAAAGTCGCGCAAGCCGCGGCCCCGATGCGTTAACATGGAGAAAACCCGGAGGTCTCTCATGTCTGATGAAAACAAGGGCCGCGTGCTCGGTGTCGGGGGAATTTTTTTCCGCTCGAAGGACCCGGCCAGGCTGGGTGAGTGGTACGCGGAACACCTGGGTTTCGAGGTTGAAGCCTGGGGCGAGACGCGTGGCACCAGTTTTTCTCCACTCGAAATGCCAAAGGGTTCCTTTACCGTCTGGAGCGCATTCGAGTCTGCCACTGGGTATTTTGGCACGTCCGGCCAGGGTTACATGATCAACCTGGTGGTGGACGATCTCGACCAGGCGCTGGTCAATGTAGAAGCCGGCGGCGCCACGGTCCTGGAAGAACGTGAAGAGCACGATTTCGGCCGTTTCGGCTGGTTCGTGGATCCGGATGGCAACCGCGTCGAACTATGGGAACCACCCGGGTCAACGTAATGGATTGGGTACGCATCGAAGAACTGGAAAGCCGCCTGGCCTTCCAGGATGACCTGATCGAAAGCCTCAACGAGGTGGTGGCGCGCCAGGACCGGGAACTGCTGCGCCTGGCGCAACGCGTGGCAGCCCTCGAAGAACGTCTGAACGATCTGGCTTCCGCGGCCGGTGGTGGTGGCGAATCCCAGGGCCACGAGGTACCGCCGCACTACTGACCATCATCCAGCCTGATCCTGTACAGCAGGATGTCCTGGTCCTCTCCCGGCATGCGAACCTGCCCCTCGGCGCGCAGGCCCAGTTTTTCGAGCAGGCGGGTGGAACGCACATTTTCCGGCGTTACGATGGCTAGCAACTGCGGCAGGTTCATCTGCCCCCGGGCGTGGTCCAGCACGGCTTGTGCGGCTTCAATGGCATATCCGCGGCCACAGAATTCCGGCAGGAAACCATAGCCGATGTCCGGGTATTCGAGGTTTTCACGCTTGAACAGGCCGCAGATACCCATGGCCTCGTCCGTCTTCACCATTGAAACCCGGTAGGGCCCGTAACCATGTTCATCATAGTGTTTGAGTATTTTTTCCCTGGCTGCCTGCCTTGCTTCTTCCAGTGTCCGGATGCCCCGGTCACCCACGTGGCGGATAAAATCCGGGTCATTCCAGATGGCGAGCAGCAGGCCTGCATCGTCTTCGGTGATCCACCTGAGGCGCAGGCGCCTGGTTCGCATTGAACGTGCAGATTTGTTCATATTCTGATCTCCAGCGGTGGCTCCTGCATAGCCGATAGTTGTTCACGCAGGCCCAGCACCAGGTCTTCCCAGTAGCGGGCCCCGTCAAACCAGGGAAAAGCGATCGGGAAAGCCGGGTCTTCCCAACGACGGGCCAGCCAGGCGGCGTGGTGCAGCATACGCAGCGTGCGCAGGGCCTCGATCAGTTGCAGTTCGCGGAAATCAAAATCACAGAACTGGGTATAACCTTCCAGCACGTCGGCCAGTTGCATCTCCATCTCGTAACGTTCACCGGAAAGCAGCATCCACAGGTCCTGGATCGCAGGACCGCTGCGGCAGTCATCCAGGTCGACAAAAAACGGCCCGTCACGCCACAACAGGTTACCCGGGTGCAGGTCGCCATGAAGGCGGATATCGCGGACCGCCCCGGCTCGCCCAAAGGCGTTCCTGATGTGTTGCATCAGGTCGCCGGCCAGGCTTTCGAATGCCGTCTCCAGGTGGGCCGGTATCCAGCGGTCGCTGACGATGGTGTGGATGGACTCCTCACCAAAGGCCTCGACTGTCAGGGCCGGTCGCTCGATGAACGGTTTGTCGCGGGAAACGGCATGAATCCGGCCGATAAAACGTCCGAGCCACAACCGCGTTTCGCGGTCTTCCAGTTCGGGCGCGTGCCCGCCCTGGCGGCGAAACAGCGTAAAGCGAAATCCATCATGGTGGAACAGGGTCTCGCCACTGATCAGCGTTGGCGCGATCAGGGGAATCTCGGCAGCCTCCAGTTCCAGCGAGAAACTGTGTTCCTCGAGGATCTGCTCATCACTCCAGCGACCGGGCCGGTAAAACTTGGCCACGACGGGCTCTGCTTCCTCTATACCAATCTGGTAAACGCGGTTTTCGTAGCTGTTCAGCGGCAGCAGGCAGCCGTCTGTCAGAAGGCCGGTCGAGTCCACGGCCTGCAACACGGTGTCCGGGTCAAGACGGTAGTAGGGTTTTTTTTCGTCGGAGGGAATCGCCATGGCTGAATCATAGCGGTAAAAGCACCAGCATGTTGCGCCCGGATCGCGTAAAATGGGATGTCCCCAAGTAAAGAATTCCCCATGACTAACGGAACCAAGAATCTCGCCCTGTATTGTGACTTCGAGAATATCGCGCTGGGCGTGCGCGATGCGAACTACGCGCGCTTTGAAATCGCCGAGGTGCTGGAGCGCCTGCTGGTGAAAGGCAATATCGTCGTCAAGAAAGCTTATTGCGACTGGGATCGTTACAAGGACTTCAAGCGCGACATGCACGAGGCTTCCTTCGAACTGATCGAAATCCCGCACGTGCGCCAGTCCGGTAAAAACTCTGCCGACATCCGCATGGTGGTTGACGCGCTCGACCTCTGCTACACCAAGTCTCACGTTGATACGTTCGTGATCATCTCCGGTGACTCTGACTTCTCACCCCTGGTGTCCAAGCTGCGCGAGAACAACAAGGTGGTGATCGGTGTCGGCGTGAAGAATTCGACCTCGGACCTGCTGATCGCCAATTGCGATGAGTTCATTTATTACGATGACCTGATCCGGATTGCCGAGCGCCGCAAGCCAAAGAAAAAGAAAACGAGCGGGCGCAAGGAGCCGGAGGAGCAGTCGCGAAAAACCCGGCAGGAGAGTCGGGCCGAGAAGGCTTTCGAGCAGGTCCTGGAGACCATCGACGACCTGGTGTCAGAGCGCAGTGACGAAGACGTGCTCTGGGGCTCCATGGTCAAACAGGCACTCAAACGCCGTAAACCGGGTTTCAACGAGAGTTACCACGGCTTCCGATCTTTCGGAAAAATGCTGGAAGAAATGGAAACCCGTGGCATGCTGGTGCTGGAACACGACGAAAAGTCCGGCGGCTATATCATCAAGAGCGTGACCTGATCGGTCGTTCCATTCCAGGCCAGCGATCACCCGCTGGGCTCAGGGTTTGTCCGTTGGTACACCGGCGTCTCCCGGGTCGCTGAAAATCTCCATCACGCGATCAAAATCCGCGTCCAGCGGCGCCGTGACCTTGATCTGCTCTCCGTTGCACGGGTGGTTGAATGTTAGAGCGTGACTGTGCAGGAGCAATCGCTCGCATGCGAAGTGCCCGCGGAACAGGCGATTGTGTTCGCCCCTGCCATAAGTCGTATCGCCCACCAGGTGGTGGCTGATATGTTTCATGTGCCGCCTCAGCTGGTGCCGTCTGCCAGTCTCCGGGACCAGTTGCAGCAGGCTGTACCGGGCAGTCTGGTAAGGAGGTACCGCGATCGGCAGTTCTGTTTTTGCCAGGCAGGTGAATCGTGTCCTGGCTTCCCGCGCTTGCTCCTCGCCACGCCGCTCGTCGCGCGGCGGCAGCAGGGGGTAGTCGATAACTCCTTCTTCCCGTGTCCAGCCGCGGACCACGCCAAGGTAACTTTTCCCTACCCGGCGGTTTGAGAATTCTGCGCTCATCTCCGCCAATGCATTCTTGTCGAACGTCAGCATGACCGCGCCTGAAACCGGCCGGTCGAGGCGGTGCACGGCGTGCACCATGCGTCCGGTCTGTTCTCGAGCCATGGCGAGCAGGGTTTGCGGGCGCCCCTCGAGCATGCGGCTGCCATGTACCGGCACCGCGGCAGGTTTGTTCAGTACCAGCAGAAGGTCATCCTGGTGGAGGATGTCTTCCGCCGTCAGCGTGTTTTTGCTCATGCCAGGAATTGTACGCAAAAAAAACCCGGCTCAGGCCGGGCTTCAAATGACTGGCGGCGTCCTGCTTTCGTGCTGGTCTCGATGCACGCCGGACGACCTTGTTGATCAGCGCTACAAACCCCTTGGGCGCATGATCGTTTCTGCCTGTCCCCCAAGCATTCTTGCTTTCAAACTGGCGTACGGACGGATTGCATACCGCTGGGGTCCTGTCACAGAAGGGATAAAAGTGGATATCGGGCGGCGCAAAAGCTGCGGCCAGACCCTGGGTGACAGAATGGAGAGGTAATCGCGCATGATGCCTTCCGTGAGCTCGCTGTCTGCGTCAAATCCTTTGACGGGGAGGATAGGTGGGAGATCCGGGGCCCTGATTGGGCAAAGAGGGGCAGAACCCCGGGTCGTCCCGCTAACTGCTACCAGTCAGTTAGTGTCTATCAACCATTAACAAGCAATAATGGTGCCAATAGTGAACTGACCGGCATGTTGTTTGAAAAACAAAGAGATACAGGAATCTTGGGGTGAAAAAGTAAAGAGTGACAGGCTTCCGCCTGCCACTCTGCGTCACCCGGGTGACAAAAATCGTCACCGTTTATGACACTTATTGTTACCGGATAGGTTCCAGCCAGCCCCACTTGTCTTCCGTGTTGCCGTTGAACAGCCCGAAATAGCTGTCCTGGAGTTGCCGGGTTACCGGGCCACAGCCACCTTTGCCGATCACCATGTGATCCACCTGGCGCACTGGCGTGACTTCGGCGGCCGTTCCGGTCATGAAGATTTCATCCGCGGCGTACATCTGTTCGCGGGAAATCGTCGTCTCGATGGTCTCGAGGCCGGCATCCGCTGCCAGCGTGATAACCGCGTCGCGCGTAATGCCGCTGAGGATCATGGACGATGCCGGCGGTGTCAGCAGCCTGCCCTTCTGCACCAGGAAAATGTTTTCACCGGCACCTTCGCTGAGCAGTCCGTCGACGCCCAGGCCAATGCCTTCGGTGAAGCCGCGGTCCCTGGCCTCCAGGCCGATCAACTGGCTGCACAGGTAGTTGCCACCCGCTTTTACGCCGGGCGGCATCGTGTTGGGCGCAAGCCGGTTCCAGGAAGTGATGCAGGCCTTGATGCCGTTCTTGACGCCGTCTTCGCCGAGGTAAGCGCCCCAGGGGGTGACCATGATGGCGGTATCCACGCAGTCCATGTCATTGGGGATCACGCCCAGGCCACAGTTTCCGCGGGAAATGATCGGGCGGATATAGGCGCTCGGCAGCCCGCTGTCGCGCACGGTTTCACACATGGCGGCGTGTAGTTCACCGACGCTGTATTTCAGGGGTATGCGGTACACATTGGCGGAATACCGCAAGCGTTTGATGTGATCCATGCCGCGCATGATCATCGTGCCGTTGGGGGTATCATAGGCGCGGATGCCTTCGAACACAGAAGAGCCATAGTGTATGGCGTGGCTGGCGATATGAACGGTGCAGTCCGCTGATTCACGTAATTCGCCGTTGAACCAGATGCGATTTCTTTTAGTCATTCGAATTTACCTGCTTATTGTCTGCAGCCGGGTCCGTTCCGGTATGGCACCGTTCCCAAAACGGCCTCTTCGTGTGCGATTCGGACCGCTCCTGACTGCTGCGAGTTAAGGAAGGTTACGGTTCAATTCTAATGAAGAATTTGAACTACTGATACAATCAATCGACTTTCATTTGCGGAATATCAAGACATGGAATGGAAACTGCTACTGACAGTGTTTGCCGCAGTCTTCATCGCGGAAATGGCTGATAAGACCCAGCTGGTGACCATGCTGTTCGCAGCGGACAAGGATGTCAGCAAGTGGACCGTGTTTCTCGGTTCTGCATCGGCCCTGGTGTTGACCAGCGCGATCGGCGTATTGGCGGGAACCATGCTGGCCCAGTTCATCAACGTCAAGGTGATGTCAGTGCTGGCCGGGGCGGGTTTCATGCTGATTGGCGCCTGGACGCTTTACCACGGCTTGAGTTCGGTACAGTAAACTGCGACGGCAATGAACCGCGAAGTCCAACACCACCACCACCACGCACCACCGGATTACAACCGGGCATTTGCGGCGGCCGTGGTCCTCAACCTGGGTTTCGTCATCGTCGAGGCAGTGTTCGGTTTCCTTTCGGATTCACTGGCCCTGCTGACCGATGCCGGGCACAACCTGAGTGACGTGATGGGTTTGCTGCTGGCCTGGGGCGCCGCCGCGTTGGCCAAGAAGAAGCCATCGTCCCGGCGCACTTACGGCTATTCACGCGCCACGATCATTGCCTCGGTGCTCAGCGGCCTGATCCTGATGGGCGCGGTCGGTGCGATCGGTTGGGAAGCGGTCAACCGCCTGTTTGCACCCGCCCAGCCGGCCGGCCTGACCATTATCGTCGTGGCAAGCATTGGCGTGGTCATCAACACGGCGACCGCGCTGTTTTTCGTTTCGGGAAAAGACCATGACCTGAACATCCGCGGCGCCTTCCTGCACATGGCGGCTGACGCGGGGATCTCGCTGGGTGTGGTCGTATCGGGCGCCCTGATCCTGTTTTACGGTCTGAACTGGGTCGACCCGGTGATCAGCCTGTTTATCGCGGCGGCCATCTTCTTTTCCACCTGGGGCCTGTTGCGTGACTCGCTCAACCTGGCGGTCGACGCGGTGCCACGCAACGTGGACCCGGAGGCGGTCCGGGCGTATCTCGCAGGCCTGCCAGGGGTGAATACCATCCACGACTTGCATATCTGGCCCTTGAGCACGACGGACACGGCTCTGACCGCACACATGGTGATGGACCAGTTTCCCGGTAGCGATGAATTCCTCCACGAGGTGGCGAAGGTGCTGGAGCAGCGCTTTTCAATCAATCACCCGACCATCCAGGTGGAGCGGGTGGGCAGCGGGGTGTTTTGCCGACAGTCAGTGGATTGTGCGGATTGATTTCAACTCGCAGGGCTGATTGCATATAGGATATCGAGCCATGTTCAGCGAATTTTTCCTGCAGGCCTTCGTCTATCTCCTGGCCGCGATCGTCGCGGTGCCGCTGGCCAGGCGCTTCGGCCTGGGCTCGGCGCTCGGCTACATCCTGGCCGGCGTGATTATCGGTCCCTACCTGCTGGGTTTCGTGGGAGACGAGGGCCAGGACGTGATGCACTTCGCGGAATTCGGCGTGGTGCTGATGCTGTTCCTGGTCGGGTTGGAACTGGAACCGCCGGTTCTGTGGCGCATGCGCGTGCCGATCCTGGGCATGGGTGGTTCGCAGGTGCTGGTATCGACGGTGGTGATCGGGGCCGTGGCGCTCGCCTTTGGCCTGCCCTGGCAGACGGCGCTGGCTATTGGCCTGATACTCTCCCTGTCCTCCACCGCCATCGTTTTGCAGACGATGAAGGAAAAAGGCTGGATGGGTACGCAGTCCGGCCGCGGCAGCTTTTCGGTGCTCCTGTTCCAGGATGTCGCGGTGATTCCCATCCTCGCCATCCTGCCTTTCCTGGCCCTGCCCGAACTCGCCGGGCAGGGCGCTGCAGCAGCCGAAGCCGGAGTACATGGCGCAGCCCATGACCGGCCGGGCTGGCTGCAGGCATTGCTGGTGCTTGCCATCGTCGCCGGCATCGTCTTTGCCGGGCGATTCCTGCTGCGACCGGTGTTCCGCTGGATTGCCGAAACCCGGAGCCAGGAACTGTTCATGGCGACGGCCCTGGTTTTGATCTTTGGCATCACGCTGGCGATGGAATTCGTGGACCTGAGTCCCGCGCTGGGCACCTTCCTGGCTGGTGTGGTGCTGGCCGAAAGCGAGTTCCGGCACGAACTCGAGGCCAATATCGAACCGTTCAAGGGTCTGTTGCTGGGCGTATTTTTCATCGCGGTCGGGGCGAGCATCAATTTTGCGCTGCTGGCCGAAGAGCCGGCGCTGATCCTGACGCTGGTCGCCACCCTGATCGTGCTCAAGCTCATCGTGCTCCTGGCGATCGGCCGCGTTTTCAGACTCAAGCTGGCGGATAACCTGATGTTCGCATTCCTGCTGGCGCAGGGCGGTGAGTTCGCTTTTCTGCTATTTTCCTTTGCCACCCAGAACCGTGTGCTCGATACGGAACTGGCCAGCCTGCTAATCGTGGTGGTGGTGCTGACGATGATCGCCACCCCGTTGTTGATCATCGTCTATGAACGCCTGATCCAGCCGCGCTTTGCGGATTGCGTATCGGCCCCAGCGGAGGACGAAGCGATCGACACGGACAGCAGCCCGGTTATCGTTGCCGGCTATGGTCGTTTTGGACAGATCGTTTCCCGCCTGATGCATGCCGACGGCATCGACACCACCCTGCTTGACCACGACTCGGGCCAGATCGAGTTGAGCGGTCGTTTTGGTTACAAGGTGTTCTACGGCGACGCCAGCCGGGTTCAGTTGCTGCAGGCCGCCGGCGCCGAAGAAGCCAGGCTGCTGGTCATTGCCATCGATGATCGCGACAAAGCGGTCCAGATGGTGGTCAGCGCCAAACAGTTTTTCCCCCAGCTGAAGGTCCTGGCCAGGGCTTATGACCGCACACACGCCTATGAGTTGATGAAAGCCGGGGCAGAAGTCGTGACCCGTGAGACTTTCGGCTCTGCGTTGGTCATGGGCGAGCAGGCACTGAGGCTGCTGGGTTACGGCGAAGCCCATGCCTACCGCATCATGCGAACGTTCAAGAAACACGACGAAGAAAGCCTGCAGAAGCTTTACGAAGTCTGGGGCGACGATCATGCCTACGGCCTGCGCTTGCGCCAGAACCTCGAGGACCTCGAAAAAGTGTTGCGCGATGACAACAAGGAATCAGACGAGCCTTTCAGCGCTGCCTTCCGGCACATGCAGCAGCGTGTCGAGCGCATAGACCCGTAGCATTACGGTCAGAGCCAGCCCGGACGACCCCTCGGGTTCTGCCGTCGCTGACCTCCATGGATTGCGGAAGTCAGCAGGGCCGGCGGGCACGGGCCGGGCGTCTGTCTCTACCCGCCAAACTCCCCGCGCTGGAAGTGGTCGGCCAGCACCTGCACAACGCAACTGTTGAGTTTGCGGACAAAGGGAATATGCAGGAATTCGTTTGGCCCGTGGGCGTTGGAGTTCGGGCCCAGCACGCCGGTGATCACGAATTGCGCCTGCGGGAAAAACTCGCCCAGCATGGCCATGAAGGGAATGGTGCCGCCCTCGCCCATGTACATCACGTCCTGGCCGTAGGCAGCCAGCGAAGCCTTTTGCAGGGAGTCTTCGAGCCAGGGGGCGATATCCGGTGCGTTCCAGCCCGAAGCCGCGTGGTCGGTTTCGAAACGGACCTGCGCGTTTTGCGGCGGATCTGCTTCCAGGGTCTGCTTTATCAGCCGCGTGACTTCATCGCCGTCCACGGTGGGCGGCAGGCGCATCGACAGCTTCAGCGCCGTGTGCGGACGCAGCACGTTCCCGGCAGCTTCAAGCGCCGGCAGTCCCTCGGCGCCCGTTACGGAGAGCGCCGGCCGCCAGGTGCGGTTCAGGATGCGCTCGAGGTTGTTTTCCGCCTGGGGCTGTACGCCCTCGCAAAACGGATAGGCCTGGAATACACCGTCGCCGAGCGCATCGGCCATGCGCTGGCTCTGGCGCAGGCGCTGGGCCGGAATCTCCGCCTGCAGGTATTCGGGCACGACGCGCCCGGTGTTTTCATCCTCCAACCGGCTGAGCAGTTGCCGCAGCACGCGGAAACTGGAGGGAACGACACCGGAAGCGTAACCGGAATGCACACCTTCGCGCAGCACGTCTGCGCTCAGCGTACCGGCGGCCATACCGCGCAGGGAAACGGTCAGCCACATCTGTTCGTAGTTGCCGGCGCCCGAGTCCAGGCAGACGACCAGGGAAGGCGTTCCGATGCGTTCTTTCAGGTGATCGATATAGTGCGGCAGGTCGAAGCTGCCGGATTCTTCACAGGCCTCGACAATCACCACGCAGCGCGCATGGGGAACCCCCTCGCGTTGCAGGGCCATGATCGCGGTCAGGGAGGCATAGGCGGCATAACCGTCGTCGGCGCCACCGCGCCCGTACAGCTTGTCTTCACGGATCACCGGTTTCCAGGGGCCGAGGTCGTCGGCCCAGCCGGTCATCTCGGGTTGCTTGTCCAGGTGACCGTACATCAGGATGGTATCGTCGTTATCGCCCGGGATATCCATGAAAATAAGCGGTGTCCGCCCGGGCAGGCGAACGATTTCGCAGCTCATACCCTTGATGTCCTGCTGTTTGCACCAGCTGTAAATCTGTTGGGTAGCTTCTTCGATGTACCCGTTTTTGTCCCAGTCGGGATCGAATGCCGGCGATTTGGCCGGAATTTTGATGTATTCCACGAGTTCCGGAACGATGGAGTCATTCCACATTTCGTCGATGAATTTCTGTACGGATTGCTGATTCATTTTGTTCCCTTGTGAAGCTGGCTTTCATTTCATTATAGCCACAAGGCCTGATTGGTCTGTTATGCTTTCGCCACTTTAAACGGAACTCGGAGACAACGAGTGAATACCCAAACTGAAACCAACGGCCGGCCGGACATCCCGCCTGGCGAATTCATGGGCCACCCCACCGCGCTGTGGCAACTTTCCAATGTCGAGATGTGGGAGCGCTTTTCCTTTTACGGCATGCGTGCACTGCTGGCTGTTTATGTCGCCACGACATTTTTTGGCCACCTGGGCGCCGAAGCCAATGCGCAGGCCAGCCTGGTCTACGGTGGCTATGCGGCCATGGTGTACGCCACCGGCATTATCGGCGGCTATATCGCCGATCACGTGCTGGGCTATCAACGGTCCATTCTTCTTGGCGCCATCATCATGGCGGCAGGCCTGTTCGTTCTGCTGGTCGAGGACCTGACCTGGTTCCTGGTCGGATTGTCGCTGATTGTTGCCGGTAACGGCCTGTTTAAACCGAATATCTCGACCATGATCGGCAAGCTGTACGCACCCGGTGACGTGCGCCGCGATTCCGGTTTCACCGTGTTTTACATGAGTATCAACCTCGGCGCCTTTATCGCACCGTTTATCACCGCATCATGGATCGGCGTGCAATTCGGCATGAAGTGGGGTTTCTTTGCCGCAGCAATTGGCATGGTTCTGTCCACCCTGTTCCTGGAAGTGGCCAAGCGCTCGCTGGGGCACGTCGGTAAGCCGGCCGAAGGCAAAGAAGGCTGGGGCATGTTTTTCATCGTGGGCATCGGCGCCCTGTTGATGGCTGTCGGCGTTTACTTCCTGCTTTCCGAGAGCACGATCCTCGGCTTCCTGCTGGTGGGTATCATGGTCGGGTTGATGTCCTATTTCGTCATTTCGGGAATCCGAAGTGGCGACAAGGTCCAGTTGCAACGCTATATCGCGATGCTGATCCTGTTCGTGGCCAACGCCTGTTTCTGGGCCCTGTTCGAGCAGGCAGGCAGTTCCATGAACTTCTTCGCGCGTGAGTTCGTAACGCCGGTTTGGGGCAGCATGGAAGCCTGGCAAGCAGGTGGTTTTGGTGTCTTCCAGTCGTTGAATCCTCTGTATATCCTGCTGTTTGCACCCCTGTTTGCAATGATCTGGCCGTGGTTGGACAAGCGCAATATCAACCCGTCCATCCCGCGCAAGTTTGCCCTGGGCCTGATTCAGGTTGCCCTGGGCTTCCTGGTGCTCGTGTTTGCTATCAACAATTTCCAGAATGCTGCTGGCCTCGTGCCGTGGTTCTTCCTGGCTTTCTGTTACCTGCTGCACACCACCGGCGAACTTTGCCTGTCGCCGATCGGGCTCTCCATGGTGACCAAGCTGGCTGCTGAAAAGGAAACCGGTATGGCCATGGGCGGCTGGTTCCTGTCCATCGCCATGGCCCAGTACGTGGCCGGCATCATTGCCGCAATCGCCTCGGGTGGTACAGCCGCTGGAGCGCACGGCCCGGCCGTTGGCGCAACGATCAGCCAGTACGCGGACACCTACTGGATGCTGTTCCTGGTTGGTCTCGGCTTCGGCATTTTCTACCTGGTCGTCGCTCCGCTGGTGAACAAGCTGATGCATGGTGTGAAATAGTCTTAAATTGAGTCACTGAAAAGCCGCGGGTTCTTCGGAATCCGCGGTTTTTTTTAAGTTTTTCCCCGGTATCCCGGGGCATTTCCGGGGCAGCCTTTCCGCTGCGATGCGGTATACTTTTTTGCATACACCAAACGGTAGACGAAGCATGAAACTCGAGTTTTTTGGCGCCGCAGGCGAAGTGACCGGTTCCTGCCACATTCTGCACGTGGGCGGGCGAAAAGTACTGCTCGATTGCGGCATGATCCAGGGCAGTCGCAAAGATGAGGATCGCAACCGCGACCCGTTTCCTTTCGACGCGTCTAAAATCGATGCGGTGGTACTCAGCCATGCGCACCTGGACCATTGCGGACGCCTGCCCCTGCTGGTCAAACGCGGCTATCACGGGCCGGTTTTTGCGCAGGAAGCGACCTGCGAGCTGACGGCCATATTGCTGGCCGATGCGGCCCACCTGGCCGAACGCGATGCGGAGTACCGCAGCCGCAAGGTTGGGAAAAAGGTCAAACCGCTGTATACCCTCAAGGAGGGTGAGGAAGTCATGCGGCAGTTGCAGGGCCGGAAATACCGCGAGAAGTTCGAGGTGATTCCGGGGGTCACGGTCCGTTTCATGGACGCCGGCCATATCCTTGGCTCCTGCGCGGTGGAAATATGGGTAAGGGAGGGTGATATCGAACGCAAGGTCGTATTTTCAGGTGACCTCGGGCAGTACGATACACCGATCCTGCGTGACCCGGATCCGATCAACCGTGCCGATGTGGTCCTGATGGAAAGTACCTACGGCGCCCGTCGCCACCGTGACCGCGAAGAGACCATCAAGGAGCTGGCCGAAATTTTTACTTCGGACCGCAGCAACGTGGGAAACATCCTGATCCCGGCATTTTCCATCGGCCGTAGCCAGGAAATTCTGTACCAGATGGGTAAATACCACGAAGAGTGGGGCATGGACCGCTTCCAGGTATTTCTCGACAGCCCGATGGCCATTGAAGCTTCAAAAGTCTACTGGGAATACACCCACCTGTACGATGAGGAAGCGACGCGACTGCGGATTGAAAATGGCGGCATGCCCCTGCTGCCCAACCTGGTCCTGAGCCGCGATACCGATGAGTCGATGGCCATCAACCGTATCCGTTCCGGAGCCGTGGTCATCGCGGGCAGCGGTATGTGCAACGGTGGCCGCATTATTCATCACCTGAAACATAACCTCGAACGCTCGGAGACCCAGGTATTGATCGTCGGCTACCAGGCCCGCGGCTCACTGGGAAGGCGCCTGGTAAACGGGGAGAAATCGGTACGAATCTATGGCAGGGAGATTCCGGTCAACGCCTCCGTGCACACCGTTGGCGGCCTGTCGGCACACGGTGACCAGGACGACCTGGCGCGCTGGTACGAGCACATGGAAAACCGCCCGCCCGTGTACCTGGTGCACGGTGAGGTCGACTCTCAACTGGCATTCCGCGAATACCTGGAAGACCGCTGTGGTGCGGAGGTGCACGTCCCCGTGCCGGGAACTGTTCTCGACCTCGCTGGTCTGTAGGGGATGATCAGTACTCAGCAGCTATGCCGAAGATTTCACGTGGGCGACACCTGGGTGCATGCACTCGACCAGGTGGACCTGCATATCGCCGAAGGGGAGTTCGTCGCGGTCATGGGGCCGTCGGGTTCGGGCAAATCCACGCTGATGAATATTCTAGGTTGCCTCGATACGCCGGATGATGGCCACTACCACCTGCTGGAACAGGAAGTAGACAAGCTCGATGACGCTGAGCTGTCGCAGATCCGCAACCAGCACATCGGCTTTGTCTTCCAGAGCTTTCACCTGCTGCCGCGCCTGACCGCGCTGGAAAACGTCATGTTGCCGCTGCGTTACAGCGACACGGACCTGTCCGTTGCAAAACACCGCGCCGAGGATCTGCTCGAACGCCTCAGCCTTTCTGACCGCATGGACCATAAACCCAACCAGTTGTCCGGTGGACAACGTCAACGCGTGGCCATCGCACGCTCCATGATTAACGATCCCCCCCTGTTGCTGGCGGATGAGCCGACCGGCAACCTGGACAGCCGTACCTCCGAAGAAATCATGGCACTCTTCACCGACTTGAACGGCCGTGGCCAGACCATCCTGATGGTCACACACGAAGATGAAATTGCTGCCAATGCACGGCGCCTGATCCGCATGCGTGACGGGAGGATCGAAGATGATACGACCCGTCATTAGTATCACCCTGGCGGCAGCACTGTGTGGTCCCTTGCAGGCAGGCCCCTTGTTGACCGGAATCGTCGAAGACGTCAACGCACAGACCATCGAAATGCCATCCCTGCCGGGTGCCTGGCAGCGCCAGGTCGAGTGGATGGCGCAGGAGGGTAGCGAAGTGGCGGTCGGTGACCTGGTCGTGCGGATCGAACCCGGCGACCTGATTGCGCAGGAAGAGCAGACACGGACCGACTTGCAGAAAACCCGGTTGTCTGCGACACGTCGAATCGATGAGCTGAAGTTACTGATCCTGGACGCCGAGAGTGCGCTGGCGCGGGCCGAGTCGGAAGTCAGGCTGGCGGAACTGGATGCCGTGATCCCGGAGTCCACGATTCCCCGCCTGGACTACGAGCGATACCAGTTGACCCTGGAGACAGCGCAAAAAGCGCAGGTGCGCGCCGCGGCCGACCTGCTCAACCGGCAGGCCGAGATGCGTGATGTCAAGGCTGAAACAGACCTCGAGATTGCAAAGGCGGAATCCCTTTACAGGCGGATAAGCCGCGCTCTCGAAGCGGTCGAGATGCGGGCCAGCAAACCAGGCTTTGTCATCTATGGTGAGAATCCCTGGACGGGCAAAAAAGTATTTCCCGGTGAGACCCTGTACAGCGGTTTCCAGATTGCCTCGATCGCCAGCCGCGAGGATCTGCAGTTGAGGTTCTGGGTGCACGAAGCAGATTTCCTGCGCGTACAACTGGGCCAGAAGGTCACGGTCATGGCCGATGCCCAGGGCTCGCAGCCTTTCGAGGCAGAAATCAGCTGGACTTCGAACCAGGCGGAAGAGAAAGAGGACTGGAGCGCCGGCGGGTATTTCGAAGCCTATGCACGACCCGTAGAATTGGTTCCCGATGACATCATGCCCGGGATGAGTGTTCTCGGCGAAGTAATAGGCGAGGATTCCCCGGAATGAGGCGTCCCGGTTTGTTGCTGGCCTTGCTTGGTCTATCAGGGTTGCTGCAGGCCCAGCAATGGGAGCGCCTGGAAGCACGGGACCAACCAGTCACCGTGGCAGCCAGTGGAATCGTGGCTTCCGCCGATTCACTTCGCTTTGGTCCACCGCCCAACCGCCGCTGGCGCATCGCAATCACC